>CAXMSN010000042.1:0-39052 GCA_964196275.1 uncultured Kiloniellales bacterium | reverse complement strand
GACGCTCGAGCAGGTGCAGTTCGACGCACGCGAGATGCTCAGATTCGGCGGCGAGGTCAAGCAGGAGTACATGGACGGTCGGGGTGCTCTCCAAGATGAGGTCTACGTCCGCGTCCTAGCGATTGACTTCTTCATAAGCCTGATCAACACGGTCAACACGTGGGCAGATCGTACGCTCGCCGAGATCAACACATGGGAAGATTTGACGATCGAAGAGCGGAACGAGCGTGCGATGGAACTTCTCGCAAACGTCCCCGTAGCCACCCCGACCGACCCATCAACATCGACCCCCGTCGCTCCGTCATCGCAACTGTGAGGAGCATTTCCCCAGCACGTACTACGTACTACGCAGTACGTCGGGAGCGAGCCGCAGGCGAGCGACTACCAAACCTCCGGCACGAATGTCTGCTCAGACAGTGGTGGCCGGATGTAGCCAGCGTCTTGCTGGCGGGGTGGAAGGTCGACCTCGCCGAGCGTGCGGTCCTCGTAGGGGATCTGGTCTAGCAGGTGGGTGATCATGTTGAGCCTGGCCCGCTTCTTGTCTTCGGCGTTGACCACGAACCACGGTGCCTGTTTGATGTCCGAGTGGTCGAACAGGACATCCTTTGCCTTTGAGAACTCGACCCAACGGGTCCGTGACTCAAGATCCATGCCCGAAAGCTTCCACCGCTTTGTCTTGTCGTTTATCCGCGCTTGGAAACGACGCTCCTGCTCTTCATCGCTAACTGAGAACCAGTACTTCAGGAGAATGATCCCGCTCCGTACGAGCATCCTTTCGTATTCAGGTACCGAGCGGAGGAACTCCTTGTATTCATCTTCTGTGCAGAAACCCATGACTGGCTCAACAAGGCCACGGTTGTACCACGACCGGTCGAAGAGGACCATCTCGCCGGCGGCAGGCAGGTAGGCGACGTACCGCTGGAACCACCACTGTGTCTTCTCACGCTCTGTCGGCGTACCGAGAGCTTCTACCCGGAATGTGCGTGGGCTCACGCGCTCCGTGATCCGCTTGATCGCCCCACCTTTGCCTGCGGCGTCCCTTCCCTCGAACACCACGACGACCCTTAGGCCCTCATCCTTGACGTAGCTTCCGAGCTTGACGAGCTCCGTCTGCAGGCGAGCGAGCTCCTTCTCGTAGACCTTCTTGTCGAGTTTTGGCTTCTTGACGCTCTCTTCAGGTTCGATCGTGTCGAAGACGCCTTTGTTGTCCGACATGGTTCCTCCGGTTCGTTGCACAACACACTAACGCGTTGCCAAGGGGGCTGTTCGGGGGCTATGGGCGGGCCCGTCCCGTTACGCTCGCGGGCATGAGCGTGCCCATCTCGATCTTGACGGACTTCGGCTACGACGACGAGTTCGCTGGCGTCGTTCACGGTGTTATCGCACGGATCGCTCCTTCCGTCCGCGTGATCGATATCACCCACGGCATCGGGCGTGGGGACATACACGGAGGCGCGATGGCGCTGACGAGAGCGGTGCAGTTCTTGCCTGAAGGCGTGTTCCTCGCGGTTGTCGATCCCGGCGTCGGCACCGAACGTCGAGCGATCGCGGCTCGCACTCCGGTCGGTTACTTCGTGGGGCCTGACAACGGCGTGCTTGCGCCCGCCGTGGCCATGGTTGGAGGTGCAGATCTCATCGTGTCTCTTGAGGACGAGCGTTTCCGGCTTCCTGCAAGCGGTGCGACGTTCGACGGTCGGGATGTGTTCGGACCTGCTGCCGCGGTGCTCGCCGATGGCCAGGCCGAGATCACAGACCTGGGGCCCGTCCTTGACCCCGACTCGATCACGCCACTCCTCATCCCGCTCGCCGAACCGGCCGGTAACGGCGCCATCAAGGCTTCCGTGCTATGGGTGGATACGTACGGAAACGCACAACTCAACGTGTCTCCCGAGGACCTCAACGCGCTCGGGCTCGTCGTGGGGGATGACGTACGCATCGGTGCCTCGCTGCGCGAGTCGAGGATCAGTTGGCAGGTCTCGTTCGGCTCCGTCGAAGAGGGTGAGCCGGTTGTTCACGTCGATTCCCATGGCCAGATCGCTATCGCAGTCCGGGGTGGTCGGGCGGATGATGACCTTGAGATCGGTGTCGGTGACCCTGTGATCATCGGTCGTCCAGACGGCGGGAATCGTATCGATCTGACGATCGTTGGTTCATAGAGAGACCACCACCTCCGCACCCACGAAGCTGATGATCGTGATCGGGCGGTAGACGATGATGGCAACGGCTGGGACGCCGAACCCTGACAGCTCTGCTTTTCGAAGTCGGGGCTACCCCGTTACGGTGAAAGCCCACCCGAAAGCAACTTGACCACGAAGGCGCCGACGATGAACGCAAGCAGTATCGCCACAGCAATTGAGGTCACGGGTCTCATGGCGATGAAGATAGCGAGGTGGTAGGCGGTGCCATTCATCACGTTCTATACCCGCGTCGGCTGCCCGCTGTGCGACAAGGCGCTGGAACAACTCGAGCCACTGGCTCAGCGCTACGGCGCCACGATCGAGATTGTCGACATCGACCTGGACCTCGAACTCCTCGAGCGGTATAACCATCGGGTTCCGGTGATCGAATCCGCGGACGGTTCCGTCATCGACGAGGGGATCGTTGATGCCTCAGTGATCACGGCAGGTATCAAGAGCCTTTATTGATTCATCGGGTGCTGGCCTACAGCAAGCTGCCTGTCCTCGTCCGAGAGTCGGGATTGGACGCCGCTGGGCCTCCTATAGAGTCTCTCGTCATGCGAGTCCTCCTCATCTCGACATACGAGCTCGGTCGACAGCCGGTCCATGTGGCGAGTCCTGCCGCCGCGATTCGGTACGCAGGACACGATGTGCGTGCGATCGACCTGTCGGTCGAGACATGGGACCCCCGCGCGATCGACGGGGCAGATGCCGTCGCGATCTCCACCCCGATGCACACCGCGATGCGCCTGGCGCTCCAGGTCGCCCGCGATATCAAACACCGCAGACCCGATCTTCCCGTCGCTGCCTACGGGTTGTACGCGGCGACCTCGGCCGAACCGGAAGCTGCAGCTCTGTTTGACCGGGCGATCGTTGGTGAATACGAGGCCGCTCTCGTTGACTGGCTCGCACACGGTTCAGGGGAGCAGCCGATCAGCATCCATCTCGACCGCGGGGGATTCCACACGCCCGAGCGAAGCCTTCTCCCTCCCCTCGAGCGATACGCCCGTCTTGCGATCGGTAACGAGCATCGCCTCGTCGGTGCCGTCGAGGCGAGTCACGGCTGCGTCCATCGTTGTCGCCACTGTCCGATTCCGCCCGTCTACGACGGACGCCTGCGGGTCGTCGATCCGGCGTCGGTCCTTGCAGACATCGATCAACACGTGGCGGCAGGTGCTCGGCACATCACGTTCGGTGATCCTGACTTTCTCAACGGTCCCGCGCATTCGATGCGGATCGTCCGGGCGATGCGCCAACGCCACCCAGACATCACGTTCGATTGCACCGTCAAGGTTGAGCACATCCTGGATCACGATGACATCTGGAGCGAATTCGCGTCCGCAGGGTGCCTGTTCGTCGTCTCGGCTCTGGAATCCATGAACGATCACATCCTGACACTGCTCGACAAGGGCCACACGTCTGGTGACGCAGCGACGGCTGTTCATCGCCTGCGTGACGTTGGCATCGACCTTCGGCCCTCGTGGCTGCCGTTCACGCCATGGACGACGCGAGACGACGTCGACGCGATGTTCCGGTTCATCAGTGCCCATGACCTGGTCGAATCGACAGATCCCGTGCAGATGGGGATTCGGCTTCTGATTCCGAAGGGGTCGCTGATGCTCGAGATCCCGGAACTCCACCCGTACCTCGGCCCGTTCGACGCAGAGACGCTCTCATACTCTTGGTTCGCCGACGATCCGGATATGGACCGATTGGCGAGCACGCTCGTCTCCATCGCCGAGGCAGGGGTGACGAGCGGACAATCTGTTTCCGACACCTTCGTCGCCCAGTGGCTCGCGGTCACCGAAGGATCGAGCCTCAGCGTGCCACCGGACGCGATCGATCAGGGAGCGACCGTCGGTCGGCCCAAACTCACCGAAGCGTGGTTCTGCTGAGCAGAGCCAACTGCGAGCCAGTTCGGCTCGCTCGACCCGAACGGCCAGCCGCCTGTTGCAGGCTGAGGCGGGCAGACGTTTCGACGACATGATGCAACCCGGCAGCACCCGTTGTCCGTCAGGAACCTACGTTGACTACGCGTTCGATGGCGTTGTAGACGTGCTCTGACATCTTGGCTTCCTCGGGGTCGAGGAGGTTGGCCATCACCTTGAGCGTCCATTCCATGAGTGGCTTTGATCGCAGGCCGACGGTGGTGAGTGTCTTCATAACGGTGGGGTTACCGATGGCCTTGACGAAGACGCGTGCGACGCGGTGGTAGTCGCCGTAAACCTCTTCGAGTTCCGCCGCATACGGTGCGAGTGATCGGGTCTCCGTGGTGGCTGCTTCTGCGATGTGGTGGGCAGCCATGCGCCCGGTCTCGTAGGCGTAGTCGATGCCCTCACCGTTGAACGGGTTGACCGCACCGGACGCATCGCCGATCAGTAACCAGTTGCGACCGACCTTCGGGCCAACCGACAGGCTCATGGGGAGCTTTCCCCCGAGTGGCTTCGTGTGTGATGTTTCGGAGTCGACCTTCCAGTGGTCTGGCAGGTCACCCGAATAGGCATCGAGGATGTGGGAAGTGTTTATGTCCTTCCAACCCTTGAACGTCGAGACAAGTCCCGCTCCGACGTTGATCTCGCCATCTCCGAGCGGGAAGACCCAGCCATAGCCGGGCATGGCACGGCCTTGGTCGTCCCTGATGTCGAGCTGGCTCTCGATGAATCGGTCATCTGAGTTCGGGCTCTCGTAGTACGCCCGAACCGCGAGCCCGAACGGGTAGTCCCGTCGTCTGCTTGCTCCGACACCACGGCCGAACCGGGAATTCGAGCCGTCGGCGATCACTACGAAGTCGGGGTGCTTGGTTCGGGTGCCGTCGGCGTTCGTGAGTTCGACCCCTGTGACGGCGTTGCTCTCGTAGATCGGTGTGGCGGTCGTACCCTGTTCGATGCGGGCCCCCTGGGCCTCTGCGAGTGCCGCAACGGTGCCGTCGAGATCTGCTCGGCGCATCGTGGCGCCCCAGTTGGGGAGTACGGAGTGCTCTGGCCATCCGAGTTCGATCTTCAGTCCTCCTGCGTAGGAGCGGAGACCATCGATGCGGTGCAGGTCCAGTCCCTCGAAGTCGAAACCCATCGCCAGGAGTTGATGGATGGCTCGTGGCGTGAGTCCATCCCCGCAGGCTTTCTCGCGCGGGTACTGCTTCTTCTCGACGAGATGAACGTCAATGCCGTTGCGGGCAAGCCAGTATGCGGCAGATGCTCCTCCGGGCCCGCCACCGACGACCAGTACCGATGTTTCAGCCGATGTGCTCATCGTGTGGAGACTACCGGCTGATCACTGCAAGACCTGAAGGTCAGCCTGCGGATGCTGCAGCGGCATCTTCCTGCGTGACGAGTCCGCAATCCACCTCGGCTGCAGCGAGATCCTGGCCTCCGAATTGGACCCGCTCGTACAGAACGACCTGTGCGAGGGCGACTTCGTCGAGGGTTGTACCGAATGCCGGCATCACCCCTCCACCGCCAACTGGCTTCGCCGTCGCACCGTATGTCGAGTCGGGCCAGCCGCCCGTTCCGAGTTCGACCCAATCGATGTGGTCGGTGCACGACTCTGCTGGGAACGTTGCGAGTACGGCGCCGCCAGTGAAGGCCGGACCGACGCCGCCTGAACCGTCCGTTGCATGGCATGCGACGCATTGTGTGTACACGGCAGCTCCGGCTGCGAAGTTGTCGACGGTTGAACTGCCGTAGGCAGACCCGTCACAGTTCACAGCGTTCCCGGTGGAGGGATCAACGAGGAGTTGGCCGCCCGTCCCGCAGTCCGGTCCGTCTGGTGCGACGAGGATGTACATGACGGCAAGGATGGGGATGAGAACGAAGGCAGCAGCGAGCCACACTGGGTAGCGGCTGGTCGTGGCCGCGGGAGATCCATCCGCTTCGTCATCGTCAGCCTGTGCCTCCGGGGCTTCGCCCTCGATCACCTCGATCTCTGTTGACTCCGGGGCGGCTTCTTCAGGAGCGTCTGTCGGCTCAGCAGCAGCCGGTGCTGCAGCTTCTGCAGCGGGTGCGGCACCTGACGCTGCGATGACCGTGTCGGCGTCGAGGCCGGCCCAGTCAAGAAGGACGGCCTCGAGAGGCTCACCAGTCTTTTTGGCTCGAGCTTCAGCCGAACGCTTCGTGAGCGATGCTGGCATGCCCTTGACCTCTGCCACTTTGTCGAGCAATTGGTCAAGCGTCATGGCTGCAGCGGCGGCCGCAGCGACGGGTACCGCAGCGGGAGCGGGAGTTTCGTCGGCTGGGGCGGAAGGTTCCTCGGGAGTGGAAGCCGCAGGTGGCGTATCAGGCTGTGCTGGCTCGGCAGGAGCGGCGGCGGCCTGCTCTTGCAGTTCGTCGAGATCGACGCCCGCCCAACCGGCGAGTACAGACTCGATCGATTCGCCGGAGTGTTCGGATCGTGCTGCTGCTGATGACTGGATCAGTTTCGGTGGCATCCGCTTCGCTTCCGCTGCGAGCGAGATGAGATAGTCGACGGTGATAGTTCCCGGTACAGATGGCTCGGTAGCCGCCGGATCCTCAGCTGCGGCTGGTTCCGGTTCGGGTTCGGGTGAGTCGGCTTCAGCTTTCGGGGCGGCTGCTTCTCCGCCGGCCCATTCTGTCAACACCTCTTCGAGTGTGGCTCCGGTCTTGTCAGCCCGCGCCTGCGCCGAACGCTCAACGAGCGACGCGGGCATACCGCGAATCTCGGCGACCTTCTTGAGTAGCTCGTCCATTCGTCCTACCTCAGCGTCTTCAAAGTTTGTATGTAGCTGACCAACTGATCGATCTCTGAGTCAGACAGATACGAGTACGACGGCATGACAGACCACGCTCTGGTCGCCTGTGGGTCCCTCAGATGATTCCCGACCTGAGCAGCATCGAGACCGCCTTCACCTGCGTAGTGCATGAGGTCTGGGCCCAACCGAACGATTCCGCTGAAGACAGGTGCCTCGTTGGCGTAGTCGCCAGCCAAGCTGACGGCTCCGAGCCCGACGTCTGCAGCCACCGGTCGAACCGTCTGGCTGTGGCACTCGACGCAACCCTCAGAGATGTACAGGTTGCGTCCTTCGAGTTCTGACGAGCCGTCGACGTAGACCCTCGTTTCGCCGAGTCTCGTGGCCTCAGAGTTGCCAGGGTCAAGCATTGGCAGGAAGCCGGTGAGGAGGCTCGCTGTAACCCACACCGTGACGCCACCCCAGACCAGGCGTCTCCACGTCGGGTATTTCGAGCGACCTTCGAATTGGAGGTCGAACTCGGCCGAGCCGTCAGGCACGACGAGGTCCTCGTCTTCGCTGGATCCGAACAAGGTGATGAGGTAGAAGATCTGAGCGACAGCGAACAAGGCGAGCGACACGCCGATGATCAGGAGGAACGGCTCAAGCGATACTGCCGTGATCTCCCACGCGTCGCCGCTGTTGACGTATGCGCCTGCCGTTGGGCCAGCCGCCCACGAGAAGCCAGCTATCGCACCCCCCATGAGGGAGCCTGCAGCGACGCCGATCAGTCCGCTTACGGACCAACTGAAGTGGAAGGAGGTACCGGACGAACGGCCACCCCGCATGATCGACTGTGCGGCGAAGATCGCGAACGTCGCCCCGCCGAGAACGATGAGCGATCGCGTGCCTATCTGCCACGTCGTGAACCCGACGACGGAACTCGTCGTGCGGAACGTCAGGATCACATTCGCCCCTGTCGCTCCTGCGAAAGCAAGGAAGGCGACCGATGCATATCGGAGTGTGGCCCTGTCTGTGATCTTGTCGACCGTGCCCCTGAACATGAGGCCGAGGTCCGCAGCGACGGCGAGGAGCGGCACGAATGCGGCGATGGCGATGCCGACACCGAGCGTCTCGTACCAGTCTGGAGCTGCGGAGAAGATCAGCGGTGTTGCACCCATGGAGCCCCACACGATCGCCACCGACCAGAAGCCAAGAGCGCCGAGCGGGCGGGGTTCGGATGGATCGGTCCCGGTCAGCGAGGTCGCCGCAAAGTACAACAGCCCGATGCTGGTCGCGATGACGAACATGCCCGTCATGCCGGCGCCGGCAAAGGACGTCAAGATCGTCCCTGAGATCCCGTCCATGGCGGGAACGAGATTGACGCCAGGGGTGAACGCAAGAGCGGGAATCAGACTGAGGATGCTCGTAGCGGCAAGCCACCATGCCGACGCTGTGAGATACCAGCCAGTCGCACCGAGTGAATCGCCGGTGTTGCGAGCCGTCGACGAAATCGAGATGGCGGCGAGAACATATCCAAGGACCGTTATCGCCCTTGCCCAGACCGGAGCCTCGAACCCTGCGATACCCGTCTGGAAGCCAGCGAAGATCGCAGCGGCTCCCAGGAGTCCGCCGACGGTGAGGAGCGCCAGTGCGATGTTTGCCAGGAGCGACCGTCTGATCTCTGAACCTGTGACCTTGGCGATCGCATAGAGTGAGGCCCCGAGAAGCCCGATCGCCAACCATCCCTCAGTGAGGAGTGTCCGGCTCGCCGGGGCCATGCGGCCGTACGAGAGTTCACCGATCTCTCCCAAGTAAGTGGGGAAGACGGCCTGAAGCCCTGCGAACGTGGCTGCGATGGCTCCGAGGACGAGGAACACCGCTGCAACGATCGTGTAGCGCCGTGCAATGGCGGGCGTGTTCGAATCCGTCGCGCTGTCCTGCGCTTCGTTGGACGAGATTTCAGCGGTCACGCTTTGGGCGTCCTCCTGGTGCGGTACGTTGCCCTGCCGTTGTTCGGCGGTCGCAACTCTAGCCGCAGACAGGCAGCCACATGTATTCCTTCGCCTCTGCATACAGAGCGCCAGGCGTGCGTTTGGCTCGCTCGACAACTTCGGATCGCTATGACTATCGGAGAGTCCACAGTCTGCATAGAATGACGCCGCATCAAGGAAGAAATGTGAACGAACGAACACGTGCATTTATCGGCGTCGGCGCGGTCCTCGTAGGATTCGTGACGGTGATTCTTGGGTCTGTAATCTCCCATATGGCTGAAGCGCCAGAAGTCGACGAGTTCGGCCAGGAGTTGTACAGCCTCGTTCCACGCAACTGGGTTCTTGTGATCACCGCACAATCTGTGGCTCTCGGGGGCGTTCTCCTCATATTGGCGGGCCTCACGTTCGGCTTCATCTACAAGCGGAAGCTGACATGGGCGAGGGCGATGCTCGGAGCGTTGTTGTTCTCTGGTTTGATGACCATTTTGTTCGCTGTGGTCCCGAACCAGATGCTGACGCTCTTCCAGGCGACGCTCGATTGGACGCCAGCGAAGATCTTCGTGACGATCCCTCCGATCCTCGCGATGAACAACGAAGTCGAGATCTCCTACGCCACCCTCAAGGACATGATCGTCGCCGGGTACGCCACGACGATGGTCATCGTTATCCCGGTCGTGATGTACCAGATGCAGGAGAGAGCAAAGAAGGCTGACCAGCCGAAGCCGACTCCGGTCTCGAGCTACGGTCGTCCGCTGAGGGTGGACCGCTGAGATGGCCAAAGAAGTATGGCTGGAGACCCCTCCAATCAGGGACGACTACCAACTCGCAGTCGTAGACACCGCGTACATGACGGCAGCCGTCAAGCCGAAGCAGTTCATTCACATCAACCAGTCCGAATGCATCCTGTGTGCGGGTTGCGTCGACATCTGTCCGTGGAAGTGCATCCACATACTGTCGACGAGCGTCATCGCGGAGGCTGTGGGCGTCGAAGATCCGAACGATAAGGCAGAAAATCAGGCGATGTTTCTGATAGACGATACCGAGTGCACGCGGTGCAAACTGTGCGTCGATCGCTGCCCGACGAACGTGATCACCATCGGGAAATTCGGTGGATCACTCGCTGCTGGGACAGAGCCCTTTGAGGCAGCGCCATGGGAATTTGACAATGGCGAACGAGACACCAAGAGCGGTGTCTCGTACGGCGTCCGCTGGTAAGAGCTGAAGAGGAGCACCAACGTGGCAGACGAGAAGGGGAGAGGAGGGCTCGGAACCCTCGTCGGCGGAATGGGAGACCATCTCCGCAACTCTCAGGTGTGGACATCCATCTTCCGCCCCGGTTCCCCTGCGCGAGCCGACGGGGGCGACTCACCTCGAAACCGCGCATACGTCGTGATGAACAATGTGCTGTATCACCTCCATCCGGTGAAGGTGAAGAGGCATGGCGTCCGCCTCTCCTACACATTGTGTCTCGGTGGCCTGAGCTTCTTCCTGTTCATCCTCCTGACGGTCACCGGAATCTTCCTGATGTTCTACTACCGCCCGACTTCGCCACAGGCGTACTTCGATCTTCAGGCACTCGCGACCGACGTTGCGTTCGGCCAGCTTGTGCGCAACATGCACCGGTGGGGCGCCCACATTATGGTGCTCACCGTCTTCCTCCACATGACCCGTGTCTTCTACCACGGTGCCTACAAGCCACCGCGCGAATTCAACTGGGTCGTCGGCATGATCCTCCTCACGCTGACCCTCCTCTTGTCGTTCACTGGCTACCTCTTGCCGTGGGACCAGCTTGCGTTGTGGGCCGTAACCGTGGGCACCAACATGGGTGCTTACGCGCCCGTATTCGGTGATCAGGTCAGTTTCGTACTGATTGGTGGAGTCCAGATCACGGCGGACACCCTTCTTCGTTGGTACACCCTCCACGTCCTCTTCATTCCGTTCATCACCGTCATCTTCATGGCCGTCCACTTCTGGCGGGTCCGTAAAGACGGCGGCGTCTCAGGACCCCTTTAAGGAGAATCAGTGGCACAGCTACCAGAGAATCTCCTGAGGCGGGCAGCCGAAGCGAGAGCCAAAGCCGAGGGGCGACCCGTTGAGGATGTCCTCGCAGAGATGAAGGGCGAAGCGGCGCCGGCCGCCAGTGCCTCCGCAGCCGCTCCTGTTGCCGCTGCGTCCGACGGTGGTGGCAGGGATCTCGATGCCGACGCTTCGAAATTCGGAGTCCCCCGCTCCTTGCTCGAACGAGCGATGTTCGCCAGGGCAAAGGCCGACGGCACAGCGGTGCCAGCCATGGCCGGAGCAGGTGCTCCAGGTGCACCTGCAGCCGCCGCTGCACCTTCGGCCGCCGCCCCAACCGCTGCCGCCCCCACGGGCCCACCACCGGGAGTCCGCACACAACGACTCCTGACCGTCGTCAAGGCGGGAGCCATCCAGGGCACGACGAAGGAGCCACAGGACAAGGTCAACGTCTGGCCGCACCTGCTGGCGATCGAGTTCGTTGCACTTCTCGCGATGCTTGCGTTCTTGACATTGCTCTCGGCGTTCGTCGATGCCCCGCTGCTCGAGTTCGCAAACTTCAACGAACAGCCGAACCCGTCAAAGGCGCCGTGGTACTTCCTCGGACTCCAGGAGTTGTTGGCCTACTTCGACCCACAGGTCGCCGGCGTGATCATCCCGACGGTCGGCGTTGTCGCTCTTGCCTTCGTCCCGTACATCGACCGGAATCCATCGGTGCGGCCGTCGGACAGGAAGCTTGCGATCTCGATCTTCACCGTGTTCGTGATGGGTGCGTCCGTGTTGACGATCTTCGGGTCCTTCTTCAGAGGACCGGGTTTTAACTTCACGTTCCCGTGGCGTGACGGCATATTCTTCGACGACCTGAAGACGCTTCTCGAATGACAACCACGACGTTCATCCTCCTCATTATCGGTGCCGGCATCATCGCTGCCGCTGGCGTCATCGTGATCGCCATGCGTCGGTCCGAGTCAGACGGAGCAGCTACCGACATCGAGTTGGACCGCAAGGCTGTCGAGGCCGACAAGGCTCGTCGTGTCGCCATGGCCACCGTTGCGGCGACCTCCGAAGGAGGCGATGAAGCAGTGGCGACGATGGTCGCAGCGCCCGCCGAGTATCAGGAGGACGTCCCGAAGGAGGAGATCTCCGCAGAGGGCTACGGCGTGACGCGGAGGAAGTTCTTTAACCGGGCGATAGGGGCCGTGTTCGGACTCTTCATGCTCCAATTCACACTCGCGAGCCTCGCCTTCATGTGGCCGAAGATCAAGGGCGGCTTTGGCGCACCTATCAACATCGGCAAGGTCACGGATTTGAAAGCACAGGTCCTACAGGGTGGCTCCGTCGTGCCTCTCTTCGTTCCATCCGCACAGGCATGGGTCGTTCCGTTCGAGATGGACAGGCTCGAAGGTTCCTCGTTCGAGGACGTCTCGGCGCCCGTTGTTGCGGGCGGAGAAGCAGACGGGATCGGACTCACCGCGTTGTGGCAGCGGTGCGTGCACCTCGGCTGCAGGGTTCCGTCATGCGAGTCATCCCAGGGCTTCGAATGCCCATGCCATGGTTCGAAGTACAACCGGCACGGCGAGTATGAGGCAGGGCCCGCCCCACGGAACCTCGATCGGTTCGCCGTAGCCGTCAATGGCGCAGGGGAACTGATCGTCGACACGGGCGAAATCGTGGAAACTTCTCGATCGAAGAACAAGACGGTGCAATATCCGCAGGGACCATTCTGTGTGTAGGGCCCGATGAACCTCACCGGTTTCATTCTCGCAGCAGAGAGCTCCGAGCCTGCGTCAGCAGGCGGGGGGATCGGGATTGGCGCGGCAGCTCTCAGCATCGCTGTCGTGTTGCTGCTTGCGTGGATGGGATTCCTCTATGTGAACTCCCGGCGAACCAGGGCCGCCACTCAAGAGACAGCTCCACCGAACCTGTCACAGCCGATCTCTGACGATGAGCTTGAGAACGCAAAGCTCACGAGGGTTCTGCGCGCTGCGCTCTTCGGATCGATCCTTCTGGCTGTCGCGTTGCCTTGGTACGCCATCAACGAACCGGACCGTCAGGCCGAGGCAGCTGACATGTTCCTTGAAGAGGACATCGAAGCTGGCGAACACTTCTTCAGCTTGGACGGGTTCCAATGTGCAGCCTGCCACGGACCTGACGCTGGCGGCGGATCAGCAGAGTTCACGGAGGCCCGGTCAGGTGTCGGCACGGTGTGGGCAGTCCCCTCGCTCAACGACATCTTCTTCCGATACTCCGACGACGAAGTGAGGCACTGGATCGAGTTCGGCAGGGCCGGCACACCGATGCCAGCCAACGGGCTTGAAGGTGGCGGCGCCATGACGGTCCAGGAAGTCGATCAGGTCATCGAGTACCTGCGATCGATCCAGGTCAGCCAGGCTGACGCCTTCGACAAGTCCGAGACGGCAACCGCGCTCGCGATCAAAGCGATCGAGGGCGGCGCGGACGCCACGCAGCTTCTCATCGAGAAGCAGGAAGCGGAGATCGTTCTCGTCAAGGATGCCAGCAATCAACGCGCGGTGGTCGGCACCTTCCCAGATGACATCAAGGATCTCTTTCAGAGTGACGGCACCTGCACGGAAGAATCCGCCGCCTTGGTCGGAACGACCTGTGACAATCCAGCCTCCGACACGGACAAGGACGGTCTTGCTGATTCGGTCGAAGGGCCACTCACCAGGATGGCGCGAGTGACACTCGAAACCGTCACGGATGCATCGGGTGTATACAGCTACTCGTTCGATCCTGGCAACGCGTTCACGAACACGGACGCCGATCGGAACGCGCTTCCGGATCTTGATGCTGCCGAGGAACTTCTCACGACGCTCGGAACTGAGGTTCTTCTCCTGACCGTGACAGCGGACAGGGAGGAAGACTTCCTCAAGGGCCTGAATGACGGCCTCGCATTCCTTGAGGCGGCCGCCGTTACCGAATTGTGGGACGTCGACTACGACGCCAAGGCATCTGAGATGGGCGTCTCGGTCGAGGAAGCCATGGAGGCCGCAGGGCTGTTCAACGGATACTGTGCGAGATGCCACACCGGCGGATACTCGGCCGGTGCCGCGTTCGAACAGGGAGCCGGTACGGGAGCGTGGGGCCCCTCGTTGCTGGCCGGTCGCGCCGTGAGCCAGTTCCCCGACTTCGATGAGCACGTCGGGTTCGTCATCTCTGGTTCAACCGATTCGAAACGCTACGGGGTCAACGGTCTCGGAACGGGGCGGATGCCTTCATTTGGCCAGATCCTGTCTGAATCCCAGATCACGCTGATCGTGATGTACGAGAGGACGCTGTGATGAACAGGCGACTCCACGGCACCGCATCGAAGATGCGGAGTGAAGCTGGACTGTCAACCCTCGAGGCCCTGGGGCTCATAGCGTTCGTGGTCTCGTTGCTTGCGATGATCCCGTTCGTCCGGGAGTTCGCCGTGAACGCGATCGGTGTGGTGTTCAACCAGGTCGACGAAGACACCGGCCACATCAATGACTTCTCGGTCGCCATGCGCGGATTCGCCATCGCCGCCGGCGCTGTTCTTGTGTTCATCGGTTCATTGGCGCTCGTGCTCTGGACCGACGTCGGCAAGCGACTGTCCTTCCTTCTTACGGGCGCGGCTGTGTTCGGATGGCTAACGATCAACGGCATCCTCTTCATCGTCTACGCCCCTCGCGGCATCAGGCCTGCGAACCTCGAGGGTCTAAACGCCCTTCAGATGAGGCTCCCATCGATCGCCATGACGGTCGGGTCACTGGTGATCATGGCGATGTTCCTGGTGGCCCTTGCACGCTACGAAGCGGACACCGCCGAGTAACGCGGTGCTCGGAAGCTGGCTGCGGTGGCTACGGCCGGTTGAGGTGGTAGGCGAGAATCCCGAGTTCGGTGGAAAGATCGACCCTCCGCACAGACACATCGTCGTCCGTCTTGAGGATCGTCGGTGCGAGGTTGAGGATCGATTTCACACCCGCCTCGGTTAGACGATCGGCGACGGTCTGGGCTCCTGATGGCGGCGTCGCGATGATCCCGATACGTACCGAATGCTCATCGACGATCTCTTCCAGATTGTGAAGCGACTCGACAGCGACGCCCGCGATCTCCTTGCCGATCTTGGCCTCGTCGATATCGAGAATGGCAGCGATCTCGAAACCCCAGTTCTCGAAACCCTTGTAGTTGGCGAGCGCTCGCCCGAGGTTTCCGGCTCCGACGATCACGACGGGATAGTGGCTGATGAGCCCTAGCGTCTTGCGGATCTGGATCCGCAGCTCATCGATGTCGTATCCGACCCCTCGGGTCCCATGGCTTCCGAGGTAGGAAAGGTCCTTGCGCACCTGCGCTGCACTGACGCCAGCGGCCAGCGCGATCTCCTCGGAGGAGCATGTCGACGACGTCTCAGCCATGTCAGATAGGCACCGCAGGTATCGGGGAAGCCTGGCGACGGCAGCGGAAGGAATCTCTCGCTTCATGCAGCCGAGGTTAGGGCGAGTCTCACACCATGAAGAATCGTGTTCCGATGATTTCTGCTCGCCTCAACGGCTGGGTAACCTCCCAGACAATGGAGCTCGCCGACTACCTTCCGATCGCTCTGATGACGCTACTTGGACTCGCCTTTGGTGGGGCGGCCATCGTCGTTTCGAAGCTGGTCGCTCCCAACAATCCCACTCCGGAGAAGCTTGCGCCGTACGAGTGTGGGATCGTGCCGCTTCAGGAGCCGGCAGCTCGTTTCCCTGTGAAGTTCTACCTCGTTGCGATGTTGTTCGTGATCTTCGACGTCGAGATCATCTTCCTGTTCGCATGGGCTGTCCGCTTTGAGGCCTTCGGGTGGGGTGGCGTGGCGGCTGTTGTGGCGTTCATGCTCATGCTCATCGAGACGCTCGCATACGTGTGGAAGCGTGGAGCCCTGGACTGGAACGTCTCAAGGCGCGCTCGGTATCGGAGGGTCGTCGCAGACGACCCGGCCCTCGAGGAGGCTGCCTGATGGCCGGACCAGCGTCCGAACCGGGGTTCCTGCTCACAACCGTGGAGAAGGGTGTGAACTGGGCCCGCACGAGATCGATGTGGCCAGCGTCGTTCGGTCTCGCCTGCTGTGCGATCGAGATGATGGGAACGGGTGCGGCACACAACGACCTCGCTCGGTTCGGCATGGAAGTCTTCCGGGCTTCGCCACGCCAGGCGGACCTGATGATCGTCGCCGGCCGCGTCTCGCAGAAGATGGCTCCCGTGCTTCGGCAGGTGTATGACCAGATGGCAGAACCGAAATGGGTTCTCGCCATGGGTGCGTGCGCATCTTCGGGAGGCATGTTCAACAACTATGCACTGGTGCAGGGTGTTGACCAGATCGTCCCCGTGGACATGTACGTCCCTGGTTGTCCTCCCGGCCCCCAGTCCTTGATCCACGGCATCCTGAGCCTGCAGCAGATGATCATGGATGGCGAGATTCGTCGCTCCACGGGCGTCGTCTGACATGCCGGACAAAGAGGACACCGTGGACAACGCCGCCCGGCCTGAAATGGAAGAGTCGGCATCGACACCACCTGCGAACGCTGCCATCGCATCCGTCGTCAGGGAGTTCCCAGACGCAGTGGTAACGGAGCACTCCTACGCCTCGTCGGATGTGACGTACCACCGAGTCGAGGTGCTGGTCGACAGCTGGGTAGGGATCGTTCAGGCGGCCCGTGCGGCTGGATTCGACTTCTTCATCGACCTGTATGCCGTCGATCACTACTCGCAGGCGCCTCGGTTCGAGGTCGGGCTGAATCTTGTGTCGCTGGGTGCCAAGGAACGGGTGATCCTGACGACGCGGGTCCCGTACGACGATCCTTCGGTCCCGACCATCACCAGTGAATTCGCCGGAGCCAATTTCTACGAGCGCGAGGCATACGACCTTTTCGGAATCGTGTTCCCTGGCCATCCCGATCTCACTCGCATCCTCCTGCCAGACGACTGGGATGGGTATCCGCTTCGTAAGGACTACGACATCGGTGCGGTCCCTGTGCAGTTCAAGGCCGGGAGCGCCGACCTGTGAGCGACGCGACGAACGTCACAGATCCTGCGGGCGAGGAAGCGGCAGCTGAACCAGTACAGGCAGCGAGCGTTGCTGACGAACGGAGGGCCGCACATGACATCTGGGTGAGTGGCACCGAGGAGCGGTACCCGTTCGCCGCAGAGACAGACGAGGGCGCACAGGAGATGCTGCCCGAAGCCGAGGACCCCGCTGCCGACATCCAGTCAGGGATAGCGGTCGATGACGACTTTTTGAGGGAATCGGATGTGCTCGCCGACGAGCGTCAGATCATCAACATGGGCCCACAGCATCCATCAACGCACGGCGTGCTCAGACTCCACCTTGAGCTCGAAGGGGAGACCATCCGTCGTGCGAAGCCGATCATCGGCTATCTGCACACCGGCATGGAGAAGACCGCAGAGGCCCTCAACTACGCCCAAGGCTCGACGAACGTCACCCGGATGGACTACCTCTCACCGTTCCACAACGAACTAGCGTTCTCGTTGACGGTCGAGCAACTCCTCGGGATCGACGTGCCTGAGCGGGCGAGCGCTATCCGGGTGCTGATGACGGAGCTCAACCGGGTCGCAAGCCACCTCGTGTGGGTCGCAACCCAGGGCATGGACATCGGCGCCTTGTCGATGATGATTTACGGCTGGCGGGAGCGAGAGGTCTGCCTCGACTTCTTCGAGAAGACGACCGGCCTCCGCATGAACCACAACTACATCCGCCCTGGCGGTGTTGCAGCCGACCTCCCTCACGGTTGGGAGGACGACGTAGCGAACCTGATCGACGCCGTTTCTGGTGGGCTCGACGAGTACGAGGAACTCCTGAACGAGAATCCGATCTTCCTCGACCGGACGATGGGCGTTGGCGTGATGACGCCTGACGAGTGCAAGCAGTACGGGATCACCGGTCCGATGGCGAGAGCATCCGGCATCGACTGGGATCTCCGCAAGACCGCCCCATACTGCGGGATCGATCAGTACGACTTCGACGTTCCCACGGGTGTCCACGGAGACGTCCACGATCGGTACACAGTCCGCATGGAAGAGATGCGTCAGTCGCTTCGCATCGTGGAGCAGGTCGTCGCTGGCATGCCGTCAGGGGACTATCGGACAGAAGATCGCAAGGTCACACCCCCACCGCGGGCACGGATCGACGAGTCGATGGAAGCTCTGATCCACCACTTCAAGCTCTTCACCGAAGGCATCCAGGTTCCCGAGGGGACGGCATATCAGGCAGTCGAGGGCCCGCGGGGCGAGATCGGCTGCCTGCTGGTGTCCAAGGGTGGTGCGAGGCCGTGGAGGATGCATTGGAGGGCGCCGTCGTTCGCTGCCGTCCAGGCGCTTCCCGTGATGATGACGGATTCATTGCTAGCGGACGTGGTTGCCACGATCGCCTCTGTCGATCCTGTGCTCGGGGATGTTGACCGATGACAAACGTGATTTCACATTGGTCACGGGCCAATCAGGAGCGTGCGGCAACGATGATTGCTTCGTATCCGGACAGGCGATCTGCGCTGATGCCTCTCCTGTACCTTGCAACTCTTGAACACGAGTTCGTGACGGAAGTGGCCATGGTCGAGGTGGCAGAGCTTGTCGGCATCACTCCAGCCCAGGTCCAATCCGTTGCCTCGTTCTACACGATGTTCAAGCGCGAGCCCGTTGGCGACTATCTCGTCTCGGTGTGCACCTCCATCACGTGCCATCTCCTCGGCGGCGATGAAGTCCTGGCGTCTGTCGAAGATGCGACGCAGACGCCACGGGGTAGCACCTCAGAAGACGGCCGGTTCTCGGTCGAGCGTGCTGAATGCATCGGGGCGTGTGGCGGTGCACCGGCTCTGCAGGTCAACTATGAACTGATCGAGGGCCTAACACCAGACAAGGCATCCGCTCTCGTCAAATGGCTGGCAGACACAACTCCAGCGGTCGTTCTCGCAGACGAGATGCAGCAACTGTTCGGGGGCCAACGGTCGTTCGACTGGGGGCCGACAGATTCGGAAGGTGCGACCGGTGCCGTTCCCGCTTTCGCTCCCTACGGATCATCGGAGGCCGGGCGATGACCGAGACGATCCTCACCACCCGGATGGTCGCCCATCCCGCCGACAGCCATACGATCGATCGATATCTCGCTACCGGCGGTTACGACGCTTTACGCAAAGCGGTGACCGAGATGACCCCTGAAGATGTTGCGGGAGAGGTCAAAGCTTCGAACATGCGTGGGCGGGGTGGTGCCGGATTCCCGACAGGTGTGAAGTGGGGTTTCCTCCCAGACACGTATCCGAGATACCTCGTTGTCAACTGTGATGAGTCAGAACCGGGAACGTTCAACGACAGGCAACTCACCGAGCGTGATCCCCATCAACTTCTCGAGGGAGCCATCATCTCGAGCTACGCCCTCGGCGTCTCGCAGGCCTTCGTGTACATCAGGGGCGAATACCCGAAGGGTGCCCGCCGACTCCAGAGAGCGATCGACGAAGCGACCGCAGCCGGCTTCCTCGGCGAGAACATCCTCGACAGCGACTTCTCACTGACAGTCACCATCCACCTCGGTGGAGGCGCATACATCTGCGGAGAGGAGACGGCGCTCCTCAACAGCCTGGAGGGACGGAGGGGTGAGCCAAGGCTGAAGCCACCATTCCCCGCGATCGAGGGTCTCTATGCCAAGCCGACGATCGTGAACAACGTCGAGTCGATCTCGAACATCCCTTGGATCACCCTCAACGGAGGCAACGCATACGCCTCGATCGGACCGGAACGCTCCGCAGGGACAAAGATGCTCAGCATCTCGGGCCACATCAACAAGCCAGGGAACTACGAGATCGTCATGGGGATGACATGGCGTGAGCTGATCTACGAAGTCGGTGGGGGGATCCCCGGGGACAAGGGACTCAAGGCATGGATCCCCGGTGGTGCCTCAGCTCCATGGTTCATCCCGTCGCTCCATCTCGACACTCTTGTCACGTTCGATGACGTCGGCCAGAACGGGTCGATGATCGGCGCAGGCGCCGTTGTGGTGATGGATGAGACGACGGATGTCGTGGCCGCTGCACACAGCATCGTGCGTTTCTTCGCCCACGAGTCGTGTGGCCAGTGCACGCCTTGCCGCGAGGGGACGAGCTGGCTGCAGGCTGTGCTCGAACGCATCATGTCCGGCGGCGGACGGCTCGAGGACATCGACCTGTTGCTCGATGTGTCTGACAATATTTCGCCCGGGCTGAAGTGGCCTCCCGCCATGACCACGATCTGCCCTCTCGGCCCCTCAGCGACCGCACCCGTCAGCTCCATCATCAAGTATTTCCGGGACGAAGTCGAAGCCATGATCGGCACGACGGAGGTGGCCAATGTCTGACGCCACATCCACCGTTTCGATCACGATCAACGGAGTTGACCACGAGGTTGAAGCGGGCGCCCGCCTGATCTCCGCTGCTGAGCGGGTTGGTGAGTACATCCCGCGCTTCTGCCACCACGACAAGTTGGAGCCGGTCGGCAAATGCCGGATGTGTCTCGTCGAGGTCGAGGGCCCACGCGGTAGCCAACTCGTGCCGTCTTGCACGATGCCTGTAAGCGACGGCATGGTCGTCGACACGCAATCGGATGTCGTAAAGAAGGCTCAAGAAGGCGTTCTCGAGTTCCTGCTCATCAACCACCCCCTTGACTGCCCTGTGTGCGACAAGGGTGGAGAATGCCCGCTCCAGGACCAGGCCTACTCCCACGGACCAGGCGAGAGCCGGTTCGTCGAGGAGAAGAGGACGTTCGTGAAGCCGATCCCAGTGTCGGACGTCGTTCTGCTCGATCGGGAGCGGTGCGTGCTGTGTGACCGCTGTGTACGCGTGGCAGACGACATCGCGGGCGATCCGCTACTTGTTTTCAACGAGCGAGGGAACCAGGTTCAGATACTCACGTTCCCTGGTGAGCCGTTCGCGTCCTATTTCTCAGGGAACACCGTCCAGGTGTGTCCTGTGGGAGCGCTGACATCGGTCGACTACCGATTCAAGGCTCGCCCGTGGGATCTCGTGTCGACGACATCCGTCTCCCTCCGCGACACGGTGCACTCGAACGTCGAGATCCACACGTCCCGCGGCAAGGTCGTTCGGGTGTACGGCGCAGAGAACGACTCGGTCAATGACGGATGGCTGTCAGACAAGGACCGGTTCTCGTTCTCGGCTCTCGACGCCGAGGACCGCGTCACCACACCTCTCGTCGCGACTGGCGATGGCTTCGCCGAAGCAACATGGCCTGAAGCGATTGACACGGTCGCTGCCCGACTCGGATCGTGCATGGGCACGGAAGTCGGATCGATCGGTGGCGCCAACAACACGAACGAAGAGGCGTACGTCCTCAGCAAGTTCATGCGGTCGGTGATCGGCACACCTCACATCGATGCGCAACTCGGTGACGGGATCAATCCACAGCTTGCTGCCGCCGTGACGCCGAGGGCAACCCTGACGGACCTCGACTCGGTCTCAACGATTTTCGTGTGGGGCCCGGACCTCAAAGAGACGCTCCCTGTTCTGTACCTCCGTGTCCGCAAGGCGGTCCGAAATGGCACGAATCTTGTCGTCGCAAGCCCAGCGGCGACAGGTCTTGACGGCATCGCGACACACGTCATTCGCTACCGGGCTGGGGCCGGCCACGACGCGCTCCGAAAACTCGCCTCCGGTGACGGCTCCCTCAAGGTCGTGTCGCACCTCCTCGCCGCTGGGTCGGTCGTCACCTTGTTCGGTCGCTCCTCGATCTCCGAGGACGAACGACTCGCCGAGGCCGTCGCCAGCTTTGCACGCACGCTCGACGGCCCGGGATCGCTCCCGCTCCTTGGTAGAGGGAACACATTCGGTGCGCTCGATATGGGCCTGGCCAACAACCTTCTTCCCGGCAGGGTCTCTACGGGAGACGCAGCTGGTGCCGCAGCGATCGAGGATGCGTGGGGGCTGATACCCGAAAGTGCGGGCCTCGACACGATGGGCATGCTCAATGCTGCCGTTGCCGGGGACATCAAGGCCATCGTCCTCGTGGGAGCCGACCCGGTTCGTGACTGTCCCGACCCGGCCCTTGCCGTTGCTGCTCTCGAGGCCGCCGAATTCGTGGTCGCTATCGATGCCTTCGTGACCGACAGTTCCACGCACGCCGACGTGATCCTTCCAGCAGCTCTGTGGTCCGAGGTCGAAGGATCAGTGACCAACCTCGAGGGTCGTGTGCAGTCCGTGCAATCCGCGCTGCCGCCGAAGGGTCGAGCTCGCTCGCTCATCGGGACACTGAGCGATGTCGCCTCGGCCATGGGTGCCGATCTCAACGCACACGACGTAGCGATCGTGAGCAAGGAGATCGCCTCGGTTGCTCCCGCCTATGGCGGTGTGAGCCGTGACTTCCTGATCTTCGAGGGGGATGCCGATGGCGTCATCGTTCCCACGACGGCGGGACATCAGCCGCTGGGGTACATCGCCACAGACGTGTCCGTGCCTTTGGTGACAGATCGTTTCACGCTCCACTTCCCGCGGTCGATGTACGACGACGGCGTGACAACGCGTCACGCTGGCTCGATCTCTGGTCTCGTCAACGAGTCGTTCGTGCGGATCAACCCCCGTGATGCATCCATGCTCGCCGTCGAGGATGGGTCGACGGTGGAGCTCGCCGGGACGATTCGCATGCCTGCGCGCCTTGATCCGGAGGTCTCCGAGGGCTCGGTCGTCGTGCCGTTCAATGTCGAGGCGACGAAGGGCCTCACTGCCTCAGCCTCGCTGTCCGTTCAGGCTGTGAGGGGGGAGGGATGAGCATCTTCATCGAAGCAGCCATCAAGGTCCTCCTCGCATTCATCTTCCTGATGGTCACGATCCTTCTCCTCGTATGGGCGGAACGAAAGTGGGTCGCCGACCTCCAGAACCGGATCGGTCCCGAGCGTGCCGGCCCATGGGGAGTGCTCCAGACACTTGCAGACGGCACGAAGCTCTTCTTCAAGGAGTCGTTGACGCCGGCGCGGGCGGAGTTCGGCGTCTACATCGCTGCCCCCCTCATGGCGCTCGTCCCGGCGTTGTTGATCTTCCTCGTCATCCCGATCGGAGCGCCGATCGAGATCGGTGACACCACGTATCACTTGCAGGTGACGGATCTCAACGTCGGCTTGCTGTACATCCTGGCGCTGTCATCGATGGCCGTATACGCCATCACGCTTGCCGGCTGGTCCTCTGGGTCCAAGTATCCGCTTCTCGGATCTGTCCGAGCATCAGCCCAGATGATCTCGTACGAGGCTGCGATGGGACTTGCCCTCGTGCCGGTGGTCATGTTCTCGAACTCCACCTCGATCAGAGCGATCGTCGAGTCCCAACAAGGGACGTTCGGCGGCTTCGTGCCCGCATGGAACATCGTGTTGTTGCCCTCGTTCGTCATCTTCCTCATCGCCGGTTTCGCCGAGACCAATCGAGCACCGTTCGATCTCGTCGAGGCCGAGTCCGAGATCGTCGGCGGCTACCACACCGAGTACTCCGGTTTCCGCTTCGCATTGTTCTTCCTTGCGGAGTACATCAACGTGTTCAACATCTCTGCCCTGACCGTGATCTTCTTCCTTGGCGGATGGGCCGGACCTGTGATCCACGTGCCCGTCCTTGAGCAACTGATGCCCATCGGCTGGTTCCTTCTCAAGACGTGGGCGATCGTGTTCCTCTTCGTGTGGGTGCGCGGGACGCTGCCGCGGATGAGATACGACCAACTGATGGCATTCGGATGGAAACGTCTCATTCCCGTTTCGCTGGTATGGATCATCCTCGTTGCTCTTGCCCTCGGACTCCGTGAGTTCGGACTGCCATGGACATGAGGTACGCACGATGAGTTGGTTCGCCGATCTTCTCGGACCGTTCAGGGGGTTTGCGGTTACCGCACGCCAACTCCGCAAGGATCGGGTCACACGCAAGTACCCGGCAGAGAAACGCGTCAAGCCGGAACGCTTCCACGGACGCCATGTGCTCAACAGGTATGCCGATGGCATGGAGAAGTGCATTGGATGTGAGCTGTGCGCCGGCGTATGTCCCGCGAACTGCATCTACGTCCGCGGCGCCGACAATCCGGTGGATGCCCCGGTGAGCCCCGGTGAACGGTTCGGTTTCGTGTACGAGATCAACATGCTGCGGTGCATCTTCTGTGCAATGTGCGTCGAAGCATGCCCGACTGAGGCGATCACGATGACGCACCTGTTCGAGATGTCGGTCACCGATCGCAACGACGCGATCTACACGAAGACCGAGCTGCTCGTTGACCGAGACGGAACGCCGAATCACCCTCAGCCTGAATCACCGCTCATCGATCTGAACGAGCTCCGCCTTGGTGACGGCTGGATGGAGGCGACATCGCCTGCCGGTAGATCCGAGTACATCGATGTCGTTGCCTGGTCTCCCTCAGCACGGAAGGTGAGCCAGCCAGCAGCGTTGGACCTCGAATCCGGAACCGATGAGCCGGACGGAGGCGATACCGATGGTTGAGGCGATCGTTTTCCTGATCTTCGCCGCCGTTGCCATGGCCGGTGCGATATCGATGATCGGCGCTCGAAACCCCGTGTACTCGGCTGTGGGGCTCCTCGCGACGATGTTCTCGATCGCGGTCATGTACGTGCTGCTCGACGCCCACTTCATAGCGGCTGTGCAGGTGATCATCTATGCGGGTGCGGTGATGACGCTGTTCCTGTTCGTGATCATGCTCATCGGTGTCGACAAATCCGACGCATACGGAACACAGGTTCCCGCCCAGCGCATCCTCACTTTGGTGGTGGCCGTCGGACTCTTTGCGGCAATCGCACTTGCAGCCGGCTCCGCATGGGTGACGGGCAGCGATATGTTCGGAGCGGTCGATCTCAACGGAACGATCGAGAACGTCGCCGACGAGCTGTTCGGAACATGGATGATCGTCTTCCTGTCGACGGTGATGTTGCTCACGATCGCCGCTTTGGGAACGATCGCTCTCGCCTACTTCGGTGCCGACGTCGAGGACGAGGAGGCGACGTTGTGATCCTCACGGCCTCATGGTTCATGATCCTCGCCGCTGCACTGTTCTCGATCGGTGTCGCAGGTGTTCTCATCCGTCGGAACGCGCTCGTCATGTTCATGTCGATTGAGCTCATGCTGAACAGCGTCAACCTGACGTTCGTAACGGTCAGCAAGGAGCTCGGCCTCATCGAAGGTCAGGTAGCAGCCATGTTCGTGATGGTGGTTGCCGCGGCGGAGGTCACTGTTGGCCTTGCGATCATCGTTGCGGTATTCCGGCGTCGGACGAGTGCCAACGTTGATGAGCTCGCAGAGTTGAAGGGCTAGGCATGACCGATCTGATCTGGCTTGTCGTCGCCCTCCCTCTCGTGGGCGCCGTGGTGAACCTGTTGTTCGGGAAGCGGATCGGGGAGCCGGTCGCCGGATGGTTTGCGTTCGGAACGGTGGCCGCAGCGTTTCTCGTCGCCGTTGAACCCGTGTTGACGCTGGCAAGGAACAGTGCCGAGCCATCCACGCACTACCTGTTTTCGTGGATCCCGATCCTGGGCGTTGACGCCGAGTTGCTGTGGGATCCTCTTGCCGCTGTGCTCACGATGGTCGTGACAGGCGTCGGTGCCCTCATCCACTTGTATTCGATCGGCTACATGAAAGGCGATGAGCGGTTCCCACGGTTCTTTGCGTACCTCAACCTGTTCATCGCGTCGATGATGATCCTCGTCCTTGCAGCCAACTACGCAGTGATGTTCGTCGGATGGGAACTCGTTGGGCTGTCGTCCTACCTGTTGATCTCCTTCTGGTTCACCAAGCCCTCGGCCGCCGCTGCAGGCAAGAAGGCCTTCGTGGTCAACCGGATCGGCGATTGGGGCTTCCTCGTTGCGCTCATGCTGATCTTCGCCGCATTCGGCACGTTCGATTTCGAGACGGTGTTCGCGACAGCCGAAGGCACCCTGTCTGTCGGGATGGCCACAGCCATCACCCTGCTGCTGTTCGTGGGTGCGGCAGGCAAATCTGCCCAGATCCCACTGTATGTCTGGCTGCCAGATGCGATGGAGGGCCCGACGCCGGTGTCCGCACTCATCCACGCTGCCACGATGGTCACGGCTGGTGTGTTCATGATGGCCCGGTCCGCCGTGCTGTTCGAAATGGCGCCGGTGACCGGAGGCATCGTTGCCACGGTTGGTGTCGCGACTGCCCTTCTCGCAGCCGTCATCGCTATCGCGCAAACAGACATCAAGCGCGTCCTTGCCTACTCGACGATCAGCCAACTCGGCTACATGGTGCTCGCCATCGGTGCGGGGGCATACACGGCTGGGATCTTCCATCTCACGACCCATGCGTTCTTCAAGGCTCTGCTGTTCCTCGGAGCCGGCTCGGTGATCCACGCGATGTCCGGTGAACAGGACATGCGGAAGATGGGTGGGCTGAGGAAGAAGATGCCGATCACCTTCATCACCATGGCCGCCGCATGGCTTGCGATCTCCGGTGTCTTCCCGTTCTCAGGCTTCTGGTCCAAGGACGAGATCCTTATCGCGACCTTCCACAATGGCGGCTTCTGGTACATCCTGTGGGCGGTTGGCATGTTCGTAGCCCTTCTTACGGCGTTCTACATGACCCGCCTCATCGTCCTCACGTTCATGGGCTCGCCGCGATGGAGCGAAGGCGTTCACCCTCATGAGAGTCCGTCGAGCATGACGATCCCGTTGATCGTCCTTGCGTTCTTCACCACGACGGCCGGCGTGTTCAATACGCCGTTCCGGCTGGTGTTCGAGAACTTCCTCAGGTCATCGTTCGAGCATGTTGCTCATATCACAGAGTCCGAGTGGGCGCTCATCGTTGGCCTTGCGGCACTGACATTGGTGCTCGTCTTTGTTGGCATCGTCTTCGCCTGGAGGCGCTACTCGACGGATGAACTCCCTCTTGAGGAGGACGGCTGGTGGAGTCGAGCACTGGCAGGGTTCGGCGTGGACGACTTCTACGGCCGGGTCATCGTCGCGCCTGGCAAGCAGATCGCCAACGCCGCGTCATCTGCCGATGCGACAGTCATCGACGGAATTGCTCACGGTGTCGCAGAAGGCGTGCGTTCCGCCGGAACAGGGCTGCGACCGGCCCAGAGTGGGAACGTGCGCGGGTACGCGGCAATGATCGCTGTCGCGTCTGTGCTTCTCATCGTTGTGATGGTTGCGTTCGGGGGTGGCTTCTGATGCCGGTTCTCAGCATCCTCATCGCTCTGCCGTTCATCGGTGCACTCATCGTGTCGTTGCTTCCACGCCGTCGTCCGGAGATCGTGTTTCCCGTAGCGCTCGGTGTTTCGCTCGCGCCGCTGGCGGTCGTGCTCTACGTCCTGTCGGAGTTCCCTGTCGGCGATCCCAACATCCAGTTCCCCGAGTTCCACGTTGTTTCAGAGACGTTCGGCATCGCGTGGCAGCTTGGGATCGACGGGATCTCGCTCTTCATGGTCGCCCTGACCGCGATCCTTTTCCCCATATCGATCGCCGCGTCGCGATCTGTGACGGACAAGCTGAAGACGTACATGGTGCTCCTGCTGCTGCTCGAGGGTGCCGTGCTCGGTGTGTTCTTGGCCCTTGACATGATCATCTTCTTTGCGTTCTTCGAGATCGTGCTGATCCCCATGTACCTGCTCATATCGATGTGGGGATCGGAGAACCGACGGTATGCCTCCATCAAGTTCGTGCTCTTCACGGCAACAGGATCGGCCTTCCTGCTGGTCGGCATCGTTGCTCTTGCGATCCTTGCTGGGGACCTTGTAGGGACAGCGTCGTCGTTCAACTTCGCCGTGATGCTGCAGGTCCCGATGTCGGACACGACGCAACTCTGGCTGTTCGCTGCCTTCGGTATCGCCTTCGCCATCAAGGTGCCTCTGTTCCCGTTCCACACCTGGCTGCCTGATGCACACACAGAGGCGCCTACCGCAGGCTCCGTGATCCTTGCGGGTGTGTTGCTGAAGATGGGCACCTACGGTCTTCTCCGCTTCAACCTCATGCTCTTCCCCGACGCGGTCGTCGATGCCGCACCGGTGCTCGGAGTTCTCGGTGTGATCGGCATCGTGTACGGAGCCGCTGTCGCGATTGTGCAACCCGACGTGAAGCGGCTTATCGCGTACTCGTCGGTCAGCCACATGGGGTTCATCGTCCTCGGAACGTTTGCGCTCACCAGTCAGGCGCTTGAGGGAGCGTTGTTCCTCATGATCAGCCATGGGCTGACCACGGGCGCTCTCTTCCTTCTCATAGGGATGATCTACGAGCGCACGCACACGAGGGCCATCGCCGATTACGGCGGGCTTGCCAAGGTGATGCCGGAGTATTCGGGAATCTTCCTCTTCATTATCTTCGCTTCTGCTGGTCTTCCGGGGCTTTCAGGGTTCGTCGGCGAGTTCATGATCCTCATCGGTACGTATCTCACGATGCCGGTTCTCGCTGTCATCGCCGGGTTCGGTGTCATCCTCGCTGCCGTGTATCTGCTGTGGGCCTACGAGCGGGTGTTCACGGGTCCGACGAACCCGAAGCTCGAAGGTCTCAAAGACCTTGGATTCCGCGAGATCGCGATCATGGTGCCGCTCGTCGTTCTGATCATCGGACTTGGGGTCTACCCCAAGCCGGTAATGGAGCGGATCAGCCCCTCTGTCGAGATCATTCTGGAACGGATCGAGGCTGAGACCGATTATGAGGTCCCGACCTTCGGTAGAGCTGAGGATGTGGCCCAGGTCGCTGAAGCTGGCGTGGGGGAGGGGCAGGGCTGATGCAGAACATGTCTTGGCTCGCTGTCTCGTTTGAGGTCGTGCTGTTGGTTGGTGCCCTCGCCGTGCTGCTCGTCGCGGTCGTGTCCGGCCGAAGTCGAGCGGTGTGGGGGCCCATCGTGGGTCTGGCGTTCGCGCTCTCGTTCGTTGCGGGTCTGTGGCAGTGGTCAGCCGTCGCCGACGGGCAAGGCGGGATGTTCTTCTCCGCACAGAACGTTGAGATAGCGGTCTCGCCGATGGTCGTCCTGGATGGTTACTCGGCGTTTGCGGCAATGTTGCTCGGCGCCGTCGGGTTCTTCGGTTTCTTGGGCTCGTGGGATTTGCAGGTGCGCCTTGGTAAGCGGGCAGCAGAGTTCTCGGCGCTCATGCTGCTTGGTGTCGCTGGTTTGCACATGATGGCGGCGACACCGAATCTGCTTGTGATCTTTGTCGGGTTGGAGACGGCCTCGATCTCGTTCTATATCCTTGCCGGCTTCACCAGGAAGGCGAGGGGCTCGGATGAGTCAGCGCTCAAGTACTTCTTGCTCGGATCGCTCGCATCAGCGCTGTTCCTGTACGGCGTCGCCCTCACGTTTGCGGCGACAGGATCCCTGTCTCTGTACGGCGCGAACTCGATACGGGACTTCTTCGTCAACAACATCCTGACTGAGCCTGGCGTTCTCCTTGTCGGCATGGCGCTCATGCTTGTCGGCTTGATGTTCAAGGTGTCGGCTGCACCTTTCCACCAGTGGGCCCCGGACGTGTATCAGGGAGCACCGAGCGGTGCGGTAGGCCTGATGGCCGCTGGCGTGAAGGTCGCCGGATTCGCAGCCCTCGGTCGCATCTTCGTAGCTGGTCTCGCCAGCCAGATCGACGTGTGGGGTCCGATCTTCGCCGGGGTCGCTGCCGTATCGATGATCGTCGGCACGACCATGGCCCTGGTACAGGACGACCTCAAGCGATTGCTTGCGTATTCCGGCGTCGCACACGCCGGATATCTCCTTGCTGCTCTCGTTGCCGGCTACGACGGGTTCGAGGCGATGTGGTTCTATCTCGCGACCTATGCCTTCATGGTGGTCGGCGCGTTCACCGTTGTGAGCGTCGTCAACGGCCCTGGTTCTTCTTCAACGTCGCTGTCCACCCTCAAGGGCCTCGCATCGCGCAATCCCCACCTCGCCTGGTTGATGGCTGTCATCATGCTTGGGATGTCAGGCATGCCGTTCTTCGCTGGCTTCGTCGGCAAGGCCCTCGCGTTCGTGGCCGCGGGCCAGGCTGACTACTTATGGCTTGTCGTGGTCGGTACATTGACGACTGTGATCGGTCTTGCGTTCTATCTCCGTGTCGTGTCCACGATGTTCCAGACCGCCGACAGCAACGACCTCGGACAGGTCGAGATGTCGGCAACATCCAACGTCACGGTGCTTGTCGCGGCAGGCGTCACCCTCGTATTCGGTGTTCTTCCCTGGCCTCTACTTGAAGTAGTTCGTGATGCGCTTCCGCTCTGACCTCGCACGCCCAAGAGTTGCGGGCTTTTTCGCTCTGACGTTCGTGGCGTTGTTCGCCGTGGCTTCACCTGTGCTTTCTTCTCTTGTGACCACGAACATCTATGTCGTCTCGGTCGATGAGACTGTCAATGACGATGTGTATGTCACGTCGACGAAGGGTGTCGTCGACGGAACCATCAACGGAGACCTGACCATCTTCACGGGAGACCTGATCATCAACGGGTCTGTGACGGGAAGCGTCAACGTGTTCTCATCTGGGACCGTGACCGTGTCGCAAGACGGAAGCGTCGGGGGCTCAGTACGGGGCGCTGCGGTGAACGTGAAGATCTTCGGGGAAGTCGGGAGCGACCTGTTCATCACGGCTGCATCCATCGTTGTGGAGGAGCCGGGGACCATCGGCAGGGATGTAATGGCATTTGGAGGCGTCCTCCGAGTGGAAGGCACCGTCGGCAGGGATGTGCGCGGACGGACCGTTCGCACCGTGATCGACGGTGACGTTGGTGGCGACATCGACATTGCCACACAGAAATTCGAGGTCGGCAGCACAGCGAGTGTCGCTGGTGATGTCCAGTATCGCTCACAGGTGGATGCGTCGATCTCGTCTGGCGCTCAGATCTCGGGATCGGTGAAGAGGCTTCCGACGCAGAGCAACTTCATCTACGGCGTGATCCTTGCGCTGGCGAACACCATCGGGTTCCTCGGCTTCATCGTTGTGGGCGTTGTGGCGCTCTTCGTCGCTCGAGGATCGGGAAGTCGAGCAGCAGGGGCCATGATCACCAACCCGATCAAGACGTTCTTGTGGGGCCTTGGTGCCGTGATAGCGCTCCCCGTTGTCACAGTGCTGCTCGCTGCCACGCTCGTCGGGCTCCCGCTCGCGCTACTCCTTGTGATGGTGATGGTCGCTGGGTTGATCATTGGACCGGTGCCAGCCATCGCAGCGTTGGGCAACAGGATTCTCTTCAAGAGGGGCGGGCTGCTCGGGGCGTTCGTGGTGGGCGCGATCCTTTGGCGCCTCGCTATCTGGCTCATACCACTCGTCGGCGGCGTGCTCTTCGTGATCGCTCTTGTGTGGGGTGTTGGTGCATGGATCGTCGGCATGCTTGCTGCCCGGAACGACGATCCGGTGCCAGCAGCCCTCCTGCCAGCGAGCATGATCCCGGCGTCCGGTGTTCCAGATGATTGGGAGCCGCCATTGCCACCCGTCGCAGCGGACCTTGCCACGGACCACGGACCGGAGGCGGAGGACGACGAACTACGGACTACGGACGACGGGCCGGAGGCAGAGGGAGAGCCAGAGGCAGAGGCAGAGGCAGAGGGCGATCTAGCCGATGCGGATGACATCGAGGTGTCGGTCGACGTCGTTCCGTTGTCTGAGCCGCTGCCATTGCCCGAACCTGAGGTCGAGGCCCTCGAATCAGCCGAGGAAGACGAAGGCGCTTCACGCAGACGTGCTGAGTTCGAAGCGCTGTTGGATGCGGCGGTCAAGGACTCCGAGGCAGATCAGGGTTCGTCCGATGACGAATGGGGACTCCCGACCAGCTAGTGGTCAGGGAACTAGTTGGGGAAAGACGACGGCGTCGAGGATCTCAAGGTCCACACTGTCGCCGACGCTGATCGCACGGAGTGACGGGACGAGCGCTTCGACTTTGTCCCCGTCCATGAGTTCGATCTCCACTCGCTGATCGTGTCCGTAGAACTCGGTGTCGACGACGGTTCCTTGGCCTTGATCGACGACCGACGGGCTGATCCACTCCGGGCGGATCATGACGATCGCCGATGATCCGTCTGCGATGTCTGTGTCGATCGATCCGACCGAGGTCGAGATCGCTCCATGTTCGATGGTTCCCTGGAGAAGGATCGCGTCACCGAGGAACCCTGCCACCCACGGATCTACCGGCGATCGATACACCTCGTCTGGTCTGCCAACCTGTCTGATCGACCCCTTGCGCATCACCGCGATCACGTCGGCGATGGCAAGTGCCTCCGCTTGGTCGTGGGTGACGAGAACGGCAGTCACCCCTGCTGACCGGATGGTTGCCTTGAGTTCGCGCCGCATGCGCTCGCGCTGGGGGGCGTCGAGGTTCGAGAACGGTTCGTCGAGGAGTACAACGTCTGGCGATGGGGCAAGCGCCCGGGCGAGTGCGACTCTTTGCTGCTCACCTCCGGAGAGCTCGTGCGGGAACCGGGATTCGTAACCGTTCAGACCGACGAGGTCGAGAACCTCTGCGACGCGTGCGACGCGGTCGGACCCCGATATCCCGTAGCCGACGTTCTCCGCGACAGAGATGTGTGGGAAGAGGGCGTAGTCCTGGAACACCATGCCGACGTTGCGCTTCTCCGGGGCGACGTTCACGCTCGGGCCGAGCACCTGGCGTCCTCTGATCGACACGGAGCCGGCGTCGACGTCCTGGAACCCAGCGATCACTCGGAGTGCTGTTGTCTTGCCACATCCGCTTGGCCCAACAAGTGCGAGTAACCCACCGGCGGGCACGTCGAGCGTCAGGTTCGTCAGAGCATTGGTGTCACCGAAAGACACGTGGACACCTTCAACGGAGATCAGCGGAACGGCCATCAGTCGACGACTTCCCTCGGCTTGATCGATAGGTAGTAGAGAGGCAACACAGACACGGCAATGAGGATAAGGGATGATGTCGCTGCTCGGGCGTAGAGGAGTTCGTCTGCCGAAGACCAGATACGCACGGCCAGAGTGGAGAAGCCCGGTGGGCTCAACAGCAGCGTCGCAGGGAGCTCCTTGAGCGTGGTCACGAAGACGAGCGCACCGCCAGCGAGGAGTCCCCGTCTCATGAGCGGCACGGTAACTGCCAACAGGGTTGCGAACGGCCCTCTTCCGAGCGATCTCGACGCTTCTTCGATAGCGGGATCGATCTGTGCGAGAGATGCCCTTGCTGCGCTCACCGACTGCGCAAGGAACATCGCTGCGTACACGACCACCAGCATCCCGAGCGTCTGATACACCGGACCTGCCCAGGTGATCGTGAACGCCACGACGGCAATGGCAACGGTGATGTGTGGGAGGGAGAAGCCCACGAACACAGACCGCTCGAGGAGCACAGTGCGCCGGGACGCGTAGCGTACGACGAGAACGACGATCGGCACGGTGAAGACGACCGCGGTGATGGCGGCCAGTGTGCCACCCGTCAACGATCCTCCGATTGCCTTCCATGGGACCGATATGTCGGCGCCGTTGTTGGCCCCCCGAACGATCCATCCAATCAGGGCAGCGATAGGGAAGAGAGTTCCGAAGGCGACGACGATCGATATCGCTCCGACCGAGAGAACGCGCTGAGTGCCGGCGAGCCTGTGGACGCTCGGAGGCCTGGACGGTTTCGACGTGAACACCGTGCCCTTGCCCCGTGTTCGCTGCTCGGCTGCGATGATCACACCGGCGATGAGTATCAGCACGATCGAAAGGATGATCGCTGGCGTTCTATCAAGCCGTCCCGAATATTGTGCATAGATGACCCTCGTGAAGGCGTCGAAGCGCATGAGTGACACGGCGCCGAAGTCGGACAGCGTGTACAGCGCGGCGAGGAGTGCTCCAGCGCCAATCGCTGGTCGCAGTTGGGGGACGATGACGGTTCGGAAGACGCGACTTGGCGAGGCACCGAGCCCTCTGGCTGCCTCCTCGAGCGCAGGATCGATGCGTCCGATCGCCGCGGCTGTGATGAGGAACACATAGGGATATGTGGCGAGTGACAGCGTGAGCCATGCACCCACGAGGCCGCTCACGAACGGGAGTTGGATTCCCACGAGATCAGCGAAAAGACCTCGCGGTCCCGATGCGGACACGATCACCATTGCCAAGACATACGAGGGGATGACGAGGGGCATCGCAAAGGAAACACCCCACAGGCGTTTGAATCCGATGTCGGTTCTCGCCAGGACCCACGCCCCGCCCACGCCAATGATCGTCGCTGTCACCGTGACGAGCGCTGTCAGAGCGAACGATCGCCCAATGAGCTGCACCGTTCTGAACGAGAACAGCGTGGCCCAAGCAGCATCGGTGGCCCCGAGTCCCCTGACGAGGAGTGCAAGGATCGAGATGCCGATCGGTGCCACCAGCGCAAGTGCGCCGGCCCACAGCCACCAGGGTGCTCGCTGACGCGAGTTGCGCGACCGTTTGAGCTCTGCGGATGGGCCTATCGCCTCCGGATCGACTTCGAATACTGTGCGACCCGAGGTCACAGAAGGCCGGCCTGTGCGACGAGATCCGTAGCCGTGTCGAGAACCGTGGCAAGGTCCGAGAGGTTGATGTCTGGTGTGGGAATGGTCTCGATCGCGGGGAGGGAAGCGTTCGCATCGATGCCGGGAACAAGCGGGTACTCGAACGTCTCCTCGGCGAAGTACCGCTGCGTGTCGTTCGACAGGAGGAACTCAATGAGTTGATGTGCAGCTTCCTTCTTCTCCGATGTCGCAAGTACGCCTGCACCTGCAGGCATGACAAGCGATCCTGGCGTGGCGATCACGAAGAAGTGATTCAGCCCGGGTTCGTTCGGGTTCTCAGCGAGCGCTCTCAAGAGGTAGTAGTGATTGACAAGGCCGGCATCGATCTCGCCAGCGTTGACGGCGGCGACGATCGGTGAGTTCTTCGGGTACTTCGGTGAGTCGTTCGCCGCCATGCCTTCGAGCCATGCGAGGGTCGCCTCTTCGCCGTCAACGAGGATCTTCGTGGCAACGAATGCGAGGAAGGAGCCGTTGGTTGGGGCGATGCCCACCCGGCTGTTCCACTCCGGGTCGACGAAGCCATCCTCGGTATCCGGGAGATCGTTGGGGTCGACCGTGCTCGCGTCGTACACCACGACACGTGCCCGTCCAGATGTTCCGACCCAGCGACCTTCGTCGTCCGAGAATCGTGTTGGCACCCGGTCGAGGATCGCTTGCGGAAGCCTCTCGAACCGTCCATCCAGTGCAACGCTCCCGAGCGATGCGGGGTCCTGAGAGAGGAAGACGTCAGCAGGTGACGATGCGCCCTCCTCGAGGATCGTCGCCGCAAGGTCCGCCGACCCGGCGTACTTGATGGCCACGTCGATGCCGGTTGCTTCCGTGAACGCATCTATCACGGATTGGATCAGGATCTCGCTCCGGCCTGAATACAGCGTGATCGAAGACGAATCGCCCGAGTTCGAGCACGCAGTGGCGACGATCGCAAGTGCTGCAACGAGGATGGAGATCCGCTTCACGTGTTACTCCGTGCCTAAGGAATTGTTTAGGCAAGGTTATAACCCCTACGACCGTAGGTGCAACTCTGTTTATCGGGTCCTCTAGCGGATCAAGGAGTAGCTGGTGACTCGGAGTTCGCCGAACCGGTCACGGACCTCCTGTGAGATGTGTACGTCAGGGATTCCGATCGCCGTGATCAGCACCGGGTCGTCAGTGGTGAGGCTCTTGGTTCCGGTCACACCAGGTTGGACTGTCAGATCGCAGCTGCCGCTGCCATTGCAGCCGCCATAAAGACCTTGGAGATACACATATCGGAAGGCCTTGAAGCTCACGAGTTTTGATCCGTTCGGCCAGTCGCCCTGCCAGAGTATGGGTACCTTCGCAAGCCTTGGTGAGAATTCGATTCGGTCGTCGAACAACTCGGCCGATGGATTGGCCGCAACGCAATCGGCGATCGAACCTTCGTCGACGGCGTCCGTGCAGAGCGCCTTGCCCTCGGTGCTGAGGTACTCCCAGAGACCGATGTCGTCGATCATCGTGCCGTTGAAGTCGAAGGAACGTGCGGGCGTGCCCAGGGTAAGCCGGCCGGGGAAGCCGTTGACACCGTCGATGAGACCACCCTGGATGACCGTCTGCTTGTTTCCGGTTTCCGATTTGACAGCTTGAACCCCGACGTCCGAGCCCGGGCACTGTTCGTGCTCTTTGGTGACGATGACTGTATCGTCGAGTTCCCCTTCGCTGATCGGATTGTTCGGGGCGACGGCGAGGTCGTGGTCGACACCGTGGGCGATGTTCTCCTTGAGGGTGGCCACGGTCTGCCCCGAACACTTCTCCGTTGTACCAATTAGGTCGTTGCCAAACAGGAGGAAGTCGAGGAATTGAAAGTTTCCGCTTGCGTTGGGATCACACTCCGGCGGGAACCCTGGACCTGTCTTGACACAGATGAGACCCTCTGACCCATCCGCGAGCACACCCAGCGGTAGCACGCCGCCGTATCCCGTCTTGACGGCTCCAACCTCGGCGAAGGCCCCAACAGGCACCGTGTCGAATCCTATGATACTGGCGAAGAATGTATCGATCTGGCGGTACGGAACACGAACCCGCACGCTCAGCCAGTTCTCGGTCCAGCTGATGCAATCGGTGTATTGGTCATCGAGACCGAGGATGAACACATCACTCGCCGTCTCGGAGTACTTCCCCGGTCGGTCGGGATCGGTGCATCCTTCCCAGTCAAGACCTGGCCCGAGGTTGAGGGCCGCGATGGTCATCACCTGGTCGACGAGTCCCGTCGCTATCTGCTGGTCGGTTCCGGCATTGTCGATCAGCGTGAGAGCCGCACCGAGTGCAGCGACGTCCACGGCTGCTTGGGAATCTCGGCGCTCGACGAACGCGTGGGCGGTGTCGATGGCAAGTGCAGCGAAGCCCAAGAGCACGACCATCGTCGTCGCGAAGATCATCAGCGCGGCGCCTTCTTGACGATCCCGCAACCGAACCACAGCTACGATCCGGCTCAGGCGCATGTGTGGCTGCCTCCTGCACCGTCGTTCCACCAGGCGGCTTCCGGTGTGATCGGCTGTTCGAGCACGAAGTCGATGTCTGACGTGATGGTGCCCCCACCCACGAGGCCATCGAACATCCCAGTCAGCGAGTTGGGGCTCAGGCTGACCTGGATGCGCCCTACAGACGAACGTGCGCCGTCATCGATTCCCGCTGAAGCGTCGGCGAAAGTGATGATGAGGTTTCCATCGCCAAGATCCATCCGGTTGCAGACTTCGGTACCGATCGCTGTGGTGTCGCCGAAGTTCACCGCTGCGAGTCGAGCTCCCTCACGAGCACCGTGTCGTACGTCGTTGGCCTGTGCAAAGAGCCAACTCATCTCGATCACGCCGAATAGAAGAAGGATGATCACCGGAAGGATCATCGCCATCTCGACGAGGGCAGCTCCGCGCTCCCCTCGTGCGAATCGACCCTTGCGCGGTTGTGTGGGGGTGCTGGCCGTCTCCGCGTCAGAAGGACTGAACTTGTCACCTCGGTGTTCGGATGCTCCAGTTGAGCGTTGCACTGCCATGTTGTCCTATGGAGCGCTGGGGGTGGACCGCCCCTTAGGTGTAAGGGTTTGGCACCAGCGCCGTCCCTAGTGCATCGGCGAGGAATGCGGCATTCTGAAGACCTTTGTCCTCAGCGGCTGAGAAGCGGGATCTCGCGTTCAGCGGGGGTCACACCGCCGTGGTAGCCCTTCAACCGGTTGTTGCTGTGGCGTGAGAGTGCTGCGGTGGCCGGCGGGAGAAAGACCATGCTGTCTGGGGCTCTCTCGCTCAATTGTGGGTGTACCGGTGATGGGCCCCACCAGCGCGAATGGGCGTCGATACGTACGGACCGTGGATCGACCGCCTCGAGAACCGGTGCTGCATCGCCGTGAACGAACAGCACCCTTCCATCCTCTGACACGAAACAGTCCTTGAACTCGTCATCATCGAAGCGGGACCGGGCCTCGGGTGCGACATCTACGTGGCCGTGGTCCGCGGTTCCGATGAGGCCCACATCGGCAGGAAGTTCCGATGCAAGGCGTCGCCAGATCGTGTTGGCGGTCTGCATGGCTCCTGCATAGTCAGCCGAGTCCTGTCCGGATACGTGCGCGGCGAAATCGACATGCGGGACGTAGAGCAGCACGAGTCTCCCGCTCGTTGCAGCCACGTCGGTTGTCACTGCGACCGCTTCGTCCGGATTCCAATAGCCCTCGAACCGAGCCCCTCTATAGAGGGCTCTGGTTAGCGGCGTGCGCTCGAAGTTCCCTGGCTGGACGACGATCGGCTCGATACCGGCCTCAGCGAGTCGCTCCCACAGGTTGGGTGCGGGGAGGAACGCTTCATAGTCGATGCCTGGCACTGGCTCTCCCCACCGGGTCGTCATGTGGATGGTGTTGACGACCACGTCTACGTCTGGCATCCACAGCTTGTAGGCGATGAGGCCGTGCTGAGACGGAGGAAGCCCTGTGGCAAGTGTCGCGAGGCTGACTGTCGTGGTCGACGGGAACGGTGCGTCGAGGACTCCGGCAGATGCTGTCGCGAGGTCGGGTGCCATCGGGTGGCTGAGTTGTCCGGCCCCGAGGCCGTCGAACAGAACCAGAACGTGCGTCGATGCATTTCGAACCGCTCGGGCAAGGTCTGCTTCAAGCCGCGAAGAGGATGCGTTGCCCGTCATCGCAAATTCGAGTTCCGCGACGAGGTTCACAAGACCTCGCCCCTCATAGTTCGGCGGTGCTGGCTGGGGCATGCCTGCACGGTACTCGTCCGGTTGTAGCCCTCGTCCAACGTCCGCCCAATGAATTGGGAGTGGGACCCATGACCGGATAGAATCCTGCCCCGTTGGCGACCGATGCGGTCGATCTTGCTTCGAAGGGTTCACGGGTGCTCAATCAGTACTACGGCGACTACGTCACCGTTCTGATTTTCATAGCCATTGGCGCGATTCTCGTCGGCGCAGCTGTCGGCGCTTCGAAGCTCATTGCGCCGAGCAAGCCCGGAGGCTTCAAGGACGTCGCATACGAGTCCGGTATCGAGCCGATAGGTGGAGGCTGGAACCAAAGCCACATCCGGTACTACGTTTTTGCGCTTCTCTTCCTGATCTTCGACGTTGAAGCTGTGTTCATCTTCCCGTGGGCGATTCAACTCGAGACCTTCCAGGCGGCCGGCCGCGGCGTGTTCGCCCTCATCGAGATGTTCATCTTCATCGGCATCCTGCTCATGGGTCTCATCTACGCGATCCGCAAGGGCGTGCTGACGTGGGAGTGATCGA
>CAXMSN010000041.1:0-19644 GCA_964196275.1 uncultured Kiloniellales bacterium | reverse complement strand
CGGAAGCGGGCTGGTCTCGACTCTCCACGACTACATCAACTTCATGCAGATGCTCATCAACGGCGGCGAATGGCGTGGCCGGAGAATCATCAACGAAGACACCCTGCACTTGATGCGCACCAACCAGCTACCACAAGGAGTCCACATCAACTTCCCCGATCTGCCTATACCCGGCACCGGCTTCGGACTCGGATTCTCCCTACTCGAACAGCCACAACCCGACTACCCAACCGGAAGCAGAAGTGAATACGGCTGGCTGGGAGCGGCCGGAACCGCAGCCTTCATTGCCCCGAACTCGAATGTTGCTGGTATCTGTTTCACACAGCGCATGCCTGCTGGGTTCCACCCCTACATCGAGGAATTCAGTTGCCTCGTCTACCAGTCCGCCCCAGACGGAGACGCCAACAGCCGCACATAACGGCACATATGGCGTGTTATCGGGCGTGCATTATGCCGGATATGGGCTGGGTGTGAGTGAAGCCATTTGGGTACCAGTAGCAAGGCTGTCGGATCTCGAACCGTCGCTTTGTTAGATGGTTGCGGGGCTGTTAGCGGGACGGGGATTTGCCCTTCACTGCCCAAGCGTTTGCGGTATACGACCGCGGCCCGTCATCCATTCCGGCGAGGTATGCCCGTTGCACCGCCTCAGTCAACTCGCTCCGCGATTCCTGGCCGAGTCGGCTAACGAAGGTGGCGTATGGTCCTTCACGTCCGATGTACGGTGCCCAGTAGTCAGCAAAGTTCACGAAGTCCATACGAATCGTTAACGTCGCCGTCTCGGTATCGGTGAATCCCGCCCGGCGCCAGGCGGCGTCTAGGCGATCTGGTTGTGTCATTCGACGCCCGAAGATGCGAGCTCGAAACTCTTCGCCTCCCGGTGAAATGGCGGCTGCAGTGTCGCAGAACAGACGGTTAGCAACGACACCGCCCCCGGCATCCCAGACCGTTGCAGCCGCCATTCCCCCTGGTCGCGTCACTCGCTGCAGTTCGCTGATCGCCCGATCCGGGTTTGGAACGAAGTGCAGGACGAGTTGCGAAACGCTTCGATCGAACGCTGAAGTCGAGAACGGCAAATCGGCACCGTCCGCGACAAGGAACGATGACCCGCCAGTGTCACGCTCCGCGGCATGGTCGACGTAGTTAGCCGAGTAGTCGAGCCCAACCACGACTGCGCTTGCATCTCGACGAGCCAGTTCCCTCGTAAGGCTCCCAGTCCCGCATCCCATGTCCAGAATCTGTTCGCCTGATCCGGGCTCCAGCCCAACGAACTCAACAAACGGACCTGCCAACAGTCGGCTCCAACGCCCCATCTGAAGCTCATACCCAGCTCCGTCGCTCGCTGCAAACGCTGAACCACTCATAGCCGTGACATCTCCATGTGCGACCACCGTAGCCGTACGCACGTGAACATCAGAAGCGGGCCGAATGCTCCAGATTCACGCATAACGGAACTTATGCGTGGGTGATCCACCGCACATAATGCCGGCTATGCGTGGGTGATCCATCGCACATTATGCCGGATATGCGCTCCCAGCCGGCTCGTGCATGATGCCTGCGATGTCAGGGGGTCATTGCAACACATGTGCACGCTTGTCGTGTGTGAACCTTGGGGTCTGCGAACCTCGGTCCTACAAGGACCTGCTCTATATACTTCTGCGACGGTGAGTATCTGCCAGGAGAAACAGGCATTCAGGCTTGACCTATCCACTTGACACAGATTCAAGGGTGCGTGTTCCGTCCAATCATCTGATGATCGAACTATTGGGCAATCGGGATGTGCATCTCAAACGCGTTGAAAGCGCGTTCCCTGACGCGCGCCTCGTGGCTCGTGGCAACGAGATCGATATCACGGGCGGTAACGGCGATAGTACGATGGCGCACACGGTCATCACCGAACTCCTCGTCCTTGTGCAAGAAGGCCAATCGCTTGACTCCGACCGTGTGGACAGGGTCATCGCGATGGTCAAGTCGGATGTACCGAAGCCGTCAGGCGTGTTCACCGATGCCATCGCCGTTGGCAGGGGGAAAGTCGTCAGGGCAAAGACGCACGGCCAGAAGGGGTATGTCGACTCCATTCGCGAGAACACGATGGTGTTCGGGATCGGTCCGGCGGGTACAGGAAAGACGTACCTCGCCATGGCATGTGCCGTCGAGGCGCTTGTGTCTGGCGCGGTACGCAGGATCATCCTCTCTCGGCCGGCGGTTGAAGCTGGTGAGAGTCTCGGGTTCCTACCAGGGGATCTCGCTGCGAAAGTCGACCCTTATCTCCGGCCCCTCTACGACGCCCTGTACGAGATGCTCGGCCCCGACGAGACCGAACGGCTGATGGACCGGCGGACGATCGAGATCGCCCCACTGGCGTATATGCGGGGCCGAACTCTCAACGATGCGTTCGTCGTGCTCGACGAGGCACAGAACACCTCACCCGAGCAGATGAAGATGTTCCTTACCCGCTTGGGCTTCAACTCGAAGATGATCGTCACAGGCGATGTCACGCAGATGGACCTTGGCAAGGGGCGACCATCTGGCCTCACGGTCGTTCGCAAGGTGCTGAGAGGCGTCGATGGCGTCGGATTCATCGAACTCACCGGTGACGACGTCGTCCGACACAGGATCGTCGCAGCGATCGTCGACGCCTACGAGCGGTACGAGAGAGCGCAGGAGAATCGCTCATGAGCACCGTTGAAGAAAAGAAGAGCGGAGCCATCCGCATCGTCCTGCTGGTCGCCACGGTGGTTGTGGCCTCGGGCATACTGCTGCTCGGCTACGACCAGATAATCGACATTCCTCCAGCAGTCGCGGTGGGAGAGCCGTCTCCGCAGGACTTCATCGCAGACCGTACGTCGTCCGCGATTCCGAACCTCATCAAGACTGACGAGGCACGCACGCTCGCTGAGAACAATGTCCCCGCTCCCTTCAACATCAACCAGACGACGTCTCAGAACGTCATCAACGATGTGAACGCCCTCTTCGCTGACCTTGAAGATGGGGCCTTCCTGCCGCCGCCCATCGAGGTGACAACGACCACCGTCGAGATCACGACCACCACACAGGCGCCAGAGACATCGCCCACTTCATCGACGTCGTCGACCTCGACAACCACGACCACCACGGAACCGCCGACGACGACGACCACCACGCTCCCACGGCGTGACGTCGAGGATCAGGTGGAGCGGCTTGTGCGCGACCATGCGATCTTGACCGTGGTGACGCTCGTCCAGTTCGTCGATCTGCACGAGATGGATCTCGACAGGGTTGCCGAAGGTGAGGCGTCGGTCTTCCCTGGCATGCAGGTGACGGCGGTGAGTTGGGCCAATGACGAGTTGACCGAAGGCATCAGAGACTCCGACCTCACCGAGGCGCAGAACAAGTACCTGTTCCCGTTATCGAGGCCGCCGATCTCGATCGTCGGGATCCCTGAAGACGACGTGGAGGAGACGGCTGATGCGCTCGGGTCGCTTGTGGCTCGAAGGCTCCAGGTGAACGAGGTCGTCGATGAGGCGCAGTGGCTCATCGACAAGCAGATGGCTCGTTCTGCGGTCCCCACCCAGACGACAACATATGCGATCGGCGACACCATTGCCAATGAGGGTGAGACGCTGACGACCGTTCAGATAGCTGCGATCGTGGAGCTCGAGCTGTACGAGCCGGAGATCATCTTGGGAGTATCGCCGTGGGCGATGTTCCTCTTTGGAGCGATCAGCGTGCTGGTACTTGCGTTCCTGCTGTGGCGTGTCACCCCGAGCCAGGTGGGACGGCCGCGGGATGTCGCACTCCTTTCGATCATCGTCGTACTGGCGGCAGCCGCTTCCAGGGTTCCCGGGCTCGTCTCATCGCCGGACAACCACGCGATCGGCTATCTGATCCCTGCGGTCGCGATCGGCGTCATGGCTTCCATCTTGTTCGACCAGCGGACCGCGCTCCTCATCGCCATCCCCATGGCAGGTTTCACTGCTGTGGCGACAGGTGACATCGCGTTCACCGTGTACGCCGGAGTGGCTGCGGCCATCCCCGTTGCCTTCGTCTCGAGCGTTTCTACCCGCTCTCAGCTTCGCCTCTCCGTTCTGGGTTCTGCTGCACTCGCTGCGCCGGTAGCGGGTGCACTGGAACTCGTGTTCGTCGCCGGAGCCGATGCAGGATCGGCCGTCGAGGCCACCGGATGGGCGTTTGCGGGTGCTGTGATCGGTGGGTTCATCGGGCAGGGGCTTGTGTCGTTCCTTGAGACGGCATTCGGCGTCACGACGACGATGTCACTTCTCGACCTTCTCGATCGCAATCACCCAGCACTCCAGGTTCTCGAGCAGAAGGCCCCGGGGACGTTCAATCACTCGATGCTCGTCGGCTCTCTTGCCGGGCGGGCGGCGCGCGCGATCAAAGCCGATCCGTTGCTCGCACAGGCTGCGGCCTGGTATCACGACCTCGGCAAGACGGAGCACCCTCAGTACTTCGTCGAGAACCAACTCGGTCAAAACCCGCACGACGATCTGGAGCCGATTCAGTCCGTCGAACTCATCAGGAACCATGTGTCTGACGGGCTGACTCTCGCCAAGCAGCACAGGATTCCCGAGGAGGTGGCGAACGGCATCCGGATGCATCACGGAACCAGCCTGATCAGATACTTCTATTACCAGGCCCTTCAGCAGGATCCGGATATCAACCCTGAGGACTTCCGACATCATGGGCAGAAGCCGACCCGCAAGGAGATGGCGATCGTCATGATCTCGGACGCTGCGGAAGCGGCGGCCCGTGCGTACGCACAGGCGGAGGAGCCCACGGACATCGGGCTCTCGAAACTTGTCGACTCCATCGTTGCTGAGAAGCTTGAGGACGGCCAGTTCGATGAATCCTCGCTGACGTTCGGCGAGCTCACGGTGATCAAGTCCGAGATCGTTGCCGCTCTGACTGCGTACTACCACGCCCGGATCGAGTATCCAGGGTTCCCCACGGCCTCTGTCACGGACGGTTCATGAACGTCACTGTTGTTGACAGCGGCATGTCCGGCACAGACGAACAGTCGCTTTCGGATCTTGCGACGCTCATCCTTGAGGCTGAACGGGTGGACGCCGAGAGCTCTGTTGTGATCCGATTCGTGGACAACGAGTCGATCGCCGCGCTCAACGAGCGCCACATGGGCAAGTCAGGCCCGACCGATGTTCTGTCCTTCCCGATCGAGGATTCGTCACCCGGAGACCCCCCTGTGAGAGCCACGGGTGGACCGCCACTCGATCTTGGCGATATATTCATATCAACAGATGTTGTCAGACAGCACGCAGCAGAGTACGAAGTCGAGTTCGGAGACGAGCTCCATCTGATGGTGTGTCACGGGGTACTGCATCTTCTCGGGTGGGATCATCAGACGGATGAAGACGCTGTGGCGATGGAGTCGAGAGAGGCAGAGCATCTCGCTTCCATCGGACGGAGTCGCCGCTGATGTTCGATCTCGGACTTTCGACAGGACTTGTCCTCGCTCTCGTGCTGATGTTGACCGCGGGGACCCTACGAGCCGGGGGTGCGAGCCTCGTCCGAACATCGCGAGCCGATGCACTCAAGGCAGCGGCGGCTGGCACGATGGGTGCTGAGCGGGTCGTGAAGCTCCTCGAAGATCGCGTGAAACTTCAGCCAGCGCTCGGCACGTCGATCACCTTCCTCATCGTGCTCGCTGTCGTCCCACTCACATGGGTGCTTACGGACACTGTTTCGAGTTGGCAGCTTGGTGTATCGCTTCTGCTGATGGCCGTTGCGCTGCTCCTGCTCGTCGATGTGGTCCCTCGACGGATCGGTTCCACACGTCCGGCGTCGGTCGCATACAAGCTGTCACTCCCACTGAGCCTCGCCGTCAGGTTCGGCCTTGCGGCTGGCGACCTGATAGCCGATGTCGACGATGAGGACATCATGGAGGACCAGCAAGCCGCCGACGCCGAGGAGCGGGAGTTGATCTTGTCTGTGTTGGAATTCACGGACACCATCGTTCGTGAGGTCATGGTGCCCAGAACCGACATGGTCACCATCTCCGGTTCCGCGTCGACGGATGACGCAGTGGACCTTGTGTTGTCGAGCGGTCGCTCTCGCATCCCTGTGACAGGTGGTGGTGTCGACCACGTGCTCGGCGTTCTCTTCTCTCGTGATCTTCTTGAACTCTTCGACCGTGAACTTCCGCCGAGGAGGACGGAGGAGGTCTGCCACGAACCGTATTTCGTCCCGGAAACGAAGCCGATCTCTGAACTACTGCGCGAGATGCAGGCGAATCAGCAGCACATGGCCATCGTCGTTGACGAATTCGGAGGCACCGCTGGCATCGTGACGATCGAAGATCTCATCGAGGAGATCGTCGGCGAGATCGCAGACGAGTTCGACGACGAGGAGCCGATGGTCATCGAGGTGGATGGCGAGTTCTTGGTCGATGCCAGGCTTGGCGTCGACGATCTTGCTGCCCTCGTTGGTACCGACCTTCCATCTGACGAGTGGGACACCGTGGGTGGCCTGGTCCTCGAGTTGGCGGGGCGAGTGCCTGAAGAAGGGGAGCGGTTCGATCATGACGGCCTCACTTTCACGACGACTGAGGTTCAGGGTCGACGTGTCGCAAAGGTCAGGGTCGGACGGAAGTGACCGAACCCAAGAGAATTTCGGGATTTGTCTCGATCGTCGGTCGACCAAACGTCGGCAAGTCCACGTTGGTCAATGCCCTTGTCGGTGAGAAGGTTGCTATCACGTCACCGCGGCCGCAGACCACCCGCAACACGATCAGGGGAGTGCTCACACTTCCCGAACGCGACGCGCAGATCGTCCTCGTCGATACACCGGGGATACACAAGCCCAGGTCAGCGCTCGGGGAGCGACTCAACACGCTGGTCTACGGTTCGCTGGCCGACGCCGATCTGGTCCTGTTCGTCCTTGACGCGCTCAGGCCGGTCGGTCCCGGAGACAAGCTCATCGCCGAGAGGCTCAAGGAATCAGGCACACCCGTCATCGTCGTCGTGAACAAGGTTGACCGAGCAACGCCGGACCAGATAGGCGAGCAACTCGTCGCTGCCGCTGAATGGGACTTCGATGCGTACGTCCCCATTTCTGCGCTCAAGCGTGGTGGCGTCGACATCGTCGTTGACGAGGTCGTGTCACGGCTTGACGAAGGTCCGTGGTTCTTCCCCGAGGACGCCATCACCGATCAACCGGAGCAGTTCCTTGCCGCCGAACTGATTAGGGAGAAGTTTCTGTCCCGTCTGCGTGAGGAACTCCCGCACTCCCTTGCTGTCGTCGTGAACGACATCGAGGTGAGGGATAACGGCGTCGTCCACGTCGATGCGACAGCCTACGTCGAGCGCGAATCCCAGAAGGGCATGGTCATCGGCAAGGGCGGTTCGATGGTCAAGGAAGTGGGCAAGTCCGCCCGATACGACCTCGAGAGACTCTTCGGAGCCAAGGTCTACCTCGACCTCAACGTCCGAGTAGAGAAGGACTGGCAACAAACCGAAGAGATGCTCGACCGCCTGGGGTTCTAAGCGCTCGCTTCATAGTACGTACTACGGAGTCCGGGATGTTCTGCCCTATTCTGCACCCATGGCTCTTCGTACTGATCAAGGCATCGTTCTCCGCGGATATCCGTTTGGGGAATCGCACCGTGTGGTGGTGTTGCTGAGTCCGAACCATGGGAAGCTACGCACGGTGGCGAAGGGTGTCAGGAAGACCAAATCGCGTTTCGGAGGGCGGCTTGAGCCGATGACGCACGTCGAGGTTGTGCTGTACGAGGGCAGGAACCTCGACACGATCACCCAGGTGTCCGTCATCAACGCCTTTCCCGAGCTGCGCAATGATCTTGACCGTGTGCTCGCAGCCGGGACGATGATCGAGGTGGTCGATGCTGTCGTTCAGGAGGATGATCCCTCTCATCGCATGTTCCTGTTGTTGCAGCGCAGCCTCACCCTGCTCGATGAGGCTCCACCGCACCCAGATCTGGTGACAGCCTTTCTCCTCAAGGCTGCCGACATCACCGGCGTGGCACCCGCATTCGGTATCTGTGCCGGATGTGGAAGATCGGATCACCTTACGAGGTTCAGTTTCTCCGAGGGTGGATCGGTGTGTGACACGTGTCGCTCGCCTGGGTCCTATGCGCTGAGAGCAGGGATCATCGAGTATCTCGCTGACGTGGCTTCGGCCGATCTGACGACGCTTCCTGTGGCCGATCCATCCATGACGAAGGAAGCGCTCGGGATCACCAAGCGCTTCATGGAATACCACCTCGAACGCCGGATCGAGACGCTTGCGGTTCCGAATGTCTGATACGGCTGGACGACCAAAGGCACCACGACATGTCGCGATCATCATGGACGGCAACGGCAGGTGGGCAAATGCGAAAGGCCTGCACCGAACGCAGGGTCATGCGAACGGCGAGCCCGTCCTGTTCGATGTCGTCCACGGTGCCCTTGACCTTGGGATCCAGTGGCTGACCGTGTACACGTTCTCGACAGAGAACTGGAGCCGGGACGCCTACGAGGTGGAGTTCTTGATGCAGTTCAACGTTGATCTACTCGAGCGCCGAAGGGACGAGTTGAATGACCTCGGTGTCCGTGTCCTCTTCGCAGGGGACATGACGGATGACCGTATCCCACCCATCGTTCTCGATCGGATGCGGTCAGCCGAAGAACTGACCGCTGGCAACACGACCATGACGATGGTGTTCGCTTTCAACTACGGCGGTAGGACAGAACTCGTAGATGCGGTCCGCTCGATCGCCGATGCTGCCGCGGCTGGAACGCTCGACCCTGACTCGATCGACGAGTCGACGATCGCAGCACATCTGTACGTACCTGACATGCCGGACCCGGACGTGGTGATTCGAACCAGCGGCGAGCAACGAACCTCGAACTTCCTGCTGTGGGAGGCCGCGTACTCGGAGTACGTGTTCACGGAGGTGCTGTGGCCTGACTTCGGCAGCGAAGAACTGGTGCGATGCATCCACGAGTACCAGGACCGCGAGCGCAGGTTCGGTGGAGCCGAAGACGAGTCGTTGGATGTGCCCAAGGGGTAGCATCCTGCCACCCATCACAGCCAGTGGTGGAAGCTAGGAAGGGCCCATGATGCCAGCCGATTTCGACACCATCGTCAGCCTCGCAAAGAAACGCGGGTTCGTCTTCCAAGCCTCTGAGATCTACGGAGGACTCCGGAGCGCCTACGACTACGGGCCTCTCGGCGTTGAACTTCTTCGTAACGTCAAAGAGCAGTGGTGGCGAGCGATGGTGCAGATGAGAGACGACGTCGTCGGGATCGACTCAGCGATACTGCAGTCGCCTGAGGTGTGGGTGGCGTCTGGCCACGTTGCATCGTTTTCCGATCCTCTCGTCGAGTGCAGAGAGTGCAACAGCAGGCACCGGGTCGACAAGCTCAAGGACCCGAACAAGTGTCCCACCTGCGGCAACTCGGGCACGTTCACGGAACCCAAAGAGTTCAACCTCATGTTCAAGACGCATATGGGGCCGGTCGAGTCCACGGACAACGTCGTGTACCTGCGTCCGGAGACCGCCCAGGGCATCTTCACCAACTTCGAGAACGTGCGACGGACATCTCGGATGAAGCTGCCGTTCGGTGTCGCTCAGATCGGGAAGTCGTTCCGCAATGAGATCACTCCCGGCCAGTTCGTGTTCAGGACGCGCGAGTTCGAGCAGATGGAGATGGAGTACTTCTGCTTTCCGGATGACGCTGACGAGACGTTCGAGCGATGGATCGCGATCAGGAACGAGTGGTACGCCGATCTCGGGATGAACGGAGACAACCTCCGGATGCACGCCCACGACGCCGACGAGTTGGCGCACTATGCGGCAGGCGCGTTCGATGTCGAGTACCGGTTCCCGTGGGGATGGGACGAGCTCGAGGGCATCCACAATCGGACGGATTTCGACCTGGAAGCCCACATGGACCATTCGGGCGAAGATCTCACCTACTTCGAGCAGGAGACCGATAGCCGCTTCGTGCCGTATGTCATCGAGACAGCTGCCGGTGCAACGAGGACGACGTTCGCGTTCCTCATAGATGCGTACACCGAGGAGGAGGTCAACGGCGAGAGCAGGGTCGTGCTGAAGCTTGATCCCCGTCTCTCGCCGGTCAAGGTCGCTGTGCTCCCACTATCGAAGAAACCAGACCTCGTGGAGACGACGAACAGGGTGGCGGATTCGATTCGAGGAAACTGGCAGATCGAAGTCGACGTCACGCAGAGCATCGGCCGTAGGTATCGCAGGCAGGACGAAATCGGAACTCCGTTCTGTGTCACTGTCGACTTCGACTCACTCGATGACGGTCAGGTGACCGTGCGAGACCGTGACACGATGCAGCAGGACCGCATCTCGATCGACTCGCTTCCGGCTTATCTCTCGGACCGCCTTCCCCGGTAGAGAAGCCCACGTGCGGATGCCTCTCTTCGGCACTGGTTGTGATGCCGCGTCGGCGCCTGAACCGATGCATCGAGCGTCTACCCTGCGGGTGTGGCCTATTCCCGTGATGACATCGATACGGTCAGAGACAAGACCGATCTGGTGGAGTTGGCGTCAGAGATAACCAAGGTGAAGCGGTCGGGCCGGTCGACGATGGCTGTCTGCCCATTTCACTCAGAAAAGACGCCTTCGCTGTCGATCGATAGCGCGCGCGGCCTCTACCATTGTTTCGGCTGTGGGAAGAGCGGCGACATCTACCGCTGGGTGCAGGACACCCAGGGCCTTGACTTCAGCGGTGCCGTCGAGTTCCTCGCCCGCCGAGCAGGGGTCACGCTGACCGTCGACCCCGAGGCCGCCAAGCGCAGGGGGAAGAGGGATCGACTCGTCGAGGCGACATCGGAGGCGGTCGCGTTCTATTCGGAGAGGCTCAAAACTGCCACTGACGCTGGGGGGGCGAGGAGCTATCTCAGAGGCCGCGGATATGACGGAGACGTCGTTGACCGCTTCGGTCTTGGGTACTCGCCAGACGATTGGGAAGCACTCGTCACGCATCTCCGAAGTGAGGGGATCCGGGACGACACCATGATGGAAGCCGACCTTGCGCGGAAGAGTCAGAACAACAAGCTCATCGACCGTTTCCGGGGGAGGCTGATGTTCCCCGTGTTCGATATCCGCGGCGATGCCGTCGGGTTCGGCGCCCGCATCCTTGAGGGTGATGGGCCGAAGTACCTCAACAGTTCCGAATCTGCGATCTACCACAAGTCACGTTTGCTCTATGGGCTCAACTGGGCGAAGTCCGACATCGTCAGACAGGACACCGCCGTCGTTGTCGAGGGATATACGGACGTGATAGCGATGCACATCGCTGACATGCCGATCGCCGTCGCCACCTGTGGTACGGCTTTGGTCGAGGGACACATTGACCTCCTCAGGCGATTCTCGGAGCGTGTCGTGCTTGCTTTCGATGCGGACGAAGCTGGTGCTGGTGCGGCACTGAGGGGGTTCGAGAAGTCGGTGCCCGGCGATCTCGATCTGCGGGTCGCCATCCTTCCTGAAGGAAAGGATCCAGCTGAGGTCGTCGCGCAAGATGGTGCCGAGGTGCTCAGAGAGTCCATCGACGGATCGATGCCTCTCCTCCGGTTCCGGATCGAATCGGAACTCGCGAACTTTGATCTCTCCGAACCCGAGGCGCGTACCAGGGCCGTGCGGGCGGTCGCTGCAGTGATCGCCCTCCATCCTGATCCCGTTGCACGGCACGAGTATGCCGTGATGGTGACGCGCGAAACCGGGGTTGAGACTCGCCTCATCGAGCAGGCGATACGCTCGTCCATCCAGAAGCCTGCGCGGTCTCGAGGGGACGGACCTCCGGACATCGAACCACCCGATGAGGATGCGGAGCCAAAGAAACCTCGGACGGCGTCCTACGCCATGGAGGCGGAGTTGCTGCGTGTGATGCTGGCGAACGACGAGAGCCTCTCCGGCGTCGACGTCCGCGCCGAATTGTTCGCAAACGATGAGACCTCGACCGCCTTCGATCGGGTCACAGAGATGCTGAGCGGCCTCCCCGTGGGGGAACCGCCGGATCTGGGGTCGGCGATCGGGAACGATGAATCTCGTGAAGCCGCCATGCTCCGGGAGCTTGCGCTTGACGAGACCCCGCTCCCGGATCCAGCCGAGCTGGTGACGAGGCTCCAGGTTGCCACGATCGAATCGGAGATCGTCGATACGCGCTCATCTCTCCAGCTGGTCGACAAGGACGCCGATGAACAGGGGTATTCGGAACTCTGGACCAAGCTGATAGCGTTGGAACAGGATCGAAGAACATTGAGGAGCGCCGAATGATCGATGCCGTGAAGGACGTGTTGGAGCTGCTGATGGTCAGAGGCCGTCAACGCGGGTTCCTCATGGTCGGCGAGGTCCAGCAGGAGCTCGAGGAGGCTCGCGCCCCGGCCGAGTCGTTCGACTCGGTCGTCCTCGCTTTGAAACAAGAGGACATCGATATCCGTGAGGAGTCCGAGGACGCGCTCTCCGATACCGCCATGAGCGGCGACGAACTCGTCCATGTTTCGGATCCCGTGCGGATGTACCTCCAGGAGATCGGCCGATTTCCGCTGCTTGATGCCCAGCAGGAAGTGGAGCTCTCGATGCAGGTCGAGGCCGGCCTGAAGGCAGAGGAGCAACTGGACGAAGCTGTGGCGCTGCAACCCGCCGAGCGGATCCTTCTCCAGCGCCAGATCCGCCACGCCGAGCGGGCAAAGTCGCGTCTCGTAGAAGCGAACCTGCGACTCGTCGTGTCGATCGCAAAGAAGTACGTGGGGAGGGGCCTCGGTCTGCTCGACCTCATCCAGGAGGGCAACCTCGGGTTGATCAGGGCGGTCGACAAGTTCGACTACCGCAAGGGCTTCAAGTTCTCGACGTATGCGACGTGGTGGATCCGGCAGGCCGTCACCCGTGCACTTGCCGATCAGGCGCGAACAATCAGAGTTCCCGTACACATGGTCGAGACGATCAACAAGCTTGCGATGGTCCAGCGGACGTTGCATCAGGACCTTGGCAGGGAGCCAACGATCGCGGAGATCGCGAAGGAACTCGACATCGAGTCAGGCAAGGTCACAGAGCTACGAAGGATCGCCCAGGATCCGCTGTCTCTTGAGACGCCCATCGGCGAAGAAGACGACGCGACGATCGGCGACATCGTTCCCGACCTGGGAGCAGATGTACCGGTTGAAGAAGCCGCGTTCAAACTGCTGCAGGAGTACCTGATGCTTGCGCTTGAGGCGCTAGGCGACCGCGAGCGAGAGGTGCTCATCATGCGGTTCGGACTCGATGACGGCACCGTCCGAACACTCGAACAGGTGGGCGCTCACTTCGAGGTCACTCGCGAACGGATCAGGCAGATCGAGAACAAGGCGCTCGCAAAACTCCGTCAGCCAGCCAAGGGCAAGCAGTTGGACGACTACTTGGAGTCTGGCTGAATCGAGTCTGGCTGAGAAGATACGGGCGGGGGCGCTTCTGCCTTGGTCCGAACGGTCTTGGCCACCTGGACCAAACCATCGCCGGCCATTCCACGCGGTTTCCGTGTCGTGCGCTCTGCAACCTCGGCCGCCTTGCGGACGGACTCGTTCGATCGGACCTTGTTCGAGACGGCCACTATCTGCTCGTACCGTTCGCGCCCTGCTTTGGCGCCGAGCACGTATCCGGCAGCGAGGCCGATGACAAGACCAGTTCGGAACTTCATCCGTGGATTCTCGCACACCGGTGCGCCGTGTGTTCGGTGAGTCTCCATATCGGTTGAGGGTCCGGATTGGTATCCTCAGCGCCGTTCATCGACCGATGATCTTTCCGGGGTAGCTCAGTTGGCAGAGCGACGGACTGTTAATCCGTATGTCGTGGGTTCAAGTCCCACCCCCGGAGCCATATGCCCCTTGGGTTTCCCTCACCAAGGAGTTTTCTGATGTCCGTCCTGTTGCCCTTCCCTTACCATCGGGACTTGATGCGTGAGTCGCTGTGATCGGTATGCGCCGGGACGTAGTCGCTAGATTGGTTCATGTGACCGATGGATTGAATTCTGAGTCTGAGCGGCATCTGCCGGACGATGTTGAGCTTCGGATGGAGGGGTTCCTGGCTGATTGGCGGTCGGAGGAGACTGTTGTCAGTGTCTCGGTGGAACCTGATGTGCAGTACGTGGAGGTGGGGCGGTTCGGCCTCCACTGCAATTTCGACTTCCTCCTGACTGGTCTGACAGACCGAACGCTGGAACTGGTGTTCGTGAAGGTCGCCGTCTACGCCGACGACCGACTGCTCACCTATCGATATCTGAATCGGAATGCGGTCGGGCCATCGGGTGTGGAGACTGTGGTGTCGACAAGGATCGAGGGGAGGGAGACGGTCGGGTTGTTCAACCCATTTCACACTTTCCCTTCAGATCTTCCACTGCATCATCTCCGATTCATGTTCACGTTCCGTGACATGGAGGCCGGGGAGCAGTTCCACTACGGTGATCTCCTGGTGCATCCCGTTGTGTATCAGCAATCGGTCGACCTGGACCTTCCCGTGAGAGGTCTGGTCACCATCCTGGATGGTCACGATTACTTCTCGCATCATCGCCGTTTCGACATGAACATTGCTCGTCCGGCTACGCACGGCGCGATGCGGACGAACTTTGCCCGCTACGCCCTCGACTTCGTTCATGTGGGTGGGGACGGCAATACGAGACCGGTTCCGTTCGAGGAGAGGGAAGCCAACTACGACTTCCGCTTCCCCGACGCCCGGCGCTTCTACTCCCACGGAGAACCCGTCTACGCCCCCGGCAGCGGGGAAGTCGTGGTTGCGGTTCACAGTCGCCCTGACCTCTACGACGACCCCTTCGACCTCGACGAAGCTGTGGGCAACAACAATGTGCATGATCTCGCGGGCAACCACGTGGTCATCCGACACAATGACCATGAGTACAGCCACCTCTTCCACCTCTTGAAAGACAGCCTGGAAGTCGACGTTGGCCAGCGACTCGATAGCGGCGACATGCTCGGGCGCATCGGATTCTCGGGAGCAGCCACCGTGTACACACACCTTCACTACCAACTCATGGACGGGCTCGATTTCCTGACCGCAAACCCTCTGCCCGCTCGCTTCAGGCGAGCGGGCTTCGTCCAAGGCGACCAACTCACCGAGATCACCGACATACCGCTCGACACCGCCGACACGATCTGGAACCCCTAGATCAGATGGGCGTACCAAGAGCACATGCGCAGCTGTCGTGTGCGGCACCTCGTGAGTTGAGCGTGTACGTTTGAGTGAGGTCAGCCATGCGGCATTTCTACGGGAAGGCAGGAAGAGCTCATGACGACAAGCGCTACGGAACGTTGGTACTTCTGGTTGGTGGGGGCGGCGGTGCTGTTCGTGATCGGAATGGGTGCCCTCGTGATCTTGGGGGATGGATTGACCGACAGCGGTCAAGAAGACACAAGCCTGGTATCCAGTCTCGCCTGGCTCGTATGGTTCCTGAGCTGGATCGGTGCCGTCGTCAGTGCTGTGATGGGCATATGGCTGGGTATCGGACGGGCTCGGGCGGGCTCTGAGGCTTCAGCGGACAGCTAGATCGACAACGGCGATCGGAAATCCGAATCGATCGACGTCTTCTGGAAACCTTCGTGGACCAGCGGTTTCGCATCCTCGGTTTGGTCGTGGCATAATCGGGACATGACTGACCCAGCAGGATCGCCACCGTCCGAAGATGCCGCTTCTTGGTCAACCTCGGGCCCTATCGGTAAGCCCCGTTCGGTCGGTCTGACGATCCTTGTGACCGTCGTTACTTTCGGTTTCTGGACATGGTTGTGGTCGTACTGGAACGGCGAGGAACTGAAGATCCATCGGCGTGACGGTGTCGGTGGAGTCGCCTTTCTTCTGTTCACGATCTTCTTCGTTCCTGTGACCATGTTTCTCATGGCCAACGAAGTCGAGAGGATGTACACCGATGCCGGCGAGGAGCCGAGGATCACCACCATGTGGGGTCTCTGGTTCCTGTTGCCGCTCATCGGCAACATCATCTGGTACGTCCGAATCCAGAATGCGATCAACGAGTTCTGGCAGGCTCGCGGCGGATCCACAAGTCCGGGACTGGCCTGAGCGTCACTCGAACACGTGACACAAGTGGGGTCGTAGCCGGCGTGACGAGTGAGCGAACCCGCACCCCTAAGGGATGGTTCTCACTTCAGCCCTGCCTCACTCAGCTTGGTCGTGAGCGATCGATACTTTCGTGGTGATGATCGTCTTGCCCTGGGAGTGTCCCTCGCCGACGTGACCTACCGCCTCTGACGTCTTGCTCAGCGGATACGTCCTGTCGATGATGGGGGTGACCTTCCCTGCCTCGACGAATTCCCTGAGTGTGGCGAGATCATCTGCGTTCGGCATCGACACGAACGGGCGTCCCTGCTGGCGTTTGAAAAGCGACACAAAGAACGATGCGAAGAGGTGACCCAGGCCTCCGACCCATCCGCTGATCGGTGAGCCGTTTGCCAATAGGAGGCCGCTGGGTTTAAGCGCCCGTCTGGCATCCGACAGCGAATGGTTCCCAACGTTGTCGAGGATGAGGTCGTACCGCTGGCTGCTTGTCGTGAAGTCTTCATGTGTGTAGTCGATGACATGGTCTGCGCCGATCGAACGAACCATGTCCATGTTCCTCGTGCTACACACACCGGTCACTTCGGCCCCGAATGCCTTCGCGATCTGGACCGCGAATGTCCCGACGCCACCAGACGCCCCGGTGATCAGGACATGTTGCCCAGCCTGGAGGTTCCCTTGATCGCGGAGAGCCTGCAGAGCTGTGAACGCCGAGGTGCCAACGGCCGCGGCTTGCTCGAACGTGAGATTGGCGGGCTTCAACGCCACCGCAATCTCGGATGTGGACACGTACTCGCCGAATGCACCTTTGCACCAACCGAAGACCTCATCGCCCGGTGACATCAGCGTCACACTCTTCCCGACTGCCTCGACGGTCCCAGCGATATCCGTCCCCGGAACCCGGTTCTTGGCCTTGTTCATCGTGAAGACGGGACGCAGCGCGTAGGGCACCCCTCGAGTCATGTGCGAGTCGCCAATGTGGACGGATGCGGCGTGGACCCGCACCAACACTTCGTCGTCAGCGAACTCCGGAGTGTCTATCTCCTTCAATGCCAACACATCCGCAGGTAGACCGAACGCGCTCTGGACGACCGCTTCCATCGCAACCCCCATTCTCAATGCCCACCGTACCAGCGATGGTGGGTCCCGAACCTTGACTGGGAAGTCTTTGGGTGGTGCCCTGACCGGTCGATCTGGCGCGGCGCTCGGGCGTAGGTCGAGTGCCGCGTTAGGGTTTGCGGCGCTGGAGGGCCATTGACCGCTGATCCACCAAGGGCCGCCCGTGATGGCCAACTGCTGGACCAACCCTTGCTGCAGGACCATCCTGTCGCATTGCGGGTGGCGCTGGGCCTATGGACATTCAGTGCGCTCCTCTTTCTGGCCGTCGCAGTCCCTGCCCTCAGAGAATCGGTTCAGACTGTGGACGATGCCGTGCACAGCTGGGTGGTCTCTGCCGAGTGGAGACCTGCAGTCGTCGCAGCGCAGGTTCTGGACTTCATAGGCACTGCGTGGGTGGTTTGGCCCGTAATGGCTGCGGTCGCCGGGTGGCTGGCGTGGAGTCGCCGATGGTCGGCGTTCTGGTTCTGGACGCTGGCGATGTTCTTGTCTCAACTCATGATCGGACCCGTGAAGGACCTCTATGAGCGACCCCGTCCAACGATGTCGCTTGCAGAGACCTCAAGCTGGTCGTTTCCATCCGGCCATTCCGTGGTCGGGGCGGCCGTGGCGATCGCCGCAGTGATCGTGCTTGTCCCGGCAGGTCCGAAGCGACGGAACCTCGAAATGGCGGCGGCAGTGTTTGCGATCGTCATGGCGTTGAGTCGTGTGTACCTGCGTGCCCATTGGCTGACCGATGTCGGAGCCGGAGCCGCCCTAGGGGCTGGGATCGCCATCGGTACCGCCGCACTCGTACACCGAATCGATGACCGCCGTCGCGGGCGCGACCATCAAGCGCACGTTCGTTGAGGTCCGTTCAACCGAGACGTAGCGCCTCGGGCTGTGCCCTGTCTCGTCTCAGACCTGACAGCAGGTTGACGGCCGATCCGATCAACACTCCGAACGCGGCCCCGCCCACGACGTCGAGCGGTAGATGAGCGCCCATGTACACACGTGAGAAGCACACGACGCCTGCCAGGGCGTAGAGGGCCCATCGGAGCCAGCGGGGCATGTACGGGGACAACACGACGGCGAGCGTCACGGCAACGACAGCGTGGCCAGACAGATAGCCGTCGGTATCGATCGGTGTCCGCCATCCAAAGGAAACGTCCTCAAGCAGAGCACCGGGCCTGCCTCGATCAACATACGCCTTGATGACCCTCGCAGCCGTCCACCCAAAGACGATCCCGCCGATAACGAGCGCCAGAGGAGGACGCCAGTGGCTCACGACAAACCAGAGAATGAGTGCTCCCACAGGAAGGGCGAACACCATCCCTGCCTGCTGCATGGCCCACATCGGCCATTCTGCTTGGCGCCCGAGATCGTTGATCGCCCGGAAGACCTCAACTTCCCACTTCGGTAGCGGTTCGACAGCCACGACGGTGGCTGTTACGACGACGATCAGCGCTGTGGCGATCCGCAGGGTCTCGAACCGCCATCTTCGCACCCACTCGATTTGGTCTGACGTGTTGTCGTCCGTTGAGATGATCGAACTGTCGTCCTGCACCAACCGCCCCTTCGAGAGTGTGGGCACTGTAGTTCGCAGCGCCTCACGGTCATGGTCGCTCTATCGAGTTCGGTCCTCGCCTGCCGTCGGCTCCGTTGGCCCTTGGTCAAGACGGAACGGCGGATATTGGTCGGTCATCAGTCCGGCATAGGCGGTTACCCGAAAGACCCAGCGGTTGAGACCGATGATGAGGTCGAATAGCGACTTCGGATACCGACCGGTGAACAGCAGTGTGACCGCTGCGATGAGTACGAGCAGCCCGAGCAGACCTCCGCTCCAGATCGCCCCACTGGATCCCCACCACCAACCAACGCCGCCCCCGACGATGAATACCAACACGAGGTAGTGCGGTATCGCAAGCAGCCACCACTTCACGAGCACCAAGCCGCGCGATAGTCGATCTGGGTACGCCACATCGAGCGTCGCCGGGTAGGCCGCTTCGGACCCCAGAGTGAACGGCGGGTATCGATCGGTTCCAAGGCCTCCGGATCCTGCGTAGAAGAGAACTCTCCAGGTCCAACGCATCACACCCACGTTGAAATCGAAGATCCCTTTCGGGTAGCGCCCGGTGAACAGGATGGCAACCCCTGCAACGAAGGTGAGCACCACGTATCCGATCCACAGGATTGCGAGCACGATGAAGTGGGGGATCGCGAGGATCCACTTGACGAGCCACATCCATGGTGACAGTGGAGAGTCGAGCGAGGCATCCAGCCTGACGGGATACGTCGCCGTAGAGACTCCTTCTGGCGGTTGTTCGTCGGTCTCCGCTGCGACACTCCCGGCTCCGCGGCCGAGGGCGCCTGCCAAGATGATGGCGACAGCGACGATGAGCAAGACGCCGCCAACGGCGAGCATCGAGACCCCGATCGCCAGCAACAAGTCAGAACGTATCCCAACCGTCACGTCAGCGAGGATCCCTGCGGAACCATCGCTGTTCATCAA
>CAXMSN010000040.1:0-34195 GCA_964196275.1 uncultured Kiloniellales bacterium | reverse complement strand
GACCAGGAGATCCCCAGGATCGAGCATGGATGGAAGGTCGGAGAACCTTCGGTCCTCAATGGTGCGCGCGTCGAGTAACCGTGCGCCGTGCCGAGGCTCGATCGCTTCTTGTGCGATCGCCCCAGGCGGCAGCTCATAATCAAAGTCATCGACCAACATCGTCCCACAGGGTATGGCAGCAAGCGACGGACCTAAGGAGTACGGTCCAACATCCGACCAGAAGTCAGAACCCTGAGTCAGCACCCAGAGGGGAAGGTCCGGCAAGTTCCGGTCTGTGATCTGTTGTCTGTCAGCGAGGCGTAGCCGAGCGACTCAGCTGACGCCCTCAGCGATGGTTCGAAGCGTCGTGATGTCCGAGGCTGCGATGATCAGATTGGTGACTCCGGCATCGTCCCAGGCCGCCAGCCGATCCCTCACCTTGTCGGCAGGTCCGACCAGACACACCTCGTCGACAAGTGCATCGGGGACCGCCATGGTCGCTTCCATGCGTTTTCCGTCGAGGTACAGATTCTGGATGTTCTCTGCCGCGTCTTCGTAGCCATATCGACGGGCGAGGTCGTTGTAGAAGTTCTTGCCCTTGGCGCCCATGCCCCCGATGTAGAGAGCAAGTGCGGGCTTCATCTGAAGGCGGCCAGCATCCACGTCGTCGATCACCAGGGCGTTGACCGTCGGAGCGATGTCGAACCGATTGGCCTTTGTGTCGTCACCGCTCCGTGCGAACCCGGCCTCAAGCAGCGGCTGGTACACGGTGGCGGTGCGTTCGGGGGAGAAGAAGATCGGTAGCCAACCGTCAGCGATCTCAGCGGTGAGCTCCACGTTCTTCGGTCCGATGGCAGCGATGTAGATGGGAAGGTCGGGGTTCTTCGGCTTACTCATGATCTTGAGTGGTTTGCCGAGTCCCGTTGCGCCTTCGCCTGTGTACGGCATCTGGTAATAGGCTCCATCGTGTGTGACGGGCTCCTTGCGTGCGAAGATCTTGCGAAGGATCTCGACATACTCGCGGGTGACTCCAAGGGGTTTCCCGTACGGACGTCCGTGCCATCCTTCGACGACCTGCGGGCCGGAGACGCCGAGGCCGAGGAGGAACCGTCCGCCGGACATCTGGTCGAGCGTCGCTGCCGTCATCGCCGTCATGGCTGGAGTGCGAGCGGCCATCTGGAGCACTGCAGAACCGATCTTGATCTTCTCGGTCCGCGCCGCGATGAATGCGAGCGGTGTCACCGCATCCGATCCGTAGGCCTCAGCCGTCCACACGCTCTCGTAGCCGAGACGCTCAGCTTCGGTGATCAACCCGAAGTCGTCCGCGATAGCGGTCCCGAAGTATCCAATGTTGAGCCCAAGTTTCATGGAGGCAGCTTACGCTGCCTCCAGACCCGCTTCACTGCGCTCGCTGACAGACAGCAGACAACGGACCAGCTCGGCTACGCCTCCCTGACAGACAAGAAGCGGCAACCTTCCACTTCTGGCTTCTGAGTTCTGATTCCGTGGTCCATGGTCCGTGCTCCGACTTCCGTTTTCACTTCTTGTCACACCCAACGGATACGTTGCTTTCGAACGGGAGGTACCGATGATCATCGACTGTGACGCCTGCGACATGCAGCACACAAGGGCGTGTGAAGACTGCATCGTGACGGCACTTCTGGGAGAAGACGGCATTCTGGAACTTGCCGAGGAGGAGAAGGCAGCGATCGACGCGTTGTCGACTGTGGGGCTCGTCGCACCTATCAGGCTCGTGGGCCGACGGGTTGGTGGTGGGCATGCCCGTGGTGGCGACGTCGACGGCAGGCCGGGGCACGGCTGACGCCGCCATAGAATCGCGGGATGACCACACTTTCGGATCTTGAAGCTGTTGTCGAGGAGGGTGTCCGGGTAGGCATCACTGATCTGGCGCCCTTCCCCGTCGAACATGACCTCATCACGAACAGAGTCGCTAACGGCCTGAGCGGTGGCTTGGGTTTCACATATGCGTCGCCAGACGTCTCGACGTCGCCTGCGCACTCCTTTCCGTGGGCGGAGTCGATCGTCGTCGTCGCGGTCCCGTATCTCACGGATGGCGACGCGGCGGCCGATGGCCGAACAGTCGCCCGGTTCGCTGACGGTGATCGATATGCGGGTGTGAGGCGGGCGCTCGCGGCGATCTCGGGAGCTCTTCGCAGTGATGGCTTCCGTGCTGAAGCCGTGTTCGACGATGACCGTTTGGTGGACCGCGCCGTTGCGGTGCGATCGGGCGTTGCGTGGAACGGAAAGAGCACGATGGTTCTCACGCCTGCCCACGGGCCATGGATCCTCATCGGTTCGGTGCTCTCGGATGCGCCTCTCGAGCGAACGCGGGCGATGGTTCGGAGTTGTGGAACGTGTACGGCCTGCATCCCTGCGTGCCCGACCGGCGCGATCGTCTCTCCCGGTGTTCTCGATGCTTCGCGATGTCTTGCTGCGGTTCTCCAGAGACCGGGTGCGATCCCGAGTGAACTCCGCGATGCCGTCGGCTCAAGGATCTACGGATGCGACGACTGTCTCGTCGCCTGTCCACCGGGCGACCATGCACTCATGCGCATTGCTGATCCACGCGGACAGTTGACGCCGATCGAGGTGCTCGGGATGCCTGACCGTGAGATCGATGCCACGTTCGAGCATTGGTATGTGCCGAAGAGGAACATGCGGTTCGTCAGAAGGAATGCCCTCGTGGTTCTCGGGAACGTGGGGTCGGTCGCCGATCTTGGCGTTCTCGCTGGCTACCTGGGGCACCCTGATTCCCTGCTCCGGGCGCACGCTGCGTGGGCAGTGGGATCGATCGGTGGGTCCAGTGCGCTACGGGTTCTCGAAGCCGCGCTGTTGCGTGAGAACGATCCGACCGTTGTGACTGAGATCACGTCGGCTATTGCAGCCACTTCCGCCGCTCCGGTCTACGCTGAGGCACCGCAAGAGCCGACGGATGGGAGCACCGAACTCGAATGACGATCTTCTACGGAGCCGTTCTGCTCATTGGATTCGCGATGCTCGTCGTGTGGCTCGTCCTGACAGCCGTGGCAGCGGGCGTGGATGGTTGGGACGACAGCGATCCAGAGCGAAAATTCGGAACCAAGGGCCGTTACGTCGTTGCTGGCACTTTCGGATTCGGCATGGCTGGCATCTCGATGCTGTACACCCAGATGCCGGACGCACTGAGTCTCGTTGCGGCCGCTGCCGGTGCTGTTGGCCTCATCGTCGTTTCTCGATGGCTCGGCCCTGTCGAACCTTCCTGAACATGTACATCGTCTCAGATGTCCACGGCGCACACGACGCACTGGCCAATCTCGCACCCGAGGGCTCTACCGTGCTCGTTCTTGGCGACTTGGTGAACCTGGTCGATTACCGAACGAATGAGGGCATCGTGACCGATGTCGTCGGGGTGGACCTTGTTCGGCGCGTTGTTGATCTGAGGACGCAGCACAGGTTCGAAGACGCCTCTGCATTGTGGCGAGAGGAGAACGCCGTTCGGTACGACGAGATCAGGGAACGCGTGGGTGCGGCGATGCGGGACGAATACGAGGCTGTCGCGCGATCCCTCGCACGATATGTGTCGTATGTGACCTTCGGCAACGTGGATGACCCGCCGATGCTGAGAGAAACGTTGCCTTCGTCTGCGACATTCGTCGACGCAGAGGTCGTTGAGATCGACGGATACTCAGTGGGGTTTGCGGGCGGTGGGGTTCCTTCCATTGGGTCGGCAGGTGAGGTGACAGCCGAGGAGATGGAATCGAAGCTGGCAACGCTGGGACCCGTCGACATTCTGTGCACGCACGTCCCCCCGGCCATCGGTGTCCTCGCGAGTGACGTGATCGGTGGCCGAGCCAAGGGGTCGGCACCTGTGCTCGAGTACGTTCTTCGTGAACGACCTGCCTTCCACTACTTCGGTGACGTCCACCAGCCCACGGCATCGACGTGGCGAGTGGGCGAGACGCTGTGTGTCAATGTGGGCTACTTCCGGGCCACCGGGAGGGGAGTCGAGCATGGCTGAGGTCGATCTGGAGGCCTTAGCTGTGGCGTACCGGTTTCGGCCCATAACCAGCAGGGCATCCGATAGGGCTCTCTCCGCTGCATCACGTGTTCTCGATCCGCTCCTCGACATTGGAGGAGGAAACGGATCGCATGCCGCCGGCTGGGCAGCAAACGGTAGGCAGGCGATCGTGGTCGATCTGTCCGCCGAGATGACACGACGGGCTGGCGCCCATCGCCATCTCGACGTCGTCCGCGCAGACGCACACAGCTTGCCCTTCAGCGACAGGTCGGTTGGTCTTGCGTACTTTCACATGTCGATTCACTACGGGGACTGGAGGGTCACCCTCGACGAGGCTGTCAGAGTCGTCCGTGGCGGTGGAGCCATCGACATATGGACGTTCTCACCCCATGACATCGAGCGATCGTCTCTCGCCAAATGGTTCCCGACGGTGGCGGAGGTCGATGTCGTCCGGTTCCCCGAGCCGGTGGATCTCGCCAAGCATCTCTCGACGATCGGGACCGAAGTTGTGGTCGAGACTTCGAGCGAGTGGTACGAGAGAACGGCGAAGCACTGGATCGAGAGCGTGAGAGCTCGGTTCGTGTCGACGCTCCAGTTCGTCCCGCCGGCTGAGATCGAGGACGGGCTCGAGCGGTTCTCGAGAGCGTATCCCAACGATGACGATGTCTATCGCTCAGAGGCGAAGTTCACGCGAGTGAGGTGTGTCGTATAGTCGCTACTCTCTGTCGAGTAGAGATTTCAAGGAGTTCAGATGGCCGTTGAGGGGACCGTGCAGCGTGTCGAAGTATCTGTTGAGCCACAGCAGGTCTACGAAGTAGCGCTCGATCTTGAGTCATACCCTGAATGGGCGGGTGCGGTGAGGTCCGTTTCCGTGCTGTCCGAGGACGACTACGGCAGGCCAGCGACTGCTTCGTTCGTTGTCGATGCTGCTGTGAAAGAGATTTCGTACGTCCTCGAGTACGACTACGACTATGACAATGGCTTCGCTTGGTCGGCGATCCCGAACGACGACATACGATCCCTCGAAGGTCGCTACGAATTCAACGAACTCGGCGATGGTGGAACCGAGGTCGTGTACGCGTTGAAAGTCGACCCAGCGTTCTCCATCCCCGGCTTCCTCAGGCGCCAGGCAGAGAAGCAGATCGTGGGAACCGCCCTCCGTGGCCTGAAGAAGCGAGCCGAAGAAGCCTCCTGATGCGTGTAGTCCTCATCACCGGCAAGGGAGGTGTTGGGAAGACGACCGTCGCTGCGGCAACGGCCATCACGGCCGCAGATCGTGGCCACAGAACCCTCGTGATGTCGACCGACCCGGCACACTCTCTCGGGGATGCCTTCGACATACCGCTCGGCGATTCGCCGTCGATGGTGGTCGACGGACTCGACGCCCAGCAGATAGACAGCCAGATGCGGCTCGAGGAGTCGTGGGGGGCCGTCAGGGACCATCTCACCGAGTTGTTCGACTGGTCCGGCCTCAAGGGAATCGAAGCTGAGGAGCTCACCGTATTCCCCGGCATGGATGAGCTGTTCTCGCTCGCGTCGATCAGAGAGCACGCCGGATCAGACAATTACGACCTCATCGTGGTCGATTGTGCCCCGACAGCCGAGACACTGCGGCTTCTCAGCCTCCCCGAGGTGATGTCTTGGTACATGGACAAGCTGTTCCCGGCGTCGCGCAAGGTCGCAAAGGTCGTGCGGCCTGTGCTGTCACGCGTGACCGGCATGCCCGTCGCGGACGACGATGTTTTCGACGCCGTCGTCAAGTTCTACGACAGGCTCGACGGGATCAAGGAGATCCTCAGCGATTCCGAGATCACCTCGGCGCGACTCGTGATGAACCCGGAGAAGATGGTGATCTCGGAGGCACGACGTACGTACACGTACCTCGGTCTGTTCGGGTACGGCGTTGACTCTGCGATCGTGAACCGTGTTCTTCCCGACACCATTGAAGATCCGTACTTCGCTCGATGGCGGCAGATCCAGAAGGAGCATCTCGCCACCGTCGACGAGGGGTTCATGGGAACCGACATTCGCCATCTACGGTTGTTCTCCGAAGAGATGGTTGGTATCGAGAACCTGCGGATCGTGGGAGCCGAGCTCTACGGCGACCTCGACCCTGCGGCGAAGCTGTCGACGGCCCAGCCACTTCGCGTTGAGGATGTCGGCGACGACGTTGCCCTGATCCTTACCGTGCCTTTCGCCGAGAAGGGCGACGTAGGGGTCATGCGACACGATGATGAACTCTTTCTGACCGTGGGCTCGTATCGGAGAAGCCTCGTGTTGCCGGATTCGCTGAAACGACGCACGATCAAGAGAGCCAAGCTTGAAGACGGCGAACTGCGCGTCGTGTTCACATTGGAGGACGAATGACAGACGACAGCATCAGTGACGCGACTGAGGACAAGTCTCCGGACCCACTCGTCGCCGGCGTGAAGAGTGCCGTGGTGCACCTCGGAAAAGCAGGATTCGAGGTCGCGGCGGCCTTCGGCTCCATCATTACCGGCGTGACGCGCAAGGTCAGGCCACACGCTGATGATGGTGACGACGAAGGTGGGGCGCAGCACGTTGAGGTGGAGTGATCTCCCTGGTGTGTTGATACGCTTTCCGTCATGAACGTCATCGGGGTGGACATCGGGGGGAGCAAGGCGCTCGCTGTGCGTATGGAGGACGGCGTCGTGCAGAGCACTGAGCGGTCTGAACTCGATCGCGGCCTCTCGACCATCGACTCGATCACCCGGTCGGTGGAGAAGGTGATCGACGGTCCACTCGATGCGATCGGCGTCGGCATCGCAGGGCTGGTCAGGAGACAGGACGGCGTGCTGGTGTGGGGACCGCACGTTCAAGGAACGAATGTCCCGATTCGCACCGACCTTGAACGCCAGTTCAATGTGCCCGTCGTTGTTGACAACGATGCGAACACCGCTGCCGTGGCAGAGTTCCGAGCGGGTGCGGGAGTCGGGTATCGCAATGGACTTCTCGTCACGCTCGGCACCGGCATCGGTGGAGCGATCTATGCGGAAGGCGAGGTCTTCCGTGGAGAATCGTTCGCGGGGGAGTGGGGCCACGTGCGGGTTACCGATGCAGGGATGCTCTGTGATTGTGGAAAACGTGGCTGCTGGGAAACGAGAGCATCTGGCCCCGCTCTGGCCAGACTCGCCCGCGAGGTCGTCCGTGCGAATCCGGATGGCTCGTTGGCACGAGTTCTCGATGGCCAGGAGATCTCAGGGGAGACCGTTGTCGGTGCTGCAGATGCTGGCGACGAAACAGCGAGGGCTTTGGTGACCGAAGTAGGGCTTGCCTTCGGCCAGGGGCTCGCAGATCTCATCGCCATCTTCGACCCCGAGGTGGTCATCGTCGGCGGTGGACTTGGATCGGTTGGTGAGTCGATCGTCGGGCCTGCACGCAGGGTCGTTGTTGACTTGCTCCACGGGGGGCGACTGAGGGTGCCGCCTGCGATCCATGTCGCGAGCTTGGGTCCGACAGCCGGTGCCGTTGGCGCGGCCATGCTCGCATCGGAGGTGAGCGATGGATCCTGACATGCCGGATCATTCGTCCGACGCCGTCGACCGGAGCCTTCCGGTGCCTGCGCGCGCCTGGAATGAGGTAGCACTTGAGGCTGCGTTATTGCTGCCGAACCTGGTGAAGTTGTTAACGCGTCTGATGCGCGATCCGCGCGTGCCGATTAGGAAAAAGGCCTTCATCGGTGCGGTGATGGCATACGTCGTGTCTCCGATCGACCTCATCCCTGATTTCGTGGTCGGGCTCGGAAGGCTCGACGACATCATCCTGGTTTCGCTCGCGGTCGACCACCTCATGAACGGGTCCGAAGAGGCCATCGTGCTCGAGCATTGGGATGGGACCATCGACGCCCTCGATCTCGTGCGCTCGATCTTCGCATGGGGCGCCGAGATCATCCCTCCCTCCGTGAGGAAGTTCTTACCGACGTAGTAGTTGATCGCGGGTGAAGGCTGTGGGTCCGTTTCTCGGCGCCGGACACATCTATCGTTCCGGCATGCAGTTCCGCAGAGTCGACGACCTCCCTCCGTACGCCTTCGCCGAGATCAACGCGAGAAAGCTCGCTGCCCGCAGGGCGGGTGTCGACGTCATCGATCTTGGCTTTGGGAACCCGGACATCCCTTCTCCACCTGGCGTTGTCGACAAGTTGATCGAGGCAGCATCGCAAGGAAAGAACCATCGCTACTCGGCGTCTCGCGGCATCCCGAACCTTCGCAAAGCTGTCGCGGACCGGTACGAACGGGCGTACGGCGTGGTACTGGATCCCGAGACAGAGGTCATCAACACGATCGGCGCCAAGGAGGGTTTGTCGCACCTCATGTGGACCCTTGTCCAGCCGGGTGACGTCGCACTGGTTCCCGAGCCGTCGTACCCCATTCACATCTACGCACCGGTCCTCGCCGGAGCAGAGGTGCGAAGGGTTCACCTGTCGACGGACAGCGATTTCTTCGATCGGTTGACTTCAGCCTTCCGTACGTCGTGGCCCAAGCCGCGTGTCATCGTGACCTCGTTCCCACACAACCCAACGACCGTGACGGTCGACACCGAGTTCTTCGAGAAGCTCGTCGACTTCGCACATCGCAACGAGGTAGCGCTCGTCCACGACTTCGCGTACGCCGACATCGCATTCGATGGGTACCGACCGCCATCGATCCTCTCCGTCGACGGCGCCAAGGAGGTTGCGGTCGAGCTTTACACGCTGTCGAAGTCGCACTCCATGGCTGGATGGCGGGTTGGGTTCGTGGTCGGAAACGCAGAGATGGTCGCAGCGCTCCAGCAGCTGAAGTCCTACCTCGATTACGGCACGTTCCAGCCCATCCAGATCGCAGGGATCATCGCCCTCAATGAGCATGACGAGTACATCGGCGAGGTCGTCGACGAGTACAGACTTCGGCGGGACGTACTGATCGATGGCCTTCGGACCGTCGGGTGGGAGATCGAGGTACCGAAGGCAACGATGTTCGTCTGGGCGAAGATCCCCGAGTCCCACCGCCACATGGGAAGCCTCGACTTTGCGCTCGATCTGCTCGACAAGGCAGAGGTCGCCGTCAGCCCGGGTATCGGATTCGGCCCATCAGGTGATGAATACGTACGGTTTGCCCTCGTCGAGAACACGCAGCGAATCAACCAAGCAGTCCGTAACATCAGACGCTACTTTGAAGAACGTATTACGTAGTACGTACTGCGTAAGGGAGAACACATCTGATGACGTATGCGGTGCTTTTTCCTGGGCAGGGGAGTCAGGCTGTCGGCATGACGCCTGAAATCCGGCATCATCGAACGGATCTTCTTGGGCAGCCTGCGAACGACGTTCTCGGTTGGGATCTCGAGGGTCTGATCGCCGGGGGGCCTGACGAGGCTCTGACCGAAACCCAGCATGCTCAGCCAGCGCTCTATGGGACGTCCTACGCATTGTTCGACGAACTCATGAAGTACGTGGATGAGCCGCCGAGTGCTGCAGCCGGGCATTCGTTGGGCGAGTACACGGCTCTCGCTGCGGCTGGTTCTCTCGACTACTTCGATGGCCTTTCGCTCGTCTCAGCACGCGGGGCCGCAATGGCGGAGTGCGCCGCGGCCTCGAGTTCGGGCATGGCAGCCCTGATCGGTGCCGACGCTGAAAGCGCCGAGAGGATCGCAAGCGACCGGCGGGCTTCTGGCGGCCAACTGTACGTGGCCAATCTGAACGCACCGGGCCAGATCGTTCTTGCCGGTGGAACAGACGACCTCGCGTGGCTCTCAGAGAACGCCCGTGACCTCGGCGTCAGACGGGCGATCATCCTGAACGTCGCCGGTGCGTTTCACTCGCCGTTCATGGCAGATGCCGCTGATGCACTATCTGCAGCACTCGACGCGACATCGTTCGTTGAGCCATCGTTCACCGTGTACGCGAATGCGACAGCACTTCCGACCGATGATCCAGGCCAAACGCTCGCTGACCAGCTCACGTCATCCGTGCGATTCTCAGAGACCCTCACCAATCTCAGCCTCTCCGGCGTTGACACGTTCGTGCACGTCGGTCCTGGGGATGTGACGGCAGGATTGGTGAAGCGGACCGTTGAAGGAGCGGCGATCAAGGTCGTGTCAGATCTTGGACAAGTTCGTACGGTGGCAGAGGAGCTTTCCGTACAATGACGCCAGCTTCCAGGGAAGGACCTCGATGAAGAACGCGACGATCACTGGCTGGGGTCTGTGCGTGCCTGAACCAGTTGTGACGAACGAAGAACTTTCGCAGCACGTGGACACGAATGATGAATGGATCCGCAGCCGGTCGGGCATCGAGGAGCGGCATGTCTCGCACGTCCAGAATTCGGACATGGCGACGTTGGCTGGCAAACGTGCCCTCGCCGCAGCAGGGCTCGAGCCGGACGACATCGACTTCATCATCGTGGCGACGTGCACCCCCGATCGTCAGATCCCTTCCTCGGCGTGTTACGTGCAGACGAAACTTGGTGCGAACAACGCTGCGGCTACAGACATCAACGCTGGATGCACGGGTTTCATCTACGGCTTGTCCTTGGCGCAAGGCCTTATCGCGACGGGCACAGCTTCGAAGCTGCTCGTCATCGGGTCAGAGCGGCTTACGTCGTACCTCGACCTCGATGTGCGGTCGACGGCAGTTCTGTTCGGTGACGGCGCAGGAGCCGTCGTGGTCGAGGCGACCGATGAGGACATCGGTATCCAGTCGATGACCCTCGGATCTGACGGCGCAGGAGCGCCGGCTTTGACGGCAACGGGCCTTGGGACCGAGTTCATAGGCACGGAGACGAAGATGGCGATCGTGATGGATGGTTCTGAGGTCTTCAAGAACGCAGTGGTCAGGATGGGCGAGCAAACCGTCTTGGCGACTGAGATGGCCGATTGGTCCATGGAGGACATAGATCTGGTCATCCCGCATCAGGCCAACTTTCGGATCATCGATGCGGTGAGGCGACGACTCAAGGTCGACGAATCGCTGGTGTATGTGAACGTTCAGAAGTATGGAAACACATCTGCCGCGACGATTCCGATCGCGTTGGCGGAAGCACTTTCGGAGGGCAGGATCCAGCCGAACGACAAGGTGGTCCTTGTTGCCTTCGGTGCAGGGTTCACATGGGGTGCAACGGCGATCCAATGGGGCGACCGTACCGAGCCGATCGGGACAACCGATGAGCAACTGCCCGAGCCGACCGAAGCGGGAATCGACATCATGCTGGCCAGACAGGACGCATTGCACGTATGACGGGGGTAGCACTGGTCACCGGCGCATCGCGAGGTATCGGTCGCGCCGTGGCACTCAAGCTCGCAGACGACGGTTTCGCCGTCGCGGTCAACTACGCGGCGAGCGCAGAGAAGGCTGACGCCGTCGTCGACGAGATCAAGACGAACGGCGGATCGGCGGTCGCGATACAGGCCGATGTGAGCGATCCTGACGCCGTGGCAGGCCTTGTCGCCAGGGTCGAAGAAGAACTCGGCCCGGTCACGGTGCTCGTGAACAACGCCGGAATCACCGACGACGGTCTCCTTCTTCGAATGAGCGCTGACCAATGGGATCGTGTTCTCTCAACGAATCTCCGATCGGTCTTCCTGTGCACGAAGGCTGTGCTGCGAGGGATGATCCGAGCGAAGGGTGGCCGCATCATCAACATCAGTTCGGTGTCCGGCGTCGCAGGAAACGCTGGTCAGGCGAACTACGCCGCATCGAAGGCTGGAGTTATCGGATTCACGAAATCGATAGCCAAAGAGGTCGGTTCCCGAGGTATCACGGTCAACGCTGTTGCCCCAGGCTTCATCGCGACGGACATGACCGAAGCGCTTGGCGACAAGGTCACGGACGCAGCGACAGCACAGATCTCGCTGGGAAGGTTGGGAGAACCAGAAGAAATCGCATCCGTTGTTGGCTATCTTGCGTCAGACGGATCGTCGTACATCACAGGCCAAACCATCGTCGTCGATGGCGGGCTTGCACTCTGAAACATCAGGAGGGCGAAAGCCATGGAAAGAGCGGACATCGAATCGAAGATGACAGAGCTTCTCGTTGAGGAACTCGGTCTCGATGCGGACAAGATCACAATGGATGCGACATTCGAGGAAGACCTTGAGGTCGACTCGCTTGGTGTCGTCGAGCTCTTGATGGCCCTCGAGGACAACTTCGGTGTGCAGATCCCTGACGAAGAGGCTGAGTCTCTCGTCACAGTCGGCGAGGCAGTTGATCTCGTCGCCAAGAAACTCAGCAGCTAGGGCGTCATCGTGAACACACGGCGCGTGGTCGTCACGGGTCTTGGATCCGTGACTGCGTTGGGATCCGACGTCGACACCTACTGGTCGAACGTGCTCGCTGGGAAGAGCGGGATCTCGACGATCGAACGCGTCGACACATCGGACATCTCTTCCCACATCGGCGGGGAAGTGAAGGACTTCGACATCGAAGACTTCATGTCTCGACGTGACGCTCGCAGACTCGACCGAAGCGCCCAGTTCTTCTGGGTCGCGACCCAACAGGCACTCAATGATGCAGGGCTCTCCTATGAGGAGGACGACCCGGAGGCACTCCGCGCAGGGGTGCTCGCCGGGACTGGCATCGGGGGGGTGGAAACGTTCGAGGAGCAGATGGGCGTGCTCACCGAACGAGGGCCAAATCGGATGTCGCCCCTGGGCATCGCCAAGATCATCTCGAACATGGCTGGTGGGTTGGCGTCCATCGACTTTCATCTGTACGGCCCGAACAGCACGGTCGTCACGGCCTGCGCTGCGTCGGCCAACGCGATCGGTGACGCCGCGGCGTTGATCCAGCGCGGAGCAGCCGATGTCATGGTCGCCGGCGGTGGTGAGGCCGCGATCACGCGGTTCGCCATGGGCGGTTTCGCTCAAGCGCGGGCGCTGAGCACGAACAACGACGACCCGGAAGGGGCGTCGCGGCCGTTCGATGCGGATAGGGAAGGATTCGTCATGGGCGAAGGCGCGGCGATCCTGATCCTTGAGGAGTACCAGCACGCGCTGGACAGGGGAGCCGACATCTATGGCGAGTTCCTCGGTTACGGCATGTCAGCAGACGGCTACCACATCACATTGCCCCGCCCCGGTGGTGCCGGCGCATCGAGGGCGATGCAGGCTGCCCTGCTCGATGCAGGCATGCAGCCGGAAGACCTCGACTACATCAACGCTCATGGAACTTCCACTCAGGCGAACGACAAGACCGAGACAGCGGCCATCAAGACTGCGTTCGGCGACTACGCGTACACCGTTCCGATCTCATCTACGAAGTCGATGACGGGCCACCTTCTTGGTGCCGCCGGTGCGATCGAGTCGCTGTCATGTCTGTTGGCCATCCGCGACGGGATTCTGCCACCGACGATCAACTACGCGACGCCGGATCCCGAGTGCGATCTCGACTACGTGCCGAATACCGCTCGCAAAGTCGACATCTCGACTGCCATGACGAACTCGTTCGGATTCGGCGGGCACAACGTATCGCTCATCTTCGGCAAACCACCCACGTAATACGTAATACGAAACTTCCGATCAGTCGCCCGTCTCGCAGCCGACGCTTGGCGGTTCCTTGCCCTGAGCCACGCTTTCGTTGTACTCGTCGAACGATCGCGTGACGAGAGCGGCAACCATGCCGACACCGATCATCGCTGCCAGTCCGATCACGACGCCTCCGGTGATCTCGAGTCCGACGCATGTACCCGGAAGACAGATCGTCTCGACGATCGATGAGCCGATGAGGACGCCGGCCGACGCTCCGGCGAAGACGGTTATTGCCACGACTGGCCGAACTCTTGCTCGCGCGGCACCGTACGCGAAGGCGATCCCGATGATCGCACCGGCGACAGCGGCAGGCATTCCACCGAGCAGCAATCCCGTGATCATTCCGAACGCTGCGCTTGTCGCCACCGAAACCCAGTCAGTCGGTTGCATCTGAAGCCTTCTGTCGTCGAGGCCTTGGTGACGGCAGCGGCGGATTGGGGAAAGTCGAGGTCTGCATGGCTTCCGGCAACCATGCGAGAACGGTGACAAGCCCGGCTCCCGCACCAAGCAAGAGGCGGCTGGGCATCGGAGACGTCACGAATGCAGCGACGCTCACCGCTGGAACAGCCATCCGCAGCGACCAGATGGCCATGGGAAGCCCGCGTCCAAATGCCCATGAACCGGCGGCCGCTGTGAGAGCGGCGAGCCAATGGCTCCAATGGGCCGCGTCGTACGCCGCAAGGCCCACCACAAGGGGGCTGAGCGGTGACACGATCGTGAGGGACAGGGCGATGCGGTTCAATCCGTCGGGTGGTGGGTACTGCCTCACCCACAGGCGGAGCCATGGGCCGGTCAGTGTGATGAGGGATGCAGCTCCGATCGTATACACGAAGAGCGTCGCCCAGGTATCGAGCATGCTCCCGAGGAGGATGGCGGCTGCAGTAGCGGCCACGAGTGACCAGCGGCCCCACGGCGCTCGAACGAGTAGCCAACCGACGAGCGCAACCAACGAACTCGCTAGGTAGCCGATGGAGATGAGGGCTACGGAACTCGATGAGAAAGCGGTGTCAGCTGCCGCGAATGCAGCGAGCCCTCCGACGACCGTGAGCATCGCGAGAACTCCTGCGAAAGTCGCGAGACGTTTCACGTCGCAGCGGTCCCGATGCTATTGCTCGGGGCGCGTGTCCACCGAGCCAGGGATCCTGTTGAAACCGATCGATGCCCTTTGGCGGTAGATCGCTGGCTCGATCGGTGAGAAGTCAAACTGGAACTGATCGCCCTCCGAAAGGGTGAAAGTCTCCCACAGGTCGTCCGCAGACGAGAATTCGTACTCAAGAGCATCCTCGTTCGTCCACTGGACGATGTGGATGTCGGTGAGATCTAATTCAAGAATGCTTGGCTGGAAGGAGCCGTTCGAGATGACGACGAATGCCACACCAGGTGGAGGTGGCTCGGTGGTGGTGGTCGTTGTCGGCTGCCGATCTGCTTCAATCACATCGGCTGATGGGGAGGAGGTGTTGACGGTGCCGACGACGATGAGGAGTCCGAACACGACAACAACGAAGATGATGCTCTTCATCAGATTTCTTGTGCCCAAGCTGGTCCTCACGACGTTGGTGACGGGAGTGTAGTGGATTCGGCACGAATCAGCCGATGGTCGGAACCCAACGGTTTGCGACGGTCCAATGCGCATCGTGCGACAGAATCAACGTCGTCACCGATGCGTGCGGTGGCGGATCCAACAGCAGTCCGGCCATCGGTTCGTCGACGAGGCGGAGCACAGCGGCGGCGACCGGATCTTGATGTGCGACGACAACCAGGTGCCGAATCCCCGACTCAAGATGGCGCTTGATCGAGTCGGTCACGCGCGACGCGAGATCCGACAGCGTCTCGCTTGCGTACGGCAAGTTCGACGGGTCGTTCAGATAGGCCTCGAGTTGACCCGGGACCGCTACCGGAAGGTCGTCCCAGATCTGGCCGACCCATCCGGAACTCAAGTTCCACTCGCTGAGCCCGCCATCGATCGTCACAGGGAGACCGTGTGTCCGAGCAATGGACGTTGCTGTCTGGACCGCACGTGATAGGGGAGAGCTCACAACGGCGTCGACGGTCGTTCGTGAAAGATGTCGCCCGACTGCGTGTGCCTGGAGCACTCCATCTGCGTCAAGATCGAAGCCAGGGAGATCGGCATAGACGACGTGATTCGGGTTCGCCACCTGGCCGTGTCGAACGAGCATGACGGTCGTCGTTTGATCCATGTCGGATAGGGTATTGTCACCCGCCCGAACAATGCGGAACCCAATCGAGATCACAGCCGTTGTTCCCTGAGAAACCTAGCCTTCTCAATCGAGGCTCGGCGGTATACTGACCACAGGTGAGTCGCTTGACTGACGGAACGAAATGCCACTGAACGAACATGAGCAGAAGATCCTCGACGAGATAGAGCGTCAGCTCTACGAGGACGATCCCAAGCTTGCTGAGATGGTCTCCAAGGCTGTTCTTAGCGGGAGGCATCGATGGAAGATGCGTCTTGCCATGTTGGCGTTCGTGGTGGGTGCTGTGTTGATGTTCGCATCCTTCACCGCGTCATGGGCTGTTGCGGGTATCGGCTTTCTCATCATGGTCGGATCGGCGGGTTGGATGGCACTCACTGTCCGCATGTCGCGTTCACTTCAAGCAAGCCCTGGAAACGTGGAAGCATGGCTGGGACAGTTCAGGCAGAAGTGGCGCAGGGACGTTTAAGATAGTCGATTCCTGCCTCGTCTCGAGGTAGGGCAGACGAAGGTGTGGACAGCCTCTTTTCGTCCACAGCAGAGCAAAGGGAGAGGGTTTTGGAGGGATTCACCGCCGCACAGGCGTGCGAGCTGACATCGTGCACGCCGCACCAGCTTCGATACTGGGACAAGGTCGGTTTGGTAGAACCTTCAATACAGACGACGGACGGTCGCCCCGGTCGACGTCGTATCTACAGTTTTCGCGACCTCGTCGGCCTCAGGGTCGTCAAGAGCCTCCTCGACAACGGTCTCTCGATACAGCGTGTGCGTCGAGCCTGGGACTATCTGCGCAGGACCGGCAACATGGACGACCACCTCGCCGAGGTCAAACTCGTCACGGATGGTCAGTCGATCTTTGCCATCGCCCACAACGATACAGAGCTCCTCGATGCGCTTCGGCAAGGGCAGCTTGCCTTCTTCGTCAAGATCGACGAGATCGCGCTGAGCGTCGAGGACGATGTCAGTAAGTTCGAACTCGACAGGGCGAGCTTCCGCGAGATGCTCAGGGTTGTCGAGGACGATGTGATCGCTGAGTCACAAGAGTCCACCGGCTGATCAGCTCGGGTGGTTCGAACCGACGCAGCGTTCAGGTCTTCGAACGTGAGAACAATCGTCTGAGACGCCTTCTGATCCTCGTTGGCCGATAGACGGCTCTGATCCTCTGGGTCCGCGAGTACCTCGTCGTGAGGTGCTGCTCTGCTCTGATATGGGCGTCCGTTGCACGATCGATGACCACGGTCGAGGACTCCTTCTCTCCGTAGAGAGCGTCTCCATAGGATCGAGCAAGCGGCACGAAGGCCTCATCGATGGAGTCGGCCATCTCCAGCGGCGTCGCCGCGGCGTTGACGGTCTCGCCGAGATCGGAGAGACGTTCGGTGATGTCCTCCCATGCCGCGGCGATGTCACCGTTTGCGAGACGTCTCGTCCTTCGCCGCCTTCGGTACCACTTGGTGATCGGTGCTGCCAGAGCGATCAGTGCGATGAGGGCGACCACGGCCGCGATCGGGAGCGCCCAGTTCGGCAGCGTAAATCCGGCGGAGTCCGTGTCTGTTCCGGTTGGCGTGAACACGGGTCGCTCGACATCGTCGCGTTCGCGGAGCAGCGCCTCGAGAAGTTCGTCAGTACCGCCGAGGTTGAGAAGCGTTAGGTTCGGTATCGAGTCTGCATAGTCAGCCGCAGAGAAGCCGAGCGCTTCGCGGAAGGCGTCGTTGGTGGTCGGCAGTGTGTAGTCGCTGCGCGGTGTGGGGTCGAACGCCATCCATCCGTGGCTCGGGATCCATATCTCGACCCATGAGTGTGCGTTTCGATCCATCACCTGAACGGTGTCGTCGTTGATCAGCCTGCCGGGAGTGAAGCCGAGCACGACTCTGGACGGCATGCCGAGGGTACGCGCCATGAGGGCCATCGTCGTGGCGAACTGCTCGCAATATCCGTGCCTGGCGAAATCGTTGGTCTCGTCGAACAACCAGTTCTCGACGTTGTCTGTCGTGAAGTTCGTCGGCACCGATGTGTTGTACGTGAAATCGCCCGTATACCTGAAGTAGTCCTCGAGGGCCAGGGCACGTTCGAAGTTCGTGTCCATGTTCGCTGTGACCCGACGTGCCTCAACGGCGACGCGTGTTCCAAGGTCGTCTGGGTACTGCGTCCAGTATTCCTCATCAGGGAGTTCTGCGAATGTCGTCTCGCCTGCTACCGATCCAAGGCTGCGGCCGTCACCCTCAGCAGCTTCGAACAGAGGGCTGAGTCTCCCGTCCTCGCCGCGGGCCAGTCGTGCGAAGTCGGCCGCGGTGAATTGGGGAACCTCGGCAAGGACGGCGTACTCCATGCCTTCCCGGGTGAAGTCGCCAGGGAGGTACAACGAGCCATCAAGTCTGCGTGTACGCAACGCGGCGAAGTCTGACCGGTCCTCAGTGGTCGCGGCCGTGGCTGTGACAGGTGTCGGCAGCCACGGCATCTGCAGGTTCTGGACCTTCACCGCTACGGCGATCGGCGTCGTCGGGCCCCGATACTCTTGGGCGGCGGAGATCCACGGCTCCTCTTCGAGAGGGTACGCACGTACCCGGTTCGGCATCCAACGGCCGTTCTGGAAGATATCGAGCGTCACCATTCTGAACCGTACCGTCGCAGGGTCGACGCCCTCGATGGTGGCGGTGAACAGTGGATTGTTCGACTGTTGGATCAGGTTTGCCCGAATGTCCGTGTACGGGTTGTACGTCCCTGAGCCCGCGTAGTCATCGGAGTACCCCGCCGGTGAGCGCCATGAGACGACTCCGTCGGACGGGACACGGTCACCGGCGAGAACCACGGATGTGAGCGAGGCGACGATGGTGAGGATGAGAAGCATCGCGATCCCGAACGATGGCCGCCTCGATGGCGCCGTAATGGCGTTCGTTCTCGCAAGTCTGCCGGTTCCGTGGTCACGCTCGTCGAGGCGCACGGCCACGAGAGCGAATGCGGCTACGCCTACAAAGATCGCGATGTGAACGAGGCTCTTGGGCCTCCGGTCGATGATCACGAACTGGAGAGCGATGATGATCGGAGTGAGTACTGCAACGAACGGGCGGGAGTTCAATAGGCCGGCCACGAGCAGGAACCCCAGGATCCAGAACAGCCCTGCGAAGAGCATGATCAAGCCGGGAACAGGCCTCACCGGCTCGACGCCGTGCTGGATGATCTCAAGCGCCCTGGTGAACTCGGATTGGATGGCCGTGAACGTGTCGGCCGTCGGGAAGATCCCCCATAGCGTGTCGGGCGCAACGAGGAGTCCGACGACGAGGGTGTACGCAACGATGTTCCCGATCATCGCCAGCCAGACATTGGCCCGATACGCAAGCGCTGTCCATGTGACGCCCATGGACAACAGCACAGCAACGATGATCGCTACCTGCCAACTCGTCCCTGACGTCGATGGGCGCAGGAGTGATGAGAGTTCCCAATAGGCAAGGCCGATGCCTGCAATGCCTGCTATCCAGCTGTAGCGGTAGACCATCCATGCTCCATCGCGTTGCGCCAGGACTCTGTCCACGTACCCGTCGGGTTCGAGCGGACCACGAGTGCTCCTGCCTTTGCAAATCCAAGTATGGCGTCATTTTCGGTTTCCGCCACCGAAAGCACAACAGTTCGGTAAAAATCTTGACTGAGTAATTGCATGGCTGCGAGGTCCGCTTCGTCTGCACGTCCGGTAACCATCACGAGAACGCCCCCTGCCATGCCTGATCTCCGCAGGCGCGATACAAGATGTCTGAGGTTCTTCCCCTTCGTCGGGCGAACCGTCGCAAGCTCTTCCATGGCCACCTGATACGCTCTCGCACTCCCGACAACCGTGCCATTGCCTGAGCCCGCCCATATCGTTGGTGTGTAGCCGCTGGCGAAGAGATGCTTCAGCGTCGACGCTGCACCACGGACCGCCTGTTCGAAGCTCTCCGCTGACTCATGCGGTTCCACCCTGGGATCGAGCAAGATGAAGGCGCGGGACTGCCACGGCATCTCGAGTTGCTTGATCATGAGTTGATCGTGTTTCGCCGACGAGGGCCAGTGCACCTTTCGCAGATCATCGCCCTGGTGGTATTCGCGGAGTGTGAAGAAATCCTCGCCGCCCGTATGCCAGAAGCTCGCCCTTGCCGTGTTGATCGTCTGATCCTGGCCTCTCCCTGTCGGGACGCCAGCGAGAGGGTCGATCCGCGGATACACAACGAGCCTGTCGACCGTGCCGAACGTGGATGTAGATTCGATGAACCCGAGCGGGTCCCCGATCGTGACCTTCGACGGTCCGACCTTGTACACACCCCGGGGCCTACAGAGGACCTCATAACGGCCCGCCATCGCATCGCCATCGGCGACACGGTCGGCAACGAATTTCGCTGAACCAAGCCCATGGACTCGGTCCTCGACGGTCACTCGGAAGACCCGTCGACGCGACTCCAGGGTCAGGTCCACGAGCGCACGCTCTCCGTCGTGAAGTTGGACGGGGTTGATGGTGCGCCTCAGCGCCAGACGTGGGGCGGCGAACCGAACATACAGGGAGCCGCCTCCGACGGCGGCGAAGAGGAATACGCTGAGTGCCAGAAGCAGATCCTCGCCGAAGCCGGCCCAGAGGACCGCCAAGGCGAAGGCTGCACCAATTCCAGCCCAGCCTCTTGTCGTTGGCATCAGGCGGTGGTGCGCGTTCCGGGAACGGGCACGGTGCCGATGACCTGCTCAAGTACTTCGGAGACCGTTGTGCCTCGCATCTGCGCTTCAGGCCTCACGATGAGCCTGTGGTTGAGCACCGGAGACAGGACGGATTTCACATCGTCAGGACTTGCGTAGTCCCTGCCGTCGGCGGCAGCCACTGCTCGGCTAGCACGCTGAAGGAACAAGCCTGCGCGTGGCGATGCGCCGAGCAGAATGTCAGGGTGTTCCCTCGTGGCCTCTGCAAGGTCGATGAGGTATCCCCGCAGGACATCGGCGAAGTGGACCTCACGTGAAATGGATGTCATCTTGATGATGTCTTCCGCGTGCACAACAGGCTTGAGTTCGTCGTAGATCGATCCGCCGCCGTGCGCTTGGAGCATCATCAGTTCCTTGGCCCTGTCCGGATATCCCATGGCAACTCGCATCATGAACCTGTCGAGCTGCGCCTCCGGTAGGGGGTAGGTACCTTCGTGCTCGATCGGGTTCTGCGTCGCGATCACGATGAACGGTGCGTCCAACAGATGTGTCTCGCCGTCGACCGTGATCTGCTGTTCCTCCATGGCCTCAAGGAGAGCTGCCTGAGTCTTCGGACTTGCGCGGTTGATCTCGTCGCCGAGGACAACGTTTGCGAACACGGGTCCAGCGCGGAACGTGAAGTGTCCTGTCTCACGGTTCCATACGGACACGCCGGTGACATCTGCGGGCAAGAGGTCAGGGGTGAACTGGATTCTCTGGAACGTGCAGTCGATCGAGCGTGCGAGAGATTTCGCAAGCAGGGTCTTGCCGACTCCGGGGACGTCCTCGATCAGCACGTGTCCCTCGGCGATCAGGCTTGTCACGACGAGATCAATCGTGTCGCGCTTGCCTTGGATCACTTCCTCGATATTGTCGACCACCGTCTGAAAACGGTCGCCATACCAATCGAGATCATTTTGCGTCAGGGACAATGTGCCTCCTTGATGCCCGGCTGAAGCAGAGGCAACCATACTCCCATTGGGTCGCTTGCGGGACAGAAGACCACAGACCACGGACAGCGGACCGCGGATGGGATCACAACGCTCCGGGTTCCGTAGGGCTTGTCGACCGGCTTTCCGACTTCCGACTTCCGACGCCCGTTGTCGTATCCTCTGCGGGTGCTCACTGTCTCTTCCGTTGTTGCTGTTGTCGTTCGGCCTTGGCTGTGGCCTACGACTGTGGGGGCAATGTGGGCATTCGCTCGGAGGTCCTGGTGGTCGAGACCGCCGTACCTTCCACTCCCTGATAGGTCGGTCATGTCATGGAGAGTGACTACTGCCTATGGACGGCCGGATATGGCTCTTGCCACGGAAGACCTCCTTTCGTATCTTCGATGGAGACGAAACAACACGTAACAGGGAGACCAGGGAGGTACGGCGTGCATTCGCGTTCGCTTCGCGAGGATCTGCTCGCGATCGACGGAGTCGAGGGGGCTGACGTGGATGGCGTTGCTGATGCACCATCAGGTCTACGTATCCGCATCTCGCAGGACGCCGACCAGACTCTGGTCGGCCAGGCGATACGCCGCGTGCTCTCCGACCATGGGCTCGGAACCGACACGACTCTGCCAGGTGAAGCATCTGCGAGAGGTCGAGCCCCCGATGTGTCGATGGCTTCGGTGTCCGAGATCGCCTCCGAATCTGCGGAGTCCGCTTCGGTCACAACATTGCTTCCGGTCGAACCTGGCGAAGAGGTCGAGGTGATCGATCTTGCAGGTCTGTCATCCGATGTCGAGGAGGACGGGGTAGGTGCAGATCCCAGGCTGGTCATCGCACGCATCGAGCGAGTCTCTGTTCAGGAAGGCCGACGTGGGATCTTGGTCACCGTTGAATCGACGGACGGCCGTGTCGAAACGGTGATCGCTCGCAAAGGAGAAGGGGGAGTGGAGCGGGCCGTCGTAATTGCTGCCGCCAGGCTTGCTGCTCCTGGAGCACCTGATCCCGTGATCGTGGAGATCGAGGAACGTAGGGTTGAGGGCGTTGACATTGTGATGATCGTGCTGGACCGCGACGGCCAGATGGCCGCGGGCAGTGCCGTAGTCGGTGCAGGCAGCGCCTTCGCCATCGGAAGAGCCACCTGGGCAGCGATTTCGGTGTAGTCGCTTCGCTCCAGACCTCAGACCAGAGGCGGAATTCTTCCGTGGTCCGTGGTCCGTGGTCCGTGGTCCCCTTCAATCATTGACCCAATTTCGGGAGGATGGGATACTGCCGGCAACAGGAAGGCGTCATGCGCATTGCGGGGTATGTTCGAGAGACGCCGGGTCCAAGTGGCCCGGACACGGCGTTCGCACAGAGCGAGCGTATTCGTCGATGGGCAAAGGACACCGGCAACGAACTCGTAGCCATGTGCCAGGACCATCAGGCGGCTGCTTCACCGACTGATCGGCCGGGGTTCATGGCTCTCCTTGATGTTGTGCGCAATGGGAACGCAGACTCGGTGGTGATAGCGAGTCTTGAATCCCTCTCGCCGGACAAGGTGTTGCAGGAGATCATGATCACGGATATCCGTGCCGCCGGTGTGACCGTGATCGCGACCGACGCCACAGACCTTGAGGTCCTCCAGGATGGAGGGGATGACCACGCTCGAATGGTCGTCAGGGACATCGTTGCCCGAGTCAGTGAGTACCGGGAAGCGTTCGGCCTCTCCGGATCCGAAACACCATCGGTTTTGGGCGACGACGGAACCGGCACGACCGACGTCGTCGTGAAGCTGATAGCTCCAACGGGCTGATCGCTCGCCTTCGGCTCGCTCCGGACCCGCTCGGCTCCGCCTTCGCTGACGGACCAGGAGCGAAATCGTTCAGTCGTCAGTAGTACGTATTGCCTAGGACGTATTACGTAGCCCGGGTCCGTAGTCCGTCCTGTTAGCCTCGTCTGCGCTATGAGAACGCTCGTGCTGAACGCAAGCAATGAACCGCTCTCGGTCGTCTCGGCCAGGAGGGCACTGGTGCTGCTGCTCAGGGAGCGTGCGGTGCTCGTTGCGGACTCAGACCGAACATGGCACGCAGAGTCGCAGACGTTCGCAGTCCCATCGGTCGTTCGTCTGCGCCGATATATCCACACGCCGTATCGCCGCTCCGTGCCGATCAGTCGGCGAGCGATCTTCATGCGCGATGAACACCTCTGCCAGTACTGCGGAAAGCACGCGGAGAACGTGGATCACGTGATCCCGAAGGTTCAGGGCGGGAAGCATCGGTGGGACAATGTCGTGGCCTCATGTCGGCGGTGCAACACGCGCAAGGGAGGCCGGACGCCGGCGCAAGCCGGGCTGAAGCTCATCAGGACGCCAGCGTCACCTGGTCGCTTCGACTGGGTTCATGTTGCGGCGGGTGGAAACCTTGACACCACGTGGCGTCCGTATCTCGCTGCGAGTTGAACCTGTCTCGCTCCGCCCTGTGTGAGGTCTGAGACCTGACAGATGGCTCTCTAGCGGACGACAAGCACCGGGCACTCGGCTCTCCGAACGATCTTCGAAGTAGTGGAGCCCAAGAGACCCTGGAAGGCGTGGCCTCCATGGGAGCCGATAACGATTATCTCGGCCCCGATCTCTTTGGCAAGGGCGATGAGGTCACTGGCTGTGTCGTCGCCTTCTCTGACAACAGACTCCGCTGTGCCCCCTGCATCGCGGATGGCCGTGACGATCGGCCGGCAGCGTTCGATCCGCTTGTCTCCGAGGTATTGGTCGATCACTGCGTCGTCCCCGGGCCAGCCGCGGGGCGTTCCGGTGTCAACGCTCGGGGATCCCACGTACTCGGCATCGGAGCCCACGGCTACTCCGCTCATCTCGCCGTAGTCCTTACGGAGGTCGCTGAGTAGCATGCGAGGAACTCGGACGATGGTTGCGACGGTCGTCGATCCATCGGATCCGGCAAGGCTGGCGGCGAAGTCTGCCGCTTTCTGTGAGTCCAATGACCCATCCGTGGCAACCAGTACGTGCATGGTCTTCCTCCCAAATCTGTCTACGTAGGGCGCAGGCTAGGCGACAATGCCGTTCGCTCGCGCAATCTCCCCGAGTTTCTCCGCCGGTATGCCCGCGTCTGATGCATGTGCCAGGGCTCTCGTGAGGCGCATCGGTGCGCTCCGACCGGTCGTTCCGTGGTTGGGATCGCCTTCGAACGCAGCGACCATGCCTGCATAGGTTGCCTCCGAGTCGATCGGTGAGCCGACCAGGTATTCCTGGATCTCGAGAACCTCAGCGCCAACCTGACGTGCGAGGTCTTCGCTGGTTCCCCAGAGCTCCGACACCGTTCCACCTGTCTCGAGTCCTGCGATATTCGCCACGAGGATGTACAGATTCTTGACGACCAGTTCATGCACGATCTCATCGGGTGTTACGACGGTGGTGGCGATTCCGGCTCCGTCGAGCGCGGTCGCCAACAATTCTGCTCTCGGTCCGGCGATCGGACTCGGGATGATCACTTTTATATCCATGCCCGGCTTCTTCTCGAACCAAACGACAGCGACCGTTGGATCGGCGATGTCATGTGTGATCCAGTCCCGTGGGAGAAGCTCGTTCTGGATCAACCCGACCCGATCGCGCCACACGTCGGGCATGCTCGCAAGAACCGATGTGAGGTCCGCTTCACCCACGGTCACGAGCACCAGTAGCGGATCAGGAACCTGCGCTGCCACATCCGAAATGGACACTGACCGTGTCACCGGGACCACCGTGTGACCGGCGCCGAGCAGGGCCTTGGCGAAGACACCCCCCATCTCGCCGACACCGACAAGGACAACGGGTGGCGTGGTGTTCGTCATGGCGTGAGCGTACCGCTTCGCTCGGCTTCGCCTCGTATTGCGTAGTACGCACTACGTAATACGTACCAGACCAGCGGAGGCACTCTTGTTGTCTGTGGATCAAGTCTGGTTCCGGTATCCATCGTCTGCGTGGCGTCTCTTGACGGACGTCGTTCAGACAGAGTGGCGGGGGCGAGACGTAGTGTGTTGACAAGTGGCGTAGAGTGGGCCATAGTGGGGCCGCGTGGGAGACGCAGATGATGGAGAAACAACAACATGTTCCTCGGGGAATACAGCCATTCGCTGGACGAGAAGGGTCGCGTCGTGATGCCTTCCAAGTTTCGCGTGGGCCTTGCTGGTGGTTTCGTGATCACCAAAGGCCAGGAACGGTGTCTTTACGTATTCGGAATGGACACCTGGAGCCAAGAGTCGGCGAGGGTACAGCGGCTTCCACGGACGGATCGTCGCGCACGCAACTTCTCCCGCTCGTTCTTCGCATCAGCTTCGGATCAGTCACTCGACCGTACCGGCCGTTGTCAGATCCCGGAGCCCCTCCGTATCTATGCAGGCCTCGACAAGGACATAACAGTTGTCGGCGTCTCCGATCGCATCGAGATATGGGACACAGAGACGTGGCACTCGGTGGCTGCAGAGGCAGACGAGTACTACGCAGGTATCGAGGAGGTGCTTTCAGGGGAAGGCATATGACACAGGAACAAGAGACCCGCACACAGTGGGCTGGCTCGTGGTCAGTCCCCCGGATGTCAATCGGAAGGCCCTTTACTCCGCCCGCTTCCCTTTTGGCGCCAGCGCTCCGGGGGGCTGACCATGACTCAGCCCACACCACAAGAAAGTTCCTATCACATCCCGGTGATGGTCGAAGAAGCCGTGGCATGGCTCGAGACCGCTGCAGACGGGTGGATCGTCGATGCGACGTTCGGTGGGGGAGGCCACAGCCGTGCGCTTCTTGACCGCTACCCCAACCTTCAGATCATCGGAATCGACAGGGACCCTGACGCTGTCGAACAAGCATTCGTTGATGACCGGCTCACGGTCGTTCAAGCGAACTACCGCGATGTCGAATCGGTGCTCGGAACGAACGGCCTCCCCTGTCGTGTCGATGGGATCCTTCTCGATCTCGGCGTTTCCTCCCACCAACTCGACGTCGCGGACCGAGGTTTCTCCTATCACTCGTCGGGTCCGCTTGACATGCGGATGGGCCCCGATGCACAGCGTTCCGCAGCAGACATCGTCAACTCACTCGACGCTGTCGAGATCACCAGGATCCTGCGTACATACGGTGAGGAGAAATTTGCGAAACGAATCGCCGATGCCATCGTCGCGGGTCGGCCGTTCGAAGACACCACCGATCTCGCGTCCTGTATCGCCGAGGCCGTCCCGGCCGCAGCGCGCCGTGCCCGCCACCCGGCCCGGAGGTCTTTCCAAGCCATCCGTATGGCCGTCAACGAAGAACTCGATGGTCTTCGGGGCTTCCTCGACACCGGTCTCGACCGGTTGGACGAACACGGCCGGATCGTCGTGATGGCGTATCACTCGCTCGAGGATCGCATGGTGAAGCGGGCGTTCGTCGAGCGTTCTCGCGACTGCACGTGTCCACCTGAGATCCCTGTGTGCGTGTGTGGAGCAGATCCCGATCTCAGGGTTCTGACGCGAAAGGCGATCAAGCCCACGGCTGTTGAGATCGAAGCCAATCCGAGGTCTCGGAGTGCCGTGCTCCGCGTTGCCGAGAGGATTCGAACGTGACCGCCCAAACTGTTCCTTACGCACGAGGTCGAGCGGCACGCCAGAGCGCCGTCGGCGAGAGACGAGGACCGAGGATCGTTCCACTCATCTTCTTCACGATTTTGGTCATGGCTGTCTTCTTTGCGATGATCTTCCTCCGCATCGCTCTTGACAGGTCAGCGTTCCAGCTTGAATCGTTGGAACGCCAGATCGCGACCGAGGAGTCGCTTCAGCTCGATCTGAGGCTTCAACTGGCGCAGCTACAGGACCCGCTCCGAATCGCCACAGAGGCGACACGAATGGGCCTCACCTATCCCGAGGACCGCGTCGCGATCGTGGTCGATGACCTCGGCGGAGTCCTCATCGCACCGTCTGGCGGCGAGCCGATTCAAGCCTTGACTGACAGTCTGCCCTAGGAGAAGGACAGCGAATGTATGTGATCTCGCCGAGCGCTGACGGCAGGTCCCGAACACCGGTGGTAACCGGTGTGGGGGTCGCGGAGTGAGCGCGCAACGCATATGGAAGCCGGGTGACCTTCGGCTTCTCGTTGTCGGCGTGGCGTTCGTCCTCGCGTGGGCGGGCATCGGTTTCAGGCTTTTCGACCTCCAGGGAAATCAGGCTCGTGCTGCTGAATTGGCGACCGTGGGATTCGACCAGCGGATCACGGAACGTGCCATCGAGCCCGCCAGGGGAACCATCTACGACAGGGATGGCGTTGAGCTTGCATTGACGATCGATGGGTGGAATATCGTTGTAGACCCCTCCATGCTTGATGACCCAACGGCAACGGCAGCGCTGCTCGCACCGTACGCAGACGATCCGTATGAAGAACTCGCCTTGACCCTCTCGGAGGGGCAGGAGAGTGGATCGCGGTATGCAGAGATCGCGATGCGAGTAGATACCAGCCGCAAACATGAGGTCGAGTCGGTGATAGCGGCGTACAACAGTGACGTCGACAAAGCGCAGCGGGTCACCGGTGTGTTCTACCGACCACAACCTCTCCGCGTGTACCCCGCAGGTTCCGTGGCATCGCAGGTCATCGGGCTCACGAGCTATGACGGCGGTGGCGGGATCGAGGGTCTCGAGTTGACATTCAACTCCGAACTCGAAGGTGACGCGGGTCGTCTGATCGTCGAACTGGATCCGTCTGGCCGCGTCATCCCACAGGGCGAGGTTCTCCTTGAGCCCGCGGCCGCCGGCGCCGACATCGTGACCACGATCGACAGGGAGATCCAGTTCGCTGCCGAACAGGCGCTCCGTCGTGCGATACAGACCACGGGTGCGTCCAACGGAGCGATCGTCGTCCTTGACCCGGACACCGGGGCGGTGCTGGCGATGGCGAGTTACCCCGGAATGGACCTGAATGAGAGGTCAGAGGTGACACCCGGTGTTCTTCGCAATCGCACGGTTGCGGACATGTACGAACCCGGATCGACTCTGAAACTGCTCACGGTCGCGGCCGCCCTAGAGGAAGGCATCGTGACGGCGGACACGATGATCGATACACCGAACAGGATCGAGATCGGGGAATTCGACTATTCGGATCACGGAAACAACCCGCCTGCGATGCGAGTGGCCGATGTTGTTGCGAAGTCGTCGAACATCGGGACGATCCACATCGAACAGATGCTCGGCCGTGACCTTCATTATGAGTACCTCACCAAGTTCGGCCTGGGCGGCAAGGTCGGACTGGATGTCGAAGGTGAACGCCAGGGTTCAGTTCCACCTACGTCAGAGTGGACAGCTACGTCCGGGTCCTCGATAGCGATCGGTTATGCCGTTCATACGACGGCCCTCCAGATGGCGGCTGTGTATGCGACCGTGGCGAACGATGGTGTGTGGACCGAGCCATATCTCGTCAAAGAGATCATCCAAGCCGACGGCACGCGGATCACAACGAACGCCAGGACCCGAAGGGTGCTGTCGTTCGACACGGCCCAGACGTTGCGTGAGATGCTCGGCCAGGTCATCGAGATCGGCACCGGTAGCAGAGCGGCGCTCGCCGACTACACAGCCGGCGGAAAGACAGGGACGAGCGAGAAATTCGATGTCGAGGCCGGCGTCTACTCCGATGACACGTTCGCATCGTTCATCGGCATGGCCCCACTCAACGACCCTCGCGTCGTTGTGGCCGTGGTTCTCGACTCTCCGCACGGGTCCCTCGAAGACGGCACCAGCCTTACTCTCGGTGGTGCTTCGGCGGCACCCGTGTTCGCTGAGGTTGCCCAGAACGCGCTGCACCAACTCGGGGTCGCCCCCGACCGAGATTGAGATGGCAGAGCGCCTGGTCTCACTGAAGGTGCTTGCTGAAGGCCTGCCCGGCGTTGTCGAAGTGGACGATGTCGTCATCGACGTAACCGATGTGACCCACGACTCGAACGCCGTCAGAGCCGGGGTGGTGTTCGTGGCGATCAGGGGCTCGAACCACGACGGACACGAATATGCCTCAGTGGTTGCGCATGCGGGAGCACCTGCCGTCATGGTCGATCACCGGGTCGACGTTGATGTACCGCAGATCGTGGTCTCGGACACCCGCTTGGCGATGCCTCATATCGCCCGCGCTGCGCACGGATCTCCTGATAGCGACCTCTCGATCGTGGGGATCACTGGCACGAACGGCAAGACGACCGTTGCCTCGATGTGCGAGTCCATATGGAATGCCCAGGGTGTCCCTTCGGGGATCATCGGAACACTCGGAGCGAGGCTTCGCGGATCCCCGCTCCCGCTTGAGCGCACCACACCGGAGAGTTCGGATCTCCAAAGGATGCTGGCCCTGATGCGCGACGGTGGGGTCCGCAATGTCGCGATGGAGGTGTCGTCTCATGCGCTCGTTCTTCATCGGGCCGACGCTGTGGCCTTCGATGTCGCCGCCTTCACGAACCTGACGCAGGACCATCTGGATTTCCACGATGACATGGAGACGTATTTCGCAGCGAAGCTCTCTCTGTTCGACAGGCGAAGGTCAGATCACGCCGTCGTGAACATTTCAGGGACGTATGGCGCGAGAATCGCAGCAGCCACCGACTGTCCGGTTACAACTGTGGCCGTGGGCGCCGACGCCGATATCCGGGCAGATATCGATTCACAGTCCAATGGCATGATCCGCTTCACAGTTTCGGAGGGTGGAAAGGCTGTGGCCGCATCGATGCCGTTACCTGGATCTTTCAACGTCGCCAACGCTGCCGTTGCGTGGGCGATCTCTCGGCATCTCGGTGTCGACACGGGCAGCATCATCGCCGGCTTGTCGACCCTTGAGCCAATCACCGGCCGGATGCAGATAGTTTCGCCCGGCGCGGAGATCACCGTGGTCGTCGACTACGCCCACACTCCTGCCGCGGTAGCGACGGTCGTTGAGGCTGCGCGCGCCATGACCGATGGCAGGGTGATCGCGGTTGTGGGGGCTGGTGGCGACCGGGACGAGGACAAGCGCCCGATGATGGGTGCGGCTGCGGCGGCCTCAGCCGATGTGACAATCGTAACGACGGACAACCCGCGCTCTGAGTCGCCGGCATCGATCGCTGACGAGGTGAGGCGTGGAGCTGAGGCCGTATTCGGTGCATCCGTTGAAACGGTGCTCGACCGGGGTGAAGCGATTGACCACGCGGTGACAATCGCACGTGCGGGCGATCTCGTTCTGATCCTTGGCAAGGGCCACGAACTCGGGCAGGAGGTCAACGGGGTCATCTACCCGTTCGATGACGTCGATGAGGCGAGGCGTTCCCTTGCGCGGCACGGGATGGATGCGCCATGACGTCTCTAGATTGGTCAATGGCAGACATCGCTGGTGCCGTTGGTGGCACGCTCGTCGGTGATGGCGGTGCGGTCATCAATGAGATCGTTACGGACAGCCGGGAGGTCAGCCCCGGATCCCTGTTCGTCGCCCTTGTGGGCGAGCACTTCGACGGGAACGACTTCGCCGCCTCAGCCGCGGCGCACGGGGCGAGCTGCGTGCTCACGCGACCGGGGGTGCGGACAGAGCCTCGAATCGAGGTTGACGACACGTCTGACGCACTCCTTGCGTTGGCTGCAAAGCGCCGTGCCGAACTCTCGATCCCCGTTATCGCTGTGACCGGATCGACGGGCAAAACATCGACGAAAGATCTCTTGCACGCCGGAATAGCTGGCTCGTGGGCGTCTCCGAAGTCGTACAACAACGAGGTGGGCGTGCCGCTCACCGTTCTGGCCACACCGGACGATGCGACGGCATTGATTATCGAGGTCGGATCGCGAGGAGCAGGCCACATCGCGTGGCTGAGACCTGCGATCGAACCGGACGTCGCGATCATCACCAATTTGGGTCTCGTCCATCTTGAAACGTTCGGCTCTGAGGACGGCTTGGCAGATGCGAAGTACGAACTCGTAGCGATGCTCCCACCAGATGGCACTGCGGTTCTCCCACACGATGAGCCACGGCTCCAACGAGGAGGCGAGTTGCTGACACTCACGTTCGGCGAAGGGGGAGAAGCGACCGTGGCGGTATCCCACTCCACGATCGACGGTGAGGGGTTTCCGACGTTCCGTGTGTCCGTCGGAGGAGATGACTACGACATAACGCTTCGCATGGCGGGAGGCCATCAGGCGGTGAACGCTGCAGCAGCGGTGACCGCAGCAGTCGCGCTCGGATATGACCTGGAAGGCTTCATCGATCGGATGCAGCAAGCGACGGGGTCGGCGTGGAGGATGGAGGTGCACGTCGGCGACGTGACCGTCGTCAACGATTCGTACAACTCGAATCCTCAGTCACTCGAGGCAGCGTTGCACACCGTTTCGCGGATGCACGGCAGACACATCGCGGTTCTCGGACCGATGGCGGAACTGGGACCCGTGTGCGAGCGCGAGCATCGTCGGTTGGGCTCCCTCGTATCTGAACTTGGATACGAGCACGTGTTCGTCGTGGGCCCTGACCATGGATACGCTCTCGGCGCTCCGGATCTCGTTCGGAATGCCACGGATATCGGGCAGTGTCTCGATACGCTCTCCCACACCCTGCAACGAGGAGATGTTGTGCTTGTGAAAGCGTCGCGGTCCGCCGGGTTCGAACGGCTCGCGCTTCACCTCATCAAGGACTTCTCACTGTGATCACGCTCCTTATCTCTTCGACGATCGCGTTCATCTTCGTGATCCTTCTGACGCCTCTGGCGATCAGAGTTTTGAGACGTCGGAACATCGGCCAGTTCATCCAATCGGAACTTGAGGGGCACCAGCACAAGCAAGGCGTGCCAACGATGGGTGGCGTCGTGATCGTCACCGGGATCGTCGTGGGCTACACCATGGCCCACCTCACCTTGTTCAGCTTTCAGGACGGGTTCGGGTTCTCCCATCGGACGATGGATGACAAGGCGCTGCTTGCGATCTTCGCCATCGTGGGCATGGCGGTTATCGGGTTTTTCGACGATTTCGCAAAGTTCGCACGGAAGAGAAACGAGGGTCTTTCTAAACGATGGAAGTTCCTCGGCCAATTGGTGATCGCTGGGCTGTTCGCATGGGGAGCGAGTGCGGCTGGCGTGTCAACGGAGCTGTCGTTCGTTCGCCCCCTTGGTATCGAGCTCGGCCCCTTCTTGTTCTTCCTCCTTGTTCTCGTGATGCTGACTGCGACAGCGAACGGTGTGAATCTGACCGACGGACTCGACGGCCTTGTTGCAGGCTCGAGCGCTCTCGTATTCGGCGCGTTCGTGTTGATCGCCTTCTGGCAGTCTCGCAATCCGCTCTTCTATGGCGTCGACGGCGCACTCGACATCGCGGTTCTGTCGGCCGCTGCACTCGGCGGTGTGCTCGCCTTCCTGTGGTGGAACGCGGCCCCTGCCCAGATCATCATGGGGGACACGGGTTCTCACGCGATCGGTGGAGGCATCGCCGCTTTGGCGATCCTCACCAACACGCAACTCCTCTTGATCATCCTCGGTGGCCTCTACGTCATCGAGACGGTGTCCGTGATCATGCAGGTCGTCTCGTTCAGGGGGTTCGGTAAACGGATATTTCGGATGACGCCCATCCACCATCACTTCGAGTTGTTGGGATGGCCAGAGACAACCGTCATCATCAGATTCTGGATCCTGTCGGCGATCATGGTGGCCATCGGCATCGGCGTGTTCTATGCCGACTGGGTCGGTGGGCCGGGATCGATCGTCCCGTGAGCATCCTCGTCCTCGGTGTTGGCACGAGCGGCTCCTCAGCCGGTCGACTTGCGCGCTCGGACGGACATGATGTTGCGTACTTCGACGACGACCCCGACGCAGCCGACAAGCTCGGCAGTGTTGCCGAACGATTGGTCGGCTCGCCGTGGAGCGCAGGGTTCTTGGATGGTGTGGCATTCGTTATCGCCAGCCCTGGCTTCTCCCCGACAACAACGCCAATGCTCGACGCGGCGAGTGCCTCCGTGCCTGTCATGTCCGAGGCTGCATTCGGCCTGTCGCACACAGCGACACCCTATGTGGCGATAACCGGGACCAACGGGAAGACAACGATCACCGATGCGGTGGCGAGCATGCTCGTTGCGTCGGGAGTTGATGCGATCGCGGCTGGCAACATCGGCCTGCCTGTATCGGACATCGTCTCGCATGACCACGACGTGATCGTGCTTGAGCTGTCGTCGTTCCAGTTGTACCTGAGTGCCGTGCATCCCTTTGCCGCTGGGTTGGTGAACATCGCTACCGACCATCTCGACTGGCATGGATCCGTTGAGGCGTACGTTGCGGCGAAGGCCCGCATCTTCGAGTCGATGACCGGAGACGACGTTCTTGCCTACAACGCGGACGACAGCACGGTCGTTGGTGTCGTAGCGGGTGCCCGGTGTGTCACGGTGCCATGTTCGGGTCGTACGGTGCCAGCCGAGGGCAACGGCGTGGACGATGACGATCTGATGATCGATGGAGTACGTGTGGAGACATCGGCTACGGACGAATCGTTTCGACTGGACCTGGTGATCGCGGCGACAGTCGCCCTCGCCGCTGGAGCGACGATCGATGGGATCCGTGCCGTTGCTGAAGATTTCTCACCCGGACACCATCGTCGTCACGAGGTCGGCATCGTGAACGGTGTTGTATGGATCAACGACTCGAAGGCCACGAACCCTCACGCCGCGGTCGCCGCATCCCGTGAGTACGAATCTGTGCTTCTCCTTGCTGGGGGACGGAACAAGGACCTCGACCTCACGCCGATCGGCCAGATCAACTCGATCCGTTTTCTGTATGCGTTCGGTGAGTCCGCACAGGACATAGCGGCGATCGCCTCGGTCCCCAACGCAGTGTTCCCGACGATGCGATCCGCGATGGAAGCGGCGCACAGGGATGCTGTTGCCG
>CAXMSN010000039.1:0-2645 GCA_964196275.1 uncultured Kiloniellales bacterium | reverse complement strand
GGCATATCCGGCATCTACACACAGACGGGAACGCTCGGACGCTCCGTGCGTGGCAAGGCACCCATCTACGATGAGCAAGGCGAAGTGGTCGGTCTGGTATCTGTTGGTGTTCTCTCAGTCACTGTTGCTGAGGCGTTTCGGGAGCGAACACCGGCGGTGCTCCTCGGGAGTGCCATAGCAATGGTGCTTGGCGCCCTCGGAGCCTGGTTCCTCGCATGGCGAATCCGCCGGCAGACGCTCGGTTTGGAACCAGCGGACATCGCGGCACTTCTGGAACGCCGTGAAGCCATGCTGCTCGGGATCCGCGAGGGCGTCGTCGGTCTCGACGCCGGAGGACAGGTGAACCTGGTCAATCCGGAGGCATCCCACCTTCTTGGCATCACACAGGACAACCTTGGCGACCACTTGGTCGACGCTGTCCCCTCGGTGGCGCTCGAACGCCTTCTCGCGGAGCCGGTCGAGTACCGCGACATCGAGCTGACGATAAGTGAGCGAGCTCTCGTGGCGAACGTGATGCCCGTCTCGGTGCGGGGCAGCCACATCGGGACCGTCGTAACCCTTCGAGACCGAACGGACTTCGAAAGCCTCGTCGGCGAGTTGGAGTCGGTCCGAGTCCTCGTAGAGGCGCTCCGCGCCCAAGCCCACGAGTTCTCCAACACCCTCCACACGATCTCGGGACTGATCGAATTGGACCGAGCAGCCGAGGTCATAGAGCTCATCTCCGTCCAAACGGACACGCACGAGCGCGTAACCGCCGCCTATGAGAGCACACTGCCCGATCCGCTGCTGGTTGGCCTCCTGATCGCGAAGTCCGCGATCGCAGCTGAGCGCGGCATCCGTTTTACGGTCGAAGTCACGGGTCTTGATGACACAACGCTGCTGGGATCACGAGAGTTGATCACCGTCATTGGCAACCTGGTGGACAACGCCTTCGACAGCGTCGCGGGACCGCGTGACGGCGAAGCACATGTCGAGCTCACCATGACACGAGATGCGGACACGCTGGACCTCACAGTGTGGGATAACGGGGCGGGCGTCTCTCCCGATGTACGGCCCCTGATGTTCAACGAGGGCTTCACCACAAAGGGGGCGGAATCGCATGCAGGGATCGGCCTCTCTCTGGTGAATGACGCCGTGACGACACTCGACGGATCGATCCAACTCGAGAACGGGGACGGCGCGGTCTTCCGCGTACGCATCCCGCATGCATTCGTCGAAGCGGAGGCATTGGTCCCATGATCTCTGTGCTCATCATTGAGGACGACTTCAGGGTGGCTGGCCTTCACCGCGAGTTCGTTGAGAAGTGCAACGGCTTCGAGGTCGCAGGCGTCGCGCTGACCGCTGGCCAGGCTCTTGACATGAACAGGACACTCAGGCCGGATCTCGTTCTCCTCGATCTCTACCTACCGGACAAGCACGGGACCGACATCGTGGACGAACTCAGATCGGATTCAGGGGCTGACGTCATCGTGGTCACTGCCGCACGTGATGTACCCAACATACGATCCGCGATGCAGCACGGAGCACTGTTCTACATCGTGAAGCCATTTCGGTTCGCGGCGTTCCGCGAGCGCCTCGATGCGTACGCCCAACTGCGGTCGAAGCTGTCCGAATCGCCTGAGCTGTCACAAGAAGACATCGACGACGTATACAGCGTGCTTCGCACCACGACGCAGGACCTGCCGAAGGGGCTCAGCGCCCAGACGCTCAACGCAGTCGAGGAGTCCCTACGAGAGGCAGATCAGAGCCTGACATCCGAGGCGGTGGCGCATCTCACCGGAGTGAGCAGGGTCACCGCACGCCGCTATCTCATCTACCTCGTAGAGGCCGGGCGGGCTGAGGTCCACAGCGAGTACGGAACACCTGGCCGCCCCAAGCATCTCTACGCTCTCCTCGCGTCGAGCGGTTGACGCTGAGTTCCTCGCACACGACTCCTGACTGCCAGACACTCCAGGGCCGCCGACAGCCCTTGTGGCGTCTACGTTTCATGACCCTGCATGTGCTACGTACCAAGGGTCTTAGCGTGTTACGACCTTCAGGCGTTGCAGCGCAACAACCCTTCAGAGGCAGGAAATCGCACTCCGACCAAGAACGCAACCAAGAACGCCACCTGATCCACCCCTCTTCGGTCTCGGCTGCTGGACCCTTGACGCGCCGAAACCCCAGCCAATGCTGAGGTTCCGGCGTCTCTCTCTCCGTGGAGCTGAGGGGATTCGAACCCCTGACCCCCTGACTGCCAGTCAGGTGCTCTGCCAGGCTGAGCTACAGCCCCATGAGGGACGGAAGTTTACCGAAACCCAATGTTTGTCGGGCACATCTCCTTGCAAACCCTGCCCCGTCGCTTCGATTTCTGTGGGCTGAGACGTCTAATGGGCGAAGTTGTTGGTCGAGCGCCGATTGCTGTGCATTGCGATGCCTATCGCTCGGCCTGGTTTCGCATCCGATGGCTGAAGACTGGCGTCCGTTCGGGTCTGCAACGAAAACGGCTGCGCAGCGGCTCAACGCGTCGGGTCGATGGGATTGGCGGCGTATGCCGTCCGAGGTTCGTGTCACACCGAGCGACAGATCGGCGTCTCGATGTGCGCATAATGCCGGATATGCGTGGTTTGTTCTATCGAAGCGGGGCCTGGCAGGCGTCAAGTTGT
>CAXMSN010000038.1:0-4818 GCA_964196275.1 uncultured Kiloniellales bacterium | reverse complement strand
CACGCACCATCCCTGCAGCGATACGTAGAGCGTTGGAACAGCGCGACCAAGGCTGCACATGGGACGGATGCGACGCACCCGCAGCATGGTGCGACGCCCACCACCTCACCCACTGGGCCAACGGAGGAGACACCAGCCTCGCCAACCTCACGCTCTTGTGCAGACCACACCACACCGCCACACACAAGTCTTCAAACCACGACAGACACAACCGTCCGAACCAACCGAGGCCACCACCCGACACCTGATGAGCCAGCAGGCAGCGGTGCTAGCCGATTGCGTCTTTTCGGTCGAGGAAGTGCTGGATCATCAGCGACACGGTGCCGATCGCACCTTGGTTGATCCCTTCGGGGATGATGATGTCTGCGTAGCGCTTGGACGGTTCGACGAATCGGTCGTGCATGGGGCGAACCGTGCGCTCGTACTGCGAGAGGACCGAGTCGATACTGCGACCACGCTCGAGGATATCCCTTCGAAGTCTCCGCATCAGCCTGAGATCGGCGTCGGTGTCGATGTAGACCCGCAGATCGAACTGCTCCCTCAACTCTGGGTCCGAGAGCACCAGGATCCCTTCGACGATGACGGCTGGCTCGGGCACGAGCGTGATCGTGTCAGTTGTGCGTGTATGCGACTCGAAGTCGTACACCGGCCGTTCGATTGGCTGGCCGTTCCGGAGAGCTGCGAGATGTTTGGTCATCAGGTCGAGTTCGAGCGAGTCCGGGTGGTCGTAGTTGATCTTCGCCCGATCCTCAAGCGACAGATTTGCCTGGTCCCGGTAGTAGGCATCCTGCTGGAGGTAGATGACCTTGTCCCTACCGACGAGATCCACGACAGAGCGGGCGATCGTGGTCTTACCGGAGCCAGAACCGCCGGCGATCGCTATGAAGAGCGGTCTGTGCTCCCCCTCACGGGGCCCGAATTCATGCGATGCAAGGATGTCTGCGATGTCGAGCGTCATGCCCATGAACCTAGCGTTCCGTGCCCAACTGTTGCGGTGTGTGACCTACGACGCGGAGCGCAACGTAACGTCGCCTGAGAACGATTTGACCCGAAGTGACATCGAACCCGTGCGCTCTCCTTCGGTCGGCTTGATGCGGTTACGGAAATCTCCTGACAACGTTTTGACCGAAGCGTCAACGTGAAGCCCAGGCATGAGCCCGACGCCTATGTCGCCGCTCATCGTGGTGATCGTCAGATCGGATCCCCCGAACTTCTTGACGGTTACGTCGCCCGACGCTGACTTGACAGTGACAGTTCGCATAGCCTCACCGATGCGGACGTCTCCAGAAGCCGTCTTAACGCTGATGTCACGAGCACTCGGGATCCTGATGTCCCCATTCGCCGACGTGACCTCGGCGTCCCCCACCACGTCTCTGAGAGAGATATCCCCCGACGCCACATTGATCTTGGTCGATCCGACAGTTTCGTCCATGCGGATGTCTCCGGAACCTGTCGAGGCGACGAGTTCGGCCAGCGGCATTCGGACTCGCAACTGACCGGAGGCGAGATCAACCTTGAGATAGCCACCAGGCGGCGCAGAGACCACGATGTCGACACGCTTGCTGGAGAATCGCCCCTTCGGTTGGCGTGATCGGATCGATATCGACTCTGGCGATGCGTCAATCTGCGTCAAGTCGACAGCCTCCGCGTTCCCCGACAGAACGATCTTGACTCTCGGCTTGTCGGACGGCTTGATAACGATGTCGCCTGCCTGAGCAGCGATCTCGATCGATGGAACTCCCGATACCTCATATGTCTCGACTCGGTCGCTCATGTGTCGATCGTCCCTTTGAACACCGAGCGCGAGGATGCCTTGGAACGCTTGGCGTTTCCTGCAAGCGCACGAACCACGAATGTGTTGACTGAGTCGCCAAGGTCGGAAGCCGCGATCTCGAGATCGTCCTTGAGCTCCTCTGGGAGTCTCACGGTGATCCGAGCGCCCAGATCATCGGTGTTGACGGTAATGACATCACTTGTCGGCCTCACTACAAGCGTGGGTTGGCCCGACGCCAGCACGACATCGACCGCATGATCTGGCAGCTGCGAACCGACCTCGACCGCAGCCTGCTCCGCAAGTGTCGAGGCGGCCTGCTTCAGTGCCGGCTCTAGAGCTGAAAGGATCGCCTCCCCGGCGGCCTCCACGGAAGGGTCTTCGCCGGCAAGTCTCAGTTGCCCGTAGAGCATGGTCTTGAATTCCGCTACCACGCTATCGATATCCATTGTGTTCTCCGGTTCGTGCTTCGATGTGTGTACTTAAGCGTGGGTGTGATTGCGAACGAGGCGCATGAGCCTCGGCTGTGAAGACACCGTCGTGTCCAACTTGCTGTCGTGGATGGCTCGTACTATTTCTGGGTTGTTGTACCACAACATGACCACTCCTTTGTGTTGTGTTGCCTATGTGATGTCAGCATGATGTCATACTATCGTCATCGTGTCAACTACTGATCGAACATTTCTTCGAGGACCTCGGGGAAGGTCATTCCAGTCGTGATATAGTTGCGTTTCACCACACCGGGGAGCTCGGAGATACCGGGCTGAGAGGGTGGCCTTGCACCGCACTGCCATCGACCCGCTGAACCTGATTCTGGATAACCCCAGCGGAGGAAGCGTGGAAGCACACAAACCAAGCAACCAGCGGGTGATCGTGTTCGCCGGCGGTGCGATACGGACCACTCCCTCGCCTGACACCGAAGCGATCGTGATCGCCGCCGATTCTGGGTACGACCATGCCCTCGCTCTCGGGCATCGTGTCGACCTTCTCGTCGGCGACCTTGACTCGATCTCCGAACACGGGCTTGCACACGCAGAGACTACGGGAGTCGAGATCGACCGGCATCCCGTATCGAAGGACGCCACCGATCTGGAACTCGCGCTTTCGGCTGCTACAGCACGCGGCGCAACTGTCATCGACATATACGGGGGCGAGGAGGGCAGGATTGACCACCTGCTTGCCGTGGCCGCCGGATTGACACTGCCCAGGTGGATCGGCATCGCCATCACGTGGCACACCGATACGGCGACCGTTCGTCCACTTCTCGATGGTGGACACGTCCATCCCGACACGGTCGTCGGCGCAGTCGTGTCGCTCATCGTGATCTCCGACTGCGTTGGGGTCACGACGCAGGGGCTGAAGTGGCATCTTTCGGGCGAAGACCTCCCGCGGGGAACGTCGCGCGGGCTGAGTAACGAGGTCGTACAACTTCCGGTATCCGTGTCTCTCGATCGAGGCGCCGCACTCGTCGTGACGGAATCAGGGCGAGCTTCATGACACACCGTTTCATACCCTCCGGTGCGATGTTGATGGCGCTGCTGTTGCTTACGTCCGCCTGCTCGGGATCGTCTGGGACTTCCGAGATCGTGTTGCTCACCCACGACTCGTTCGCGCTAAGCGAGGGGACGCTCGAGGCCTTCACAGAAGCGACCGGCATCGAGGTGTCCGTCACGGTCGGTGGCGACGCTGGCACGATGGTGAATCAAGCGATCCTCACCAAAGACAATCCGATCGCAGATGTCATCTTCGGCGTTGACAACACCTTTCTGTCCAGGGCTATCGACAATGACATCTTCCTTCCGCACACGGCGGTCGGCATCGAAAGCGTGAGCGAACTCCTTCGGGTTGACAGCGATCTGGCTACGCCAATCACGTTCGGAGACGTGTGCATCAACTTCGACATCGAAGGCCTTGAAGCCATCGGCATCGCTCCCCCTTCGACACTCGCCGACCTGCTCGACCCTGTGTACGCGGACCTTCTCGTGGTGGAGGATCCAGCGACGTCATCTCCGGGCCTCGCTTTCCTCATGGCCACCATTGCGGAGTACCCCGATGGCGCCGACTACGACTGGAAGCAGTACTGGACGGATCTGTTCGCAAACGGAGCATCGATCGCTTCCGACTGGTCCGAGGCGTACTACACGCAGTTCACAAGAGCTGGAGGCGACAGGCCTCTCGTCGTCTCGTACGCGTCATCACCACCGGCTGAGGTCCTCTTCGGCGAACTGTCAGAGGCTCCGACCGGCGTCGTGACCGCTGGCTGCTTCCGGCAGATCGAATTCGCTGGAGTGCTGAAAGGAACGGAACATGAAGAGATCGCGGGTGAACTCGTCGATTTCCTGTTGTCTACGACGGTTCAGAACGACATTCCGCTGAACATGTTCGTGTATCCGACGAACGGCGACGCCGTCCTTCCCGACGTGTTCGTCGAACACACGACGTTCCCTGACAGTCCTGTGATCATGGAACCAGGCACCATCCGCGACAACCGGGAACGGTGGATCGAAGAGTGGACAGCGATCGCCCGCTCATGACGCGCACCCCGTGGTCCATCATCGGTCGTGCGGCGCTGATCCTCATTCCGACGGCTTTCCTCAGCTACTTCTACCTGTACCCACTGATCTCCATCACCGTCAGGGGCCTGACCGTTGACGGATCGATCGACCTCGGAGTGTTCGGCGACGTCTTGAGGAACCCAACGCTGCAGGGTGTTGCCGCCTTCACCCTGTTCCAAGCGCTGCTCTCGACCATCTTCACCGTGCTGGTCGCACTGCCAGCAGCATGGGTGTTCGCACGCTTCGACTTTCCAGGCAGACGCCTTCTGAGAGCGGCAACCTTGGTGCCGTTCGTTCTGCCAACATTGGTGGTCGGATCCGCCTTCCTGGCCCTCGCCGGGCCCCGTGGTGTGGTTGGCGTGGATCTGACAGGCACGCTCTGGATCATCCTCACCGCACACGTCTTCTACAACTACGCGGTCGTGGTGAGAGGCGTTGGCGCCTATTGGGAGCGGATCGATCCCAGCATCGAAGATTCGGCACGAGTCCTCG
>CAXMSN010000037.1:0-25686 GCA_964196275.1 uncultured Kiloniellales bacterium | reverse complement strand
TGGCATGACGCCTCCGGCGAGGAGTACGTCGAGCGGGAGCGTGGATCCAACGAGTACAAAGTTGCCACCGCCGGTTCCGTCGAAATAGGCGACGGGAGCGATCACCGCAACGTGGTCGAAAACCGCCCCGAGTGTCTGCATTTCGGCGTGGACGAAGCGAGCTTCGGGCCGATCGATCACGTTCATCACGTAGATGCCGTCCGATCGCAGAGTCTCCTTGACCTGTGTCAGGAACTCCTCGGTCGTCAGGTGCCATGGGACAGAAAGGCTTGAGAAGGCATCGCCGACCACGACATCGTATGAGTCGGATGCTTCGTCCTGAATCGAAAGTCTGGCGTCGCCGACCTCGATGCGAAGCCAACCGTCGACGACGAGACCGAGCTCCTCCTCGGCTATTCCTACGAGGTCTGGATCGAGTTCAAGCACAGTCGAGGTGCCTCCATATGTAGCCTGGAGGTGCCGCGGAATAGTGAAGCCGCCGCCACCGACGAACAGTGCATCTATCGGTCCTTCCGTCACTATTGCGTCGACTACAGCGGCCATGGCACGGGCGTATCGGAAGCCGAGGTACGTCGGATCTTCGACGTCGACGTACGAGTGCCGCGATGTATCGAGAACGAGTGTCCGTCCCGAGGCTCTTTCGGGATCCTCCTCGACGCGCACGCAGTAGTAGGCGGTCTCCGTGTCACACACACCGGCGATCGCTGCTGAACCCAAGATCGAGATGACGAGAACGACGGCACCGAGGATCATCCATCTCCGTGACGACGGTGCGGCGACCAATGAACTCAGGACCAGAAGAACGATGCCCACGAACCAGGTGATCGGCCTGGACGGCACAGAGGCGATCAGCACGAACCCCGTGAAGAACGTTCCCACCAACGCCCCGCTGGTTCCGACAGCGGACAGGGAACCGACCACTGATCCCGTCGATGACAGGGAGGTGAGTTGGATCTTGGCGGCAAGCGGCGTCACCATCGAGAGCACTGCCGCCGGAGCGAAGAAGCCGATCGCGGCCAGGCCGACCGTCGTGATCGGCGATGTTCCACGCAACGACGGGCCGACCATGTACACGAGCGCCGGCGAGAGCACGGCGAGGACACCAGACAGCGCAAGCACCGGTCCGAGTGCGCCAATGGGATCAGAGCGATCGGCGAGCCTTCCGCCGAGCCACGCACCAAGGGCGATCGCGGCAAGCACCGTTCCGATGATCGCCGTGAAAGACTGCAGGGTCACGCCTACATACGGAGCGAGGATCCGCCCGGCGACGATCTCAAGGACAAGCACGGCAGCGGCAGCGATGAACACGACCATCCATATGAGCCATCCACGCATGAGCCGAATCCTTTCGCGGGAGAACGGTAATGGCGGAGGACCACGGACCACGGACCATAGACCACGAGGGTGTTGGTCAACCGCGAATCGTTGAACCAGCAACATCCCCCTACATCGTCGCCGAGCTCCTCTGCCGTCCCCCTTGAAAGGAGGACGAAAGGATGCTGGTCCGCGGTCCGCAATAGAAGAAGGACCGGACGATGTCCGGTCCTTCTGGTGCGAGTTGCTTGGTGGCTAGGAGGCCTTGCGGCGTTCCCTGTCTCGGAGTCTGCGGCGGAGTCTTCGACGCTCGTTCGCATCGAGACCTCCCCATACGCCTGCAGCCTGGTTGGTGCTGATGGCGTACTGGAGGCAGGCATCCATCGCCGGACATTCGGCGCAGATCTCCTTGGCTCTCACCGCTGCGGGTGGTTCTTCGGAAGCCGGGAAGAATATGTCGCTGGAGACGCCGTTACACGCGGCGTCCTTCCGCCAGTCGACCTCTGGCTCCCACATGACGTCAGTCAAAGTCAGCAATTGCCCCGCCTCTCTCCCTGCGAGTCTATATAACGCACATGGGGCTAGGGATAATTCCTGAAATCTCCATATTTCTCGAAATTTCTTGAAAGAACGAACTCAGAGCGCGTCGGGCAACCCCGGCTTGGTGTCATCTCGCTCGTACTGCACGTTCGACTCGACGCTGATGACACCTTCGATCCGGACCGCGAGCTCTTCGAGCAATCTGGCGTCTGACCTGGTCTCGACCGCACCGTCAAGGGTTACGACGCCGTCGACCACTGCGACGCCGACTGAACCCGGTGCCAGACGCATGATCCGATCGATGACATCGGCCTCGACCTCGGATTTGAGTTCAAGGTCGCTTCGTGCGAAAACCCCCATCACATCTGCACGAGAGATGATCCCTGAAAGCGTGCCGTCCGGAGTAACCACCGGCAACCTCTTCACGCCAAGATCGGTCATCCTGCGTGCAGCCTCCGTTACGGACGAGGCGCTATCGATGGTGTGAGGGTTCTTGGTCATCACATCCGCCACGACAGATGCAATGTGAGCCTCTGCCTCGCCGAAGAAGTTCGCGAGCAGGCGCTTCCTCTGCCGACCCCATGACCGGTCAGCTTCGGCTGCGACGAAGTCAGCCTCCGTGACGATCCCGACGAGTCGGCCTCCCTCGTCGACTACGGGGATGCCGCTGATGCCGGCGTGAACCATCACCATGGCGGCCTCCTTCAGCGGGGCGTCCCCACTGATGGTTGTCACTTCGCTCGTCATCACATCGCCGACGTTCACTTCAATGACCTCCGAGTGTCTTGCCCCTCAGGCTAGGGAAGGTGAAGCCACTCGGCACACCGAGAGAATGTCTGCCGCCAGAACTCTCTGCTTGGTTAGCCTCAGAGCCACTGCAATAGTTTCCGGGGGAAACCGTGTCACTGAACGTCAACTATCAAGGAACCGACTTCACCGTCGAAGAAGACGAACCAGCGTTCGTCGGGTCTGGTGAGGCTTCGACGATTCGCATCGTCCGCCCAGGTATCTCCCGCCGCCACGCGGTCATTTCCTACGACGGGTCGACGTGGAAGTTCGAGGATGCCGGATCTCGCAACGGAACATTCTCTGATGGGGCCCGAATACATGTCACGACGATCGATGGGCCAGCAGAACTGTACCTCGGCCACCCGTCAGATGGTGAACTCCTGACTCTGACTCCTGACAATGGCGAGTCGGCTGGCGAGTCGGTGGACGATCTTCAAGATGAGATCGATGCCTTCGTCCTTCCCGATGTACCGCCTCCGTCACCGGCGCCTGCACGAACCGAGAGAGCCGCTGCCCCGGTCGCCGCGACAGCCTCGACGGCACCGCCCACAGCCACTGAGTCGACAGAGCTTGCCGCGGCCATCCGGGACCAGATATCGGCGATCAAGGGTCTGACATGGTCGGTGTGGGCCATGATCGCAGTCACCGCAGCGCTCGCCGTGATGACACTCTTCGTCGGGATCCTCGGCAACTAACGAGACGACTCGTCAGATGTCGTCGTCCTCCTGGGCTGACTGCAGGAATTCCGAGATCTCGTCAGCGATTTCATCCGCCGTTGGGAGGTCCGTCGGAATCTTCGATGTCGTGCCAACGCTGCGTTCAAGACCCGCTACGAAATCCCGAGCGTCGGATCGCCTTTCGAGAATTTCATCCAGACGGGAGATCTGCTCCTCCGCTTCGAGTTCGATCGAGGTCAGGTCTATCGCGACCTCCAGCTGAGCTGAGATCTTCTGGAGCAGCGCGTGCATCGCTGGCTGGTACGGCCGGCCAACGTACTGAGGTACCTGCGCCCAATATCCGATCGCTGAGATGCCGACTTGCTCAAGAGCAGCGCGGAATACGGTGCCAGCGGACGCGGGCACAACGATGTCATCCATAAGCATTTCGTCGCCGGGCAGGAGGAGTCGTGAGTCCGACGCGGAAACGAACACAGACGTCGGAATCGCATGCCTCACTGGTGCTGGCACGGAGCCCACGGTCAAGGCGGTCGTCACGCCGAATCGTTGCGCAATTTCGACGATGGCATCGCTTATCCCCGCCCATCCGTAGTCGGGCTCACTGCCCACGAGGGCAAGCACATCTCTTCCGGATGGCTTGAGGTGAACGATCTCGAGTCGGGGCCACGTAATGGAGAGCACCTCCCCCGCGTTCGCTCTGAGAATCGGCCTGTTCGACCGATAGTCGAACACGGCGTCAGGTTCGAACGTGACGACCGGCTGTGCATCCTCGGTCAGCCAATCGCAGGCATCACTGGCGGCAGCCGCCGCGTCGCCCCAACCCGCAAGCCCCATCAGCAGCACGGGATCGGTCATCGGCGGCGGTGGAGAGAGCGTGAACAGGACCATCACCCAAGGCTACACATGATTCCCAGTCCGAAAACGGTCGGCGTTCAGAACCAGACATCCGGTTCTGGGCTACAGGTACAGCCCGCCGCCGTCTTCCTTGCCAGACTCGGCCTCGATCGCCTTGCGTTGCTTCATGAGATCGAGCTGTGCGGAGGCCGCCATCTGTTGGCTGATCAGGGATGCCTGGATTCCATGGAACAAGCCTTCGAGCCACCCGACGAGCTGCGCCTGGGCGATCCTGAGCTCCGCCTCAGAGGGCGACTCATCGTTGATCGGGACGAACACGGCATCAAGCTCCTCGCGAAGATCCTCGGAGAGCACTCCTTTGAGCTCCTCAAGCGACCGCTCGTAGATCGAAAGCAGGCGGCTGCGGCCAGCGTCGTCAAGCGGTGCCTCACGCACCTCTTCCAGCATCGCTCTCGTCATCGATGCGATCCGCAGCAGCTTCGACGGTTCGGTGACGTGGGGCGGTGTACGTTCGTCTTCTTGGTTCTCTGGTTCCTGGATGACCTCGGGCGTTACAGCCTCGGAGTCAGCCTCAATTTCCTCTGTGTTTTGCATGGCCAAAGCATACGACCGCTGCGGTTATCGCCCGACCGGTACGATGACCGGCATGGATGACATGGCCTATGTCGAACCGGATCCTGAGAAGGCAGGGCGAACCGTGTGGCGGCGGGCACTCTGGACGTTTCTCGGGATGGTGATCACGATCGTCGTGTTCGCCGTGATGTTGACATCGGTGACCGCCGGCTGAGTCGTTCGGCTACACCGCAGTGATGTCGATGGTGTGCCAGCCGGTCGCTCCGTCCGGTCTGGGGTCCTCCCTGACCTCTGTCTGGGTCTCACCCGTTCCATCGGTAGCCCTGACTCGTATGACGTGCTTGCCGGGGCTCAGATCGACGGGAGCCTGCCAGAGACGCCACGCATCGGCACTCAGTGACTCAGCAAGGTCTGCAACTACCCATGGTCCGTCATCGATCTGAATCTCGACCATGGTGATCTGCCTCGTCGGTGCCCATGCGACGCCACCGAGCGTGTACGGCCCAGCGTCGATCGTGTCCCGGTTCCTCGGCCGGTCGATCCGAGATTGGGTCTTGATCGGGCCTTCCTTTGACCATCCCCTCGAAATCCAGAAGCCATCGAAGGCATCCCATGTAGTCAACTCGATCTCGGTGATCCACTTTGTCGCCGAGACGTAGCCGTAGAGGCCGGGGACGACGAGCCGTGCTGGGAACCCGTGATCTGCAGGGAGAACCTCTCGGTTCATTCCGATGGCAATCATGGCGTCCCTCCCATCGAACGCAAGTTCTGTCGGGAAGCCAGCGGTCCACCCATCGACCGAACGGCCAACGAGTTGGTCCGCACCCGGCTGGACGCCCGCCATGTCGAGCACATCCTTGAGCATGACACCGGTCCAGAGTGCGTTGCCGACGAGATTGTCACCGACCTCATTCGAGACACATGACAGGGTCACATAGCTCTCAACGAGATCCATGTCTTGCAAGTCGCGGTAGGTGAGGACGATTTCCTTGTCGACCATGCCCTTGATCGTCAGCGTCCACTCGTCCGGGTTGATGGCAGGGACAACGAGGGCTGAGTCGATTCGATAGAACGTCGCGTTCCCGACAACGACGGGGGGCACACCAGCGAGACCGAAGTCGTGGGCGGCGGTCGGATCTGGCGCAGACTCGACAGGCGTGGGGAGAATATGCGCTGAGCGCTGCGCCTCAGCCCTCGAGCGGAGCATCGCACGGCCGACGCCGATCGTGACAACCGTAACGGTGGCTGCTCCAGCGATACCCACCAGTATCCGCCTTCTCCCTATGTCGACCGGGTCCTCATCCGTGATGTCTCTGGCGGTAGGCGTCCACCACATCTTCAACCCGTAGAACGCTGCGATCCCAATACCGAGGGAAATGAGCGTCGACGCGGCTGCCGCAGCAACGACCGCTCCCGGTTGGTCGGCCTGGGTGACGATTCCAACGACACCGAAGATCAGGAAGCCGACAACGATGGGGATGGGACTGTTGACGGAGCGCTTCCCAAGGAAGTATCCGATGAACAGTGCCACCACGAATATGCCGATCGCCAAGACCGCTTTGTCCTGAGTTCCGAAGGCGGAGATTGCGAAGGACTCGAGCCATCCCGGGGAGATGTCCACGACGACGGAGCCGATGGACGCGATAGCCGACGAAACGGAGGCGAACATGCCTGCGAACAGTTCGGTGAATCCGAGGGCAACTGCAACGCCTGCTGCGCCGGCTAGTCCCGATCGTTTGCGAGCTGAATCTGAGGTGTCTTTCTCCATGCGGGTATTGAACACCTCAGAGCGTGGTTGCGCTCCGATTTTGGGCTATCCAGCCCCTGAATTCAGGTTTCGTTAATGAGTTCACAATGCGGCTCGGCGGCACCCATCCCTTGCGAGCGAGGGCTGCTCCCCACCGCATATTGCCGAGCTCAGTAGTGATGTGGGCGTCCGTAGAGACGGCGAACATCACACCATCGACTGCGACAGCTGCCTTCAGGTTCGCTGCAGACATGTCGAGCCGTTGGAGGCTGGAATTGATCTCAAGTGCCGTTCCTGTCTCAGCTGCGGCGGAGAGCACAGCACCGAGACCGAACCTGATGCCCGGCCGTGAACCGATCCTGCGGCCCGACAGATGGCCGATCACGTTGACGGCCGGATTGTGAATCGCCGTCACAAGCCGGTGCGTCTGGGCTGCCTCATCGAGGTCGAAGTGAGAGTGGACCGAAGCGACACCGAAGTCGAATCCCTGAACGAACTCTGGGTCGTAGTCGATGGACCCGTCAGCCCCGATATTGAGTTCGGCACCGTGGAGGATCAACAGATCAGGAAATCGCTTTCTCGCCTCCTCGATGGCGACCCGTTGCTCAAGCATTCGCTCCCGGCTGAGACCGTTCATTGCGAGGTCTTCGGCGTGATCTGTGATCGCGACGTACTCGAGGCCTCGTGCCAGAACTTCTGCAAGCATCTCGTCGAGCGACGACTTGCCATCACCGGACATATCGGTGTGAACGTGCAGATCTCCTCTGATCGAGTCGATAGCAGTGGCATCGGGTAGATCGCCCTTCGCTGCCGCAGCGATCTCACCTGTCCCCTCTCTCAGTTCCGGTGATATCCACGGCAGGTCCAGTGACGCATAGATGTCCTCCTCAGTCTTGGACGCGACAACAGATCCGTCCTCGACCGAAGACAGGGAGTACTCGTTGAGCGTCCAGCCCCGATCGAGCGCCCGCTGCCTCAATTCGATGTTGTGACCCTTCGACCCGGTGAAGTACATCAGTGCCGCACCCCAGTCGTCATCGCCGACAACGCGCAGGTCGACCTGGATGCTGTCGTCGATCACAACGCTCGCCTTCGTGGTCCCAGAACCGAGGACAGCCGTCACGCCACCGAGGGATGTGAAGGCCGCTATCAGTGCATCGGGGTCCTTGGCTGTGCTGAGGATGTCGATGTCGCCGATCGTCTCGGACAACCGCCTGAGGCTCCCTGCGTACTGCATCCGCTTCACCTCCCCGGTCCTTTCGAGGTCAGCCATAACCCTGTGCGCTATCCGCATGGCCTCGAAGATGGGTGTTCTCGTGTCGTCTGAGTGGATACCGAGCAACTCGATCGCAGATGCAATCTTCTCCTCGGACTTCAGGCCCATGCCGGGCAGGTCTCTCAGGCGCTCGTCGGCGATCGCCTGCTCAAGCCCTGCTACGTCCACTACGTCGAGGTGCTCCTGGAGTGAAAGAACGGTCTTTGGTCCGAGTCCAGGGATCTTCATCAAGTCGAGCATCGTGGGTGGGAAGCGCTCCTTCAGACGGTCGACCTTGCCGATCGATCCGTTGGCGACGAACTCGATGATCTTGCGGGCAGTGCTGTCGCCAACTCCGTCGATCGACTTCAGTTCCGTGAGCGTCATGTCCGCAACGTCGGCCGATTGCCCGGCGATCGCATCGATCGCCTTCTCGTACGCACGCGTTCGAAAGGACTGGCTCTGCCCGTCCTCCAACTGCGTGTAGGCGACCAATTGTCTGAGGGCCGCAACAACGGACTCGTTCGAAGGCTTCACAGAGAGAGAACGGCGAAGCCGGCGAACACCGCGAGCAGGATGAGGCCTTCCAGCTTGCTTATCCGCTGCTGGGTGTAGGCGAAGACGCCGGCCGCCAGGGCGGCGGCAACCATGAGCACCACGACGGGTGCCCCGAGTCCGCCGACCTCGCCCGGCCCGATGACCGCGGCGAGCCCTGCCACACCGAGCGAGTTGAAGGTGTTCGATCCGAGTACGTTGCCGAGCACAATGTCCGTTTGCTTTCTCCTCGCGGCCGAAACAGCAGCCGAGAGTTCCGGAAGGCTCGTTCCAACGCCAGTCACGACACCCATGAAGACGACGCCGAGGCCGAGCTCAGCACCGATTCCAACAACTCCGTCAAGGAGCACCCGACCGGCGACCATCGTGGCTACGAGCGCTACGAGACCGTAGACGGCCTCAACGGCGAGCGGATTCTTGTCTGCATCGATCGTGTCGAGGTCAGCCGGCGCATCCTCATCCCTGGACCAACGCAGCAAAATGAACAATGCACCCACCATGGCGGCCAATAGAACGGCGCCGGCGATTCGACTGACACTTCCGGTGAGGAGGAATGCAGCCAGCAGCGTGACCGACGCCAGCATCAGGAGCCCTTCTCTTCGGATCACGGCCGTCCTCGTGGTGATAAGAGCCATCAGAGCAGCAACTCCAAGCACCAACGTCACGTTTGCGATGTTCGACGCGACCACGTTGCTCATCGCGAGTTCCAGGTTTCCGTCCGATGCCGCGACAGCTGACACGACGAATTCCGGGACGGAGGTTCCGAAGCCGACGATCACCGCACCGATGATGATCGCCGAAACGTCAAGCACCTTTGCAATACGAACCGCAGACAGCACGAGTCTGTCGGCTGCGATAACGAGAATCACCAGACCGGCGACGACCCTTACGATGTCAACGGCCATGCCGCTCCCTCCAACTCGCAGCGATGGTACCGCTCGCCTCGCGTAGGACCCGTCACGTTGTCCTGCAGCAGACAAGAGACAACAGACTCTGTACTCCGACTCCGGGCTCCGTCGTCCGACTTCCGTCGTCGTCTGCTTGCTGATCAACGCCACCGCACAGCACTCTCCTAGTCTCGTCTCAGAATGGCTAACGAGATCGATCCCATCCACTCAACGTGGCTCGCGTCGGAGAAGGCGGTTCCATCGAGGTTCATCCGTCCGGTGATCCAGTTCACCGAGGTTGAGGCAGCCGGCGGAATCGTTCTGCTCATCGCAGCGGCGATAGCTCTCATCTGGGCAAACTCACCGCTCCACGAGTCCTACTTCACGCTCATCAACACGCACCTCGGGTTCAGCGGCGCCTTCCTCCACATCGATGAGACCGTCAAAGGCATTGTCAACGACGGTCTCATGGCTGTCTTCTTCTTCGTGGTCGGACTCGAGATCAAACGCGAACTGACCGTAGGTGAGCTCAACAGCAGGAAGAAGGCAGCGTTGCCAGCAATGGCCGCTCTCGGGGGCATGATCGTCCCAGCGCTGATCTACGTAGCGATCGTCATGACCGGCGGGGCCTCAGATGCGGTGAGCGGCTGGGGAATCCCGATGGCGACGGACATCGCCTTCTCGGTCGGAATCGTCGCCTTGCTTGCTTCGCGGGTGTCCGTGAGCGCAAAGTTGTTCCTCCTCGCTCTCGCGATCGTCGATGACATCGGCGCAATCCTGGTCATAGCGGTCTTCTACACGGACGACCTCAGCCTTGCGTACCTTGCGGCAGGAATCGTTGGGATCTTCGGCATCTACATCGCACGCAGAGCAGAGATCACCAGCCTCCTCTTCTACACACCAGCCGCGATCCTTGTCTGGTTCCTCTTCCTCGAATCAGGGGTCCACGCGACGATCGCCGGAGTCATCTTGGGCCTCATGACGCCCGTGCACGCCAAGTACTCCGATGAGACGTTCCGGCAGAAAGCCGTCGCCGTCCTTGACCGATGGGACATCAACCGTGCTTCGCCGAATGCAAAGGCGCGACTCGACCAGGATGCGCTTGAGCTCGCTGCCGTTGCAAAGTCCTCCGTGTCCCCGGTGAACCGGCTGGAGCTTGCGCTCCACCCTTGGTCCTCATTCCTGATCGTTCCTCTGTTCGCCCTCGTCAACGCAGGCGTCCGGTTCGTCGGCACAGAGGAAGGCTTCATCGAGCAGGCGCTCCACCCTGTCGCTCTCGGCGTCGCGGTCGGACTCATGATCGGCAAACCCCTCGGGATCACAGCGGCAACATGGCTCGGCCTCAGGTTCAACCTCGGCGAACTGCCTCGTCGAACGAATCTCAAGACCATCGCTGGCCTCGGCATGCTTGCCGGAGTCGGGTTCACCGTTTCACTGTTCATCGCTGAGCTTGCGTTCATCGACCCCGAAACCATCGACGAGGCGAAACTCGGCATATTCATCGGGTCCGGCGTGGCCGGAGTGCTTGGATACCTTGCGCTCAGGTACATCCGGATGCCCGCAGCGGAGCACGAAGACGCCCCAGGTGGGCTGCCGCCAGATCCCGTCTGATACAGGGAACAGCTACCGCCGCGTGCAAGTTGTGTTCACCATGAGCACGACGCCGAATCCGATCTCAGCAGCCTGGTCGATGCTCCGGGCACGACGCGTCTCACGCCCGCGACCGTCGGGAACCGGAACCGTGGACCACACGGCGTTCGGGTCAGTGCTAGTTCGGCTCGCACAGGATGGAATCGGATCGTTCGGCAGCGCTGACGCCGAACTCGGCTCGTATCGTGCGTCCGCATCGGCAATCGACCCAGACCAGCTGCCGCGTGGTGAAGCTCTGGCCTTCTGGATCAATGTGTACAACGCCGGAGCGATCGGATCAGCCGCCTCTGCCTTCGATGCCTCCGAGGACTCCGTGCTCAGGATCCCGGGAGCGTTCTCGCGACCGTGGGTCACGATCGCGGGAGAGAAGCTTTCGCTCGACGACATCGAGCACGGAAAGATCCGCAGATTCGGAGACCCTCGCATCCACGGTGCGCTGGTGTGCGGCTCGATCTCGTGCCCTACGCTCAGAGGCGCCCCGTTCACCGGTGAGGACATCGAGGCGCAACTCGAAGATCAGATGCGAAGTTTCATGATGCGCGGCGGTGGACAGATCGACAGGACTGTGAACGCCGTGACACTTTCGAGGGTGCTGAAGTGGTATGGAAGGGACTTCGTGAGCCCATCGAAGATGCCGACCATCATCCCTGCAAGCTCTTCAACGATCCGCAACGCTGTCTCGGAGTGGTTCGACGAAGAGGATCGCCTCTACATCAGAGAGAACCAGCCCCCGGTCCGGTTTGCTTCCTACGACTGGTCGCTCGGCTGTGCCGTCTCCTGAGACGCACGGTAGGTTCCGAACGCAAACAGTCCGACGGCGATGAACGCTGCCGCTGTATCGAACGGGATCACTCGCGTCGACAGATCGGCGCCAGAGACTACCCATTCGCCGTTCGGCCCAAAGGGCACGGCGTCGAGGTAGTACCAGATCGACCACACGCACACCATCCCCATCGCGATGCCACCGATGACTCCCGCCATCCTCGACCATGCACGCTCCGCTCCGATCACGACGGCTGCCGTGACCCAGGCGATGTCAAGGGCGGAGAGCAACTGGAGGAACTGAGTCGATGGGTCGTATCCGAGAGCGGCAGACGATGCAAGGGTCACCAAGCCGACAACGCCAGTCGTCAACACCACGATGCCAACACCGCTGCCGATCATCCTCGCCATCACACCCCAGCCGGAGCCCGCGAACCAGTCGGCGCCGCTCATTGGAAGCAACGCGACCGTCAGCGCCAGTCCGAACGCTACGAGCGCACCAAGGTGAACCAGGAACGCCACGGTCGGATCGTCCCCGATGCCGATGAGCAGAAGTGGCAGCGATGCAAGGAGGCCACCGATGAGCCATAGAACCGCCCGGACCAGCGCCCGCTCGATGGGGACCACGGTTAGGCCTTGATCCCGCGGTGCCCGATCGACCCTTCTCTGATCCGACGCTCCGCAAGTTCGATGTATTCGGCGCTCAACTCGTAACCGACGTAATGCCTGCCTGTCTCGACAGCGGCAACGGCGGTCGAGCCGGAACCGAGGAACGGGTCGAGGATGAGGTCGCCTTCGAAGGTGTACAACTCGATGAGGCGGCGAGGAAGTTCGACAGGGAACGGGGCCGGATGGCCGACTCGCCGAGCTGACTCAGGGAGGATGTCCCATATCGACACCGTGGCCTCAAGGAAGGTCTCTTTCGAGACCGTGTCCTCACCCTTGCGCACCCGTGCGTACGATCCCTTCGAGGCGACGATCACGTACTCGTGGATGTCCCTGAGGGTGGGATTCTTCGCTGACATCCACGAACCCCATGCGCAACTGCCTCCTGCGGATTTCGCCTTCTGCCAGATGATCTCTCCTCGCAGATCGAACCCGATCTCGGTGAGCAGAGACGCGACGTACTGGTTGAGCGGCATGTACGGCTTACGGCCCAGGTTTGCGACGTTGACCGCAACCCTGCCGCCGGGCTCGATCACCCGCCACGTCTCGGTGAAGACATCCCTCAGAAGAGTGAGGTACTCATCGATGTTGAGGTCGTCGTCGTAATCCTTGCCGACGTTGTACGGCGGCGAGGTAACCATGAGGGCGACACAGTTGTCAGGGATCTGGTCCATTGACACCGATGACTGCTGGTAGAGCCGATCGAGCACGGACGCCGGCGGATCGACGAGTGGGCCGATATCCCCGTCGGCACGGCGCTGCACCATCCGCCTCGCATAGAAGTCGGACGCGTCATGCCCTTCGCGCTTGCCAGCTCCGAAACTGGTGGTGCTTGTCGCCACGGTGCCTCCTGACGCGAAATGTAGCATCGCGCCTTGTGGGAATCGTGCCACTCCGCATTATCAGTACGGGCTGTGGCTAGGAGACCACTGCCTTGTACGAGCCGAGATTGAGCACTTTCGTCGCATTCGCCGGTGGTGGCTCAAGAACGTGGCGGAGTCCCTCTACGCCGGGCTCATGGACGAAGTCGATGAATGACCGATAGTTCCAAGCTGCGCCCGCTGGCCTGGACTCGATCCTCGTGAGGTTCGCTCCCCTCAGGCCCAATTCAGTGAGGACCAGTGCCAGAGAGCCTGGCGTGTGGGCAAACGTGACGACGATCGTCGTCTTGTCGTCCTCCTCGTTGACCTCGGGATCTCCCACTTTGATCACAACGAACCGCGTCGTGTTGTGTTCCTTGTCGAGAACGTCAGGCTTGAGCACGACGAGTCCATGCGCTGCACCGGCCTTTGGCGGGGCGAGAGCACCGATCGTAGGGTCTCCCATTTCGGCCACCTGGCGCACGGCACCAGCCGTGTCGTGGGTCGGGAACGGGTCGATGCCGAGTTCGAGAAGCGCGTACTCGGCCTGGGCCAACGCCTGAGGATGTGACCGCACCTGTCGTATATCCCCGAGCGACGTTTCCGGCAGGCCATGGAGCGTGTGCCGCACCTCAACCAGGTGCTCGGCGAGTATCGAGAAGCGGACATGACTGGCATCACCAGGCAGGCGGTCGAGCACAGGAAGTACGGACCCCGTGGTCGAGTTCTCGACCGGCACCACGAGCCGATCAACATCCCCATCCTCAAGCGACCCGAAGGCCGCAGCGAAACCCACGAAGCCGGTCAGTTCCGCGTCGGGGAACAGTTCTGTCGACGCCTGATGGCTATAGCTGTGGGGCTCGCCCTGATATCCGATGATCATGGGGTGCGACGATACCCGCACCACGAGCTGTTGCCACACTCAGCTGGAGTCATCGTCAGCCTTGAGACCTCGGTCGTGTCGCTGTCGGGACGAATCCGACCTGATCGCTTGTGGCGATCCGGCCCCGTTACTAGCGTTCGCGCGACCGGTCAACACCAAGGAGAACCATGCAGGCCGTCGTCTACGAAGAGTACGGCACGCCCGGCGTGCTTGAGGTGCGAGAGGTCGACGTTCCAGCCATCAAGAACGACGAAGTGTTGGTTCGGGTCCACGCTTCGTCCATCAACTCATGGGACTGGGATCTTCTCCGGGGAACGCCTTGGTACGCCCGCATCGGAGGAATGCGCACGCCGCAGTATCCGATTCTCGGAGCGGACATTGCTGGGCGCGTTGAAGAGATCGGCGCGGATGTCGAACGATTCGAGGTTGGAGACGAGGTGTTCGGGGACCTCTCCGCAAGCGGATGGGGCGGGTTCGCCGAGTACACGGCCGCACGCGAGAAGGCAGTAGCGCACAAGCCACCGTCCATGACGTTCGAGCAGGCGGCGGCGATCCCCCAAGCTGGGGTGCTTGCGCTGCAGGGCCTGCGCCACAAGAAACAGATCCAACCCGGACAGAAGGTTCTGATCAACGGCGCCGGAGGTGGTACAGGCACTTTCGGAGTGCGGATCGCGAAGTCGTATGGCGCCGAGGTGACCGGCGTCGACAGCGCTGCGAAGCTCGACATGCTGCGGTCAATCGGAGCCGACCACGTCATCGATTACGCGACGGAAGACTTCACCAGGAACGGCGAGCGATACGACCTGATCCTTGATGTCGTTGCAAATCGGTCGACCGGAGCATACAGACGCTCGCTGACTCAAGACGGGGTGTGCGTCGTTGTTGGAGGCACGACGGGAACGTTGCTGAATGCCCTGATCCTCGGTCGTCGGAGAGTCACGATCCTGGCGCACAAACCGAACGCCACCGACCTGGACCTTCTCGCCAAAATGTTCGACGGCGGGACGATCGTCCCCGTCATTGACCGCAGCTATGCATTGAGGGATGCCGCCGAGGCACTTCGCTACTTCGGTGAAGGTGGCGTCCAGGGGAAGATCGTCATCACATCTTGACCCACGTGGCCGTTGCCGAAGACGCGGCCAGACCGGCTTCGCTAGTGTCAAACAGCGTCCGCAAACGAGAAGGATCACCGTGGAACTTGGAGCATTCTCTGTAAGCCTCGCCGTCAAGGACATGGGAGCGTCAAGAACGTTCTACGAAACTCTGGGTTTCGCGATGATCGCTGGGGACGGCGAGACCTGGACGATCATGGCGAACGGGCCACACGCCATCGGTCTCTTCCAAGGCATGGTCGAGTCGAACATTCTGACGTTCAACCCTGGCTGGGAGAGACTTGGCGCGGCAGTAGTCGAGTTCACCGACATCCGTGAGATGAGCCGACTGCTGAAGGCGGCAGGACTCGAGTTGGCCGATGACACGACAAGTGACTCACCGAGCGGCCCTGCAAGCTTCACTCTCATGGACCCCGATGGCAACGCGATCCTCATCGATCAGCATGTCTAGCGAATCGGGCTCGCGAGCGATGCGGCGCACGCTCGTTGCTGTAATCGTCGTCGCAGTTGTACTCAGCGCGTGTAGCGGGGACAACTCAGGCGACGCCGAGGACACCCGTCATACGCTGGAGTCGTATATCGAGGCTTACAACGACGGCGACTTCGATGACGTGATAACGCACTTCTCGGACGAGTCAGTGATCGTCGGGCACCCAACAGATTTCGACCCGGAGGCAGCTGACATCGGCTCGATTCGCCGGCTTCACAAGGAGGATCTTCGGTTCGGGCAGGGATACACGATCTCCGATGTTCAAGTGGAAGGTGACACCGTTACCTGGGATTCAGTGTGGGGTGAAGATGGTTGTGTTGACGATCACTCCGCTGTCGTCAAGGACGGCGTCATTCTCAGATGGGTTTGGGGAGATTTCGTCGACTGTTCCGAACTGGGCTGATTTCGGGCGGCCGATCGACCCAACCCTCTCAACGATCTACATGCTCAGGACGTTCGTTCGTCGAGAAGCGTGGCGAGGTCGCGGACGATCACTTGCTCGTCGACACCGATCTCCTTGATGCCGTCATCAAGCATCACGTAACAGAACGGGCAGCCGGTCGCGATGATGTCGGCGCCCGTGCCAACCGCTTCCTCTGTCCGCTCAAGGTTGATCTTCGTACCTGACTGCTCCTCGAACCAGAACTTGCCACCGCCGGCACCGCAGCAGAACGATGTCGATCCTCGCCGCTCCATCTCGACCCGCACTCCGCTTGCGTCGACGATCGTCCGTGGAGCCAGGAAGGTGTCGTTGTGCCTTCCGAGGTAGCAGGGGTCGTGGAAGACGATCGACTCACCGCTCGACGTGGGGGTGAGCCTGCCATCCTCGACGAGTTGTGCGAGGAGTTCGGAATGGTGGACGACCGTGTACTCGCCACCGAACTGCGGGTACTCGTTGCCGAGCGTGTTGAAGCAGTGGGGGCACTGGGTGATGATCGTTTCGATTCCAAGATCGTTGAGCGTCTCTATGTTCTGTAGCGCAAGCCCTTGGAACACGTACTCGTTGCCTGTCCGCCGCGCAGGGTCGCCGGTGCAGAGTTCTTTGGCCCCGAGGATCCCGAAGTCGATGCCGGCCTTGTGGAGAAGCCGTGCTGTTGAAATGGTCACCGTGCGATTCCTGTCATCGAACGAGCCTGCACATCCAACCCACATCAGGTACTCGGCGGTCACCCCTGGCTCGTCGAGGCGCTTCACCTCGAAGTCGAGTTGGTCGGTCCAGTCACCTCTGGTGTTCTGATCCATCCCGTATACGTTGGACGAGTTCTCCATCGAGACGTACGCCTTGCCGAGGTCGGAAGGGAAGTCCGCCTCCATCAGCGAGAGGTAGCGCCGCATATCGAGGATCTTGTCGACGATCTCGATGTCGGCCGGGCAGATCTCATCACAGGCCCGGCATGTGGTGCACGCCCACAGCTCCTCAGATGTGATCAGCTCGAACACGTTGTCAGAAGTGACCGTTATCCCGTAGTCCGCACCAACCGGCGGCGAGATCTCGTTCGGTGCGGTGGCAGCTGCAACGGTTCCCAGCTTGAGCACGATCTCGCGCGGATCGAGAGGCTTGCCTGTCGTGGTAGCCGGACACACAGACGTACACCGACCACAGATCGTGCACGCATCCGTGTCGAGCAACTGTTTCCAGGTGAACTCACCGATGGTCGACGCACCGACCGATTCGATGTCGGTGGCTTCGAGGAGGTTCGGCATCTCGCGCATGGCGCCCTTGGGTCGCTCCCTCGGCGACAGGGCGAGGTTCACAGGCGTCGTGATCATGTGGCGAAGCTTCGTAACGGGGAGCACAACCAGGAATGCGAGGAACACGACGGCGTGGGTGACCCACATCGCCTGATGGAAGCCGCTTGCCGACGCTTGAGGCACGAGGCTTGAGAGAGGGAATCCGACGATGGACCACTTTTCGAAACCGGGCTGACCTGCGAGAGAGATCCGCGCTGCCTCCACGAGAAGGCCCGTAATGCCAACGGCGCCGAGCGTTATCAGGATCCACGCGTCCTCTGGCCTCGACTTGGATTGGATGCGTTTCGGTTTGACGCCGTATCGCCTGACCGCAGCCCACCCGACGCCGGCGAGGAAGGCGACCGCCGCAAGATCCAGGATCAGCGAATAGCCCTGATACACAGGGCCGACAAGGAACTTGAACTCTGCGGGGAGCAAGTGATCGAGTTCAAGGGTTGCAGTGCCAAGGAACAGCAGGATGAACCCGTAGTACATGAGCGAGTGCATGACGCCTGCCGCGGGGTCCTCCATGACCGTGCGCATCGAAACGCCCTGCCGGAATCTGTGAAGCCTTCGTTTGAAGTCGCCGGTCCTTCGCTCCCATGAGCCACGCTCCCAGTTGCGGGCGCGCATCGCGAACAGGGCGAACGAAACTCCGATGAACGCTGCGACGAGTACATAGAACATCGCGACAACGAGATCTGGGATGTTTCCGAAGACCTCGCGGCTGATCTCTTCCTCGGACTCTCCAGGGAACGTACCTATCCACCAGAGGGCCAGGGTGCCAACCACCGAGAGAACACCGAGCACACCTATGGCTGTCGACGCTCGAACTCTCGGCTCAGACCGCTCGGTTTCCGAATCTGTCGTTGTCACCCACGCTCCTTGCGCTCGTTGGCGATGTTAAACGACGGGCGACCGCGAGGAGCGACCGTTCATCACGGATTTCGATAGCTGGCGGTTCCCGGCTGGAGCGCTCTGGGCTCAGAGGCTTGCGTACAGGTCCACGTGGTTGCCGTCGGGATCTTCGACGGTGGCGTATCGCTGGCCCCAGAACGCATCGAAAGGCTCCTTCACAGAGGCGGATCCAGCAGATACGACCGTTCGATACGCCTCATCCACATCGGCTGGCGCATCACACTCGACAGCGAGCGACATTCGATCGTTGCCCTTTGGTGTCTGAAAGTCTTCGACGAACGATGCCATCACGGCGTCCGAATCCAGCATCAGCTTCACACCCCCACCGAGCTGAGCCTCGCAGTGGCCGTTCTCAGGGTCGAATTCATCGAACGGCACGCCCAGTAATCGATAGAACCTGAGCGAAGCCTCCAGATCCGAGCAGATGATGCCGAACGCGTTGAGCCTCATGGGGAGAGGCTAGACCAACGGAAGCGGACCCACGGACCCCATTGCTTCCGTTCCCCTTTCAAGGGGAACGAGCGAGCGAAGGCGATTTCTGGTCCGACTTCCGGCGTCCGACTTCCGGCGTCGTCTGCGGCCGCCGACCTACTTGCCGACGAGGGCCCTTGCGAAGAAGGTCAGGTTGGCGGGGCGTTCTGCGAGTCGGCGGGTCAGATACGGGTACCACGCCTCCCCGTAGGGGACGTACACCCGCATGTCGTGGCCATCGGCAAGGAGTTGGGTCTGCCGATCCCTCCGAACGCCGTAGAGCATCTGGAACTCCCACGGTGCTGACCGCCCGGCTGACGCGGCGATTGCCGGGACGATTCTGTCGTCATCGTGTGTCGCTATCGCAGGCTTCACACCTTCGGTCGACATGAGAAGTTCGGTGAGTGCATCGAACGACACGTCTATGTCGCGCCCGCTCTGAATCGCCACCTCAACCGGCTCCACGTACGCCCCCTTGCATATCCGAATGTGGCCGCCAAGCGGAATCAGCCGCTCGACATCTGACCATGAGCGGTGGAGATACGCCTGGATCGCGATGCCAAGGTTGCCATGACGCTTCTGGGCCGCTTCGTACATGGCGACCGTTGTCTCCGTATGTGCGGACTCTTCCATGTCCACCGTGACCGTCGTTCCATGCGTCGCAGCTGAGGCCGCGATCGCATCGAGGTTGGCTGCGGCGACACCATTGTCGAGTCCCATGCCCAATTGCGTGAGCTTCACCGAGATGTTCGCATCCAGCCCATGCTCGGCTATCGCCTCTATGCACTTCAGATACGAGTCACGCGCCGAATCGGCCTCTCCGACGACGGTGACATGCTCTCCGAGATAGTCGAGGGACACGCCTAGGCCTTCAGCGTTGAGCGTTTCGGCTACCGCGATCGCCTCCGACAGTTCGGCTCCTGCGACGAATCGGTGCGCCACCGAATTGCCGACCGACGTATCGGTAACGAGCTTTCGGGTGACAGATCTGTTGGTTATGGCGAGAACAGCGCTGCGGATCATTCCTCCGCGGCCCGCTTTCCCAACTCTCTAGAACGGATCGTGGCAGCCCTTACCGCATCCTCGATCAAGGCGCGAAAGCCACCGGACTCAAGCTTGTGCATCGCGGCTGCCGTTGTACCACCCGGCGACGTGACCTGCCCTCTGAGCCTGAAGGCAGACTGATCTGACTGGTTGAGGAGTTCGCCTGAGCCATGGATCGTCTGGTGAACAAGCTTTTCGGCCGCGTGGTGGGGAAGCCCCTCACGGATCGCAGCCTCGATCATGGTCTCGGCGAGGAGGAATACGTATGCAGGGCCCGTCCCCGAGACGGCCGTGACAGCGTCGAGAAGATCCTCGGAGAGTTCGATCGTCTCACCAACAGCCCCAAGCACCTCTCGGACCTTTTGCATGTCTGCATCAGATGCGGATGCACCTGGAGCCAACGCCGTCATCCCGAGGTCAACCGCCGCCGGAGTATTCGGCATCGCCCTCACGATCGGCTGGCCCGGCATCGCAGCTTCAAGCATCGCCAGTTCAACTCCGGCCGCAAGCGAGACGACCGTTTGGTCTGCTGTCAGGCCCTCGCGGATCGTATCGACGACGGCGGGAACATCCTTCGGCTTCACGGAGATCACGACGACGTCCTTCCCCGCGGCACCGGCGACGAGGTCTGTGATCGACAGGATGCTGGTGGTTCGCGTCAACTCTTCCGCCCGATCCGGTCGACGGGACACCAAGACGAGGTCGTCCGCAGTCCACCCAGCGCGAAGCAGACCGAGGGCGAATATCTCACCCAACGATCCCGCACCGAGAATCGCCACGGTTGGTCGCTGCATGCGCAGAGGTTATCGCGGACACGAGCGACGGGCTCAGTCGCGCATCGCCAATGAGTCGATAGCTGATCCGAAACGGGCCGCTATTGCGCCGTCGAACCCGACCAAACGACACGAGGCAAGTGACAGGTCGTCGGTCGCCAGGTAGTCGGCGGCCGACTCGGCAATGACCTGACACGCCTCGTCGGCGGGATATCCATAGATGCCGGCGGATATCGCCGGTATAGCCACCGATCGAGCGTCGATCTCATCAGCGGTTTCGAGCGCCGCCGTCACCGCTACCCCGAGCAGCGCCTCATTGTCTTGACCTTCGGCGTAGATCGGACCGGCGACGTGGATCACGTAGCTCGCCGACATCGCACCCGCCGACGTCAGCGCTGCGGTTCCAGACTCGACAGGTCCATGGTTTGCAACCCACTCACGGGACTCATCATCGATCGTCGCACCTCCAGCCCGGGCAATCGCGAGCGCGACCCCGCCACCGTGCGCCAGTTCCGTGTTCGCAGCGTTGACCACTGCGCTCACCGTCATCGTGGTGATATCTCCGACCATCGTGGACAGAGTCGTGCGACCCGCTCTGACTGCAGCCATGGCGTTCACATCGATATCGATCGGCGACCAAGGTCTGCCATCGTTGGCCTCCACCTGCAGAGCGGTCGTCCAATACTCGACCGAGCCTGCGCCCTTGAGATCGATCTCGTTCTCGTGGGCAACCGTGATCACCTGCGCCGCCACCGCGGGGGCAGGATCGATGAGGGTCACACCGTCCGGCAGTCTCGCGGCGATGTCATCTGCGATCAGCGGGTAGTGCGTGCAGCCGAGCACCACAACATCTGCCCCAGATGCCGCCACGAGTGGCACGTACTCTTCGAGCAACCCGTCGGTGCGTTCGCCATCCTCGATCGCCTTTGCGAGTCCCGGGCACGCCTGCTCGAAGATCTCAACGTCGCCGGAGAATCGGCCAACGAGGCTGTTGAACAGTTCACCCTGGAACGTCGCACCTGTGGCCATTACCGCAACAGTTCCCGTGCGAGTCTGCTCGGCTGCCGGTTTGACTGCTGGCTCCATCCCGACGAACACGACGTCGGGAATAACCTCGCGAAGATGATGCAACGCGGCAGCCGATGCGGTGTTGCATGCGATGACGATCAGGTCGACTCCCGCTGAGCGCAGGTACCGGGCGATCAAGGTGGTCCTATTCCGGACCGCGTCAAGACTTTGCTCGCCGTACGCGCCGAACGCATGATCAGCCAGATACACGATGTCCGCCCACGGTGCGCGCTGACGAACTTCCCTGAGAACCCCGGTCCCCCCGATGCCCGAGTCGAAGACAGCGATGCGCGACATAATCAGAAGACCACAGACGAATCAGTCCGTGGTCCGTGGTCCGCAATCCGTAATCCGTCAACCGCCATAGGTGTTGTGGTGGACGAGCGTCTCCATTGGCTTTCGGCCGCCCATCTTTGTCGGGCCAGCGGTTGGCGTCGGGTAACCGACCGTGATCGCAAACCTGCAACGGACACCCTCAGGCAGGCCAAGGACGTCACGCGCCACTTCACTGCGGTGCAACGTAATCGGGCACGTGGCAAGGCCGATCGCGTCGGCGGCGAGCATCATGTTCTGAGCGAGCCGCCCGGTGTCGAATTCGTAGCCCTCAGGCTCCTGCACGAGGCAGACCACCATGGGGGCATTGCGTATCGGCCCGGTGAAGTCGCCAGCGTCACACAGCGCATCGAGCACTGCTCTGTCATCGATCACGATGAACGACCAGTTCTGACGGTTCTTCGAGGATCCCGTCTGCCTCCCTGCCTCAAGGAGCGCGTTCAGGTCTTCGTCCGATACGGGTCGGGCTTCGTACTCACGGAGAGCACGAAGCGAGATGATGGTTTCGTATGTCTCGTTCATGCCGTGGACGGTAGCGGGGCGGCGGACGAGCAGAGACCACGGACCAGCGTGTAGCGTCTCGTGCAGGTTCCTTCCCATACAGATTGATGTGGTGCGATGGCAGAACAGGTGGGTGACATTGAGACTCGGCTGCTTGATGCCGGTGATATCGACGTTGTTCAGTGGACGTTGTACACCGCCGTCTCTTGGTCGGGCGATCCAGACATCCCACCGATGGACTTAGTGCTGAAGCATCCGGCGCTTGCCATCTACCACCAAGACTGGGGACGGCACGGCGACATCGGGGTTGCAGCATCTGTCGATGGGACGTTTGCGGGAGCAGCGGTTGCAAGACTCTTCACGGAAGAGGAACACGGACACGGCTACATGGATCCTGAGACCCCCGAGCTTGGCATCGCCGTGGAACCCGACTTTCGCGGTCGCGGAATCGGACGGCATCTGATGAACGCCCTTGCGAACACGGCACGGGACCGCGGCATCCAGCGCCTCAGCCTCTCGGTAAACAACCCGAATCCAGCCAAGCACCTCTACGAATCGCTCGGCTACGCAACGGTCAACGACAACGGGGACTCAACGCTGATGGTGCTTGGGCTGTAGGCGCCTATCGCCCTTCCTGACCTCTCTGCATCGTCTCTTCGCTCCTCCCATGAAACGCGACGCTCGAATCGAGCCCATCATCGTCCTGGCTACATCACTGTCCTAGCCTCGGCCTGGTGACACCCCGGAAACGCCTCTTCGGCGTCCTGACGTACGGCTTCGTGCTCCTTGGTATTGGCATCTCGGCATATGCGGTGGCATGGCCGTCGATCGCGGACGATTTCGGGCGCTCACTTGCCGAACTTGGTCTGGTCTCGCTCGCCTTCGGACTTGGCTACACCATCTCGACCGCCACCTCGGGAGCCATGCTTGATCGATTTGGGATGGGAAGTCTTCTCATCGGTTCAGCCATCGCGGTGGTGATCGCACTGGTGGCCGTTGCGACGAGCCCATCGTGGCTCTTCTTCCTGATGGCAATGGGCGTCGTTGGTTACGGCGGAGGCTCGATCGATGCGGTCACGAATTCGTACGTCGCTGTTCGCAGAGGGGCCAGTTCGATGGGTGTGCTGCATGGCATGTTTGGCATCGGTGCGATCATGGGTCCATTGATCGTGACGATGCTCCTCGCCGTCGGATCGTCGTGGAGGGTCGCATTCGGCTCGCTCGCCGTTGCCCAGACGGTTTATGTGATCGGGCTCATCTTCTTCGCCCGAGGCGTCGACCTGCCGTCCCGTTCATCTGAAGGAGGCCGAGTTCCGCTGTCGGTCTCGGCGCCGCTCGTCTGGTCGATAGCCGTGTTCCTGGCGTATGCAGGAATGGCGGCAGGAGTCAGCGTGTGGGCGTTCACGTTTGTGAACGAAGGCCGCAACATCGACACCACGACTGCAGGTCTCATCATCGCCGCATACTGGGCAGCGTTCACCGCTGCGCGATTCGTGCTCGGGTGGATCGGAGATCGCGTCGCGCCCGCGGTCATCCTCCGCTGGTCAGCGGTGGCAACGGTCGCGTGTCTCACGGTGTTCTGGTGGAACCCGACCGCCTGGCTCGGGGTAGCCGCGCTGATAGCGACGGGGTTCGCACATGGACCGATCTTCCCGCTCGAGATGTTCGTCACGCCGCGCCGATTCGGCGCCGCTCTGACGGCGACTGTTATTGGGTTTGAGATCGCAGCCGCCAACATCGGTGGCGCGACGGTGCCCGCGGTGATTGGCCTGCTCGTCGACCGATTCGGGCTGAGCGCGGTTCCTCCGACTCTTGTGATGATTTCGGTTGTCCTGTTGGTGACCATCGAGTTGCTCGGACGAGCAACTCGAAGCCTCACGAAGTCATCGACCTGAGCCCATTCCTCGGGTGTCGCCGACGCGTTCTAACTGGTGGTGAAACGTCGTGCACCCGACATCCATACCGCCCACGCACTGAGAAAGCAGTACTCATGCGCTCAATCCAGCCGACAGGCGGAACGCCGGACTACAAGGCTCTTTGCAAATACCGCAATGAGCGATCCCGTAGCGGCACACCGAGCCGGTTATGCGCTCCTCGTGGAACTTGGTGAGCGATTCGCTGTTCAGTCGCTCGGCTCGCTCTCGGGTTTACGCTGCTCGGCACGTGCCTTCCGGCTCTTTTCGAGTCTCTGCTCGGAGGCCTCGTGGTCCGCGGTGCGCTGCTGCTCGTAGAGCTCGTTCGACTCTTTGCGCTGCTGCTCGTAGAGCTCCTCAGCCTCGTTGCGCTGACGCTCGTAGAGCTCGTCAGCCTCTTTCCGCTCACCTTCCCGGGCATCGGGGTCGGAGGTGTCACTTGGCATGTTGCGGTCCTCCTTCAGGCGGCTGAGGACGCAGCGTCGACTATCGAGCTGACCGAAAGGCTGAAAGTTGCATCGTCCGTAGCGACGAGGATGAACCAATCGTCATGGATCGACTCCACGCCACCGTAGACACCAATAACCGACCGACCGCCCGCCATGGTGACAATGCACGGCCTATCGAGTGTCAGGTCGTTCAACACGTTGTCACCAGGGAGCGCTCAGCTGTGCTTTCTGCTACTAGGTGCGTGGCTTGGCTTCGTTGACCTTGATGTTGCGGCCCTGTAGATCGCTTCCGTCGAGATCGCGGATTGCGTCCTGTGCGCGTGCGTCGGCGCCAAGTTCAACGAACCCGAAGCCTCGGGACTGTCCGGTCTCGCGGTCAGAGATGATGTTGGCCGAGTCGACGGTGCCGTACTCGGAGAAGAGAGCTTTGAGGTCTGCTTCGGTTGCGGAGAAAGGCAAGTTGCCTACGAATATGTTCATGGTTGTTTTCCCTTGGAAAAGTGAGAGACCGTGTGTCCCTCGACAGTGAGATGTCCGGGACCGACCCGAGTTCACAACGTCGAAGAACAGAGAAAAGAGGGGGAGGCCGCCGAAGCAGCTGACACGAGTGTACCGGTTGAGAGGCGGATTCCGCTTCGCTTGTGGTGGGAATGTTCCGAGGTCCCAGCCAGAGTCTGTGAGCAACCCACTCATAACGGCACATATGCGCACCAGACGAACCGCACACAGTGCCGCATATGCGCTTCCGTTTCGATCAACGCTTGACCTAGGGGTGTTCCCCGATAGTCGCCATCGAAGCGGCCCGATACGTTGGCTACACGAACTAACACCTGGGGGTGTCACATGGAAGCGTACGGTTTCTACCTAGTC
>CAXMSN010000036.1:0-4398 GCA_964196275.1 uncultured Kiloniellales bacterium | reverse complement strand
GACTCCATGGACACCGGAACTTCCGTGTCCATCTCCGGCGTCGGCTCCGGCTGGTAGCGCAGCAAGTGTCGCGATCATCACGATCGATAGGTACAGGACCATCGTCATGGCCTCGCGCAGAGCCTCCTCGCGATAGCTCTCGGATTGGTTGATGTCTTCGCTGTTCGGCACAAGCGGAGTATGCCACGGGGAAATGCCTGTCCGACATCGACGACGGCGGACATAAGTGGGTGATCCCAAGGAGGGACATCGTGAGACAACGGAGAATCGCACTACTCGCAGCAGTGGTTTCGCTGGTAGCCGTCGGATGCTCGGCTTCCGCTGACGCCGGAACGGAAACTGAAGCAGCAGCCGCTTCGACAACGACACCAACATCGGCACCATCGACGACGACAACCACCGCAGCCCCAACCACGACGACAACCGTCGCACCCACAACGACGACAACCGAGGCCGTGACAACGACCACAGAGTCTCCGTACAAGACCTTCTTCTGGGGTGACATGGTCGAGGGAGAGACCTACCTCTCGAACCTGTTTCTTATCCCCTTCACCATTGAGGGCCAGCCCGATTGGAAGATCGCAGGTGAGCTCGCCGAGATCGTCGGACTCGGCAAGGACGTCCATCCAGACGACGCCCAGCACATGTCACGCGCCTTCATTGTTCTCGGCGGAAAGGCAGGCGAAACTCCGGAAGCGGTGGTCGAGGGGATGCTCGCCTCAGAGCGTCTTGAGGAAGTGAAGGTCGTCGGAGAGACGGAAGTCGATGGATACCCGGCCATACAGCTCAGCTCAACGATGCCAGGGGATGGAGACTTCAAGTTCATCATGTCGGTTTCTGGTGACACCCTGTTCGGCACGTTCCGCGGCGTTCAGCAACGCTGGTACGTCACGGACGTCGACGGCCAGACCGCCATCATCTGGATGGAGGCCCCCGTCGCCCAGTTCGACGAATGGATCACCGAAGCCGAGACGGCTCTGGAGACCTTGCACTTCATTACGGAGTAAACGCCAAGGACCACAGACCAGCATCTCTCTCGTCCTCCCTTCAGGGGGGACGGCAGAGGAGCGCAGCGACGATGCAGGGGGGCCTGCGAGCCCGCGAGCCCGGAACGGCTGGACATCGGACGGCAGAGGAGCGCAGCGACGATGCAGGGGGCAACGATCCCGAGGTCTGATCCGGAACGAGCTCGGTTCGTCCAACACCCTCCTGGCTCGCAAGCTCGCCCGTCCTCCCTCGCAGGGAGGACGAATCTGAGGTCTGTCGTCTGGCGGGAGCCTCCGACCCCGCCTAAGCCAGCGCCTCGCAGATGGTCTCGGTGATGAGGGCGGCGATCGTGTAGGGATCACCGTTGGCGTTGGGGCGCCGGTCCTCGATGTAGCCCTTCTTGTCCCTTGCTACTTGCCATGGGATACGGACCGAAGCGCCCCGGTCTGAAATGCCATATGAGTACTCGGACCACGGTGCCGTCTCGTGGAGGCCGGTCAGCCTCCGCTCGATCCCTGCTCCGTACAGCTTCACATGTTCCTGGGCCTTCTCTCCGAGCGCCTCACAGGCAGCGATGATCGGATCCCATTCCTCGCGCATCGCATTCGTCGAGAAGTTGGTGTGCATTCCCGCACCGTTCCAGTCGCCCTTGACCGGCTTCGGGTCGAGCGTCGCCGAGATGTCGTAGTCCTCTGCGATCCGGTAGAGCAGCCATCGAGCGAGCCACATGTCGTCACCGACCGCAACAGTGTCTGACGGGCCGATCTGGAACTCCCACTGTCCGATCATGACCTCTGCGTTGGTACCCGAAATGGCAAGACCGGCGGCCATGCAGGCAGCCGTGTGGTCCTCCACAACATCGCGGCCCCAGATCTCGTCAGCGCCGATCCCGCAGTAGTAGCCACCCTGTGGGGCCGGATAACCGCCGATCGGCCACCCGTGAGGGCGACCATCTTTGAAGAACGTGTACTCCTGCTCGAGACCGAACCATGGCTCCTGATCGCTGTACTTGTCGAGCGCCGCGACGGCGAGAGCCCGCGTATTCGACTCGTGAGCCGTCATGTCCGTGTTCAGCACCTCGCACAGGACGAGCACGTCGTTGCCTCCCCTGATCGGGTCTGGCACAACTTTCACGGGGCGAAGCACGCAGTCCGACGAGTCACCTGGGGCTTGCTCGGTGGATGAACCATCGAATCCCCAGATGGGTAGGTCATCACCGTCCGGCACGACCTTCGTCTTCGACCTCAACTTTGCGGTCGGCTTCTGGCCATCAATCCAGATGTACTCGGCTCTGTATGCCATCGGTTCTCGCTTTCGCATGTCTTGAAGTGCGCGAGGCATCAATGCCTCGTGGCTGTCCCACCCATGATGGCGACGCGTCGTTTCGTATCAGTAACTGGAGTGTGAACTCTGTGTTACAGAGGGGATTCCGTCTGGCGGAGTGCCAGAGAATCCGTACGATGGCGACGTACGAATCGACGGAGTCACTATGGATAGCCGGGATGGATAGACACGATGGATAGGCACGATGGATAGACAGAGAGAATACGTTCTGAGCACAGTCCAGGAGCGGGGCATCCGCTTCATCCGCCTGTGGTTCACCGACGTACAGGGTTTCCTCAAGTCGTTCGCCATCACGCCAGCGGAACTCGAACTGGCGCTGGAGGAAGGCGTGTCATTCGATGGCTCATCGATCGATGGCTTCTCCCGATCGCATGAGTCAGACATGCTTGCGAAGCCTGACCCGCAGACGTTCCAGATCCTCCCCTGGAGGGATGACGACGCTGGAGTAGCCCGCATGTTCTGCGACATCGTCACCCCGGATGGCGAACCATTCCCTGGCGACCCGCGCTACGTGCTCAAACGGAATCTTGAGCGAGCCGCCGAACTCGGCTACTCCTTCTACGTTGCCCCCGAAATCGAGTACTTCTACTTCGAGGACAGCTCACCAGATCCGAAGGTGCTCGACCGGGGCGGGTATTTCGACCTCACTCCCCTCGACGTAGCCCAGGAATATCGTCGCTCGACGATCACGATGCTCGAACGTCTCGGTATCCCCGTGGCGTTCAGCCACCACGAGGTCTCACCATCGCAGCACGAACTCGATCTGCGCCACACCGACGCTCTCACAATGGCTGACAGCATCACGACAACCCGTCTCACGGTGAAGGAGATCGCCCTCGAACACGGCATCTATGCAACGTTCATGCCAAAGCCCCTCGAGTCGTTCGACGGTTCGGGGATGCATCTCCACCTGTCGCTCTTCCAGGGAGATGAGAACGCCTTCCACGACGAGAGCGGCGAGTACGGGCTCTCGAAGGTGGCGAGAGGGTTCATGGCAGGACTGCTTACGCATGCATCGGAGATCACCGCCGTCACCAACCAATGGGTCAACTCGTACAAGCGACTCGTCGGAGGTTTCGATGCCCCGACGTTCGAGACGTGGGCCCGCAACGATCAGAGTGCGCTCGTTCGCATCCCAGCGACCCGCAGAAGCAGAATCGACGCAACACGCATCGAGTACCGATCACCGGACAGTTCCTGTAACCCATATCTGGCGCTCTCCGTGATCCTGGCGGCCGGTCTCGCCGGCGTCGCAAACAACTACGAACTCCCTCCGGAGACCGGCTCCGAAGTGCTTGAGATGTCGTCCCGCGAGCGCAGTGATGCAGGTCTGAGGGATCTTCCGCACAACCTCGCTGAGGCGATCCTGGCCATGGAGCGGTCGGACCTCGTGAGGGAGGCGCTCGGTGACCATGTCTTCGAATGGTTCCTTCGCAACAAGAAGAGCGAATGGGCACGGTACGAACAGCATGTGTCGCAGTACGAGCTTGAGGAATACCTGCCGGTTCTCTGATGTACCTCATCATCTACCCCGCGACGCCGTCTCCATCCCTCACAGGAGCGGTGCTGGGTGCCGGCTATCAGCCGGTGCCCGTAGCGGATGTGGCAGAAGCCGGTCGCAAGGAACCACAGGACGGCTGGGTCGGCGCCGTCGTGGAACTCGGTGACGACCCATCGCTCGGCGTGACGATCGCATCCAAACTCCGCGAGGAGTACAACGTCCCCGTCCTGATCGTCGTTGACCGAACACTGACCGGCGATCTCGACGACAAGGAAGGGTTCGACGACTTCATCCTGACGCCGGTAGATCAATCCGAGCTCAGAGTCAGACTCGCTCGACTCGGTGTTCAGGGTCCGGCCGAGACCGACGATCCAGTTCTCAGGTTCCGAGACCTGGAACTGAACACAGCAACCTATCAAGCGACAGTCGGTGGCTCCCCAACCGACCTGACGTACATGGAGTACGAACTCCTGAGGTTCCTTGTTGAGCACCAACGGCGGGTCTGGAGCAGGGAACAGATCCTCTCCAAAGTGTGGGGCTATGACTACTTCGGTGGATCGCGGACT
>CAXMSN010000035.1:0-7197 GCA_964196275.1 uncultured Kiloniellales bacterium | reverse complement strand
ACGCCGTGTACTCAGAATCGTTGCGGTCAGCCAACACCTTCGTAATAGCCGCAGTCAACGTCGTCTTCCCATGATCAATATGACCCATCGTGCCAATATTCATATGCGGCTTCGACCGCTCAAACTTTTCCTTCGCCATGACGGATCTCCTATTCGCCTCTGACCTTTGCCACGATTTCTTGTGCGGCTTGGGTCGGTACTTCTTGATATGAGTGGAACTGCATCGTGTAGTTGGCTCTGCCCTGTGTCCGTGATCTCAGGTCGCCCACGTAGCCGAACATCTCGGCGAGGGGGACAAGAGCATTCACAACTCTGGCGGCGCCTCTGGTCTCCATCGATTCGACCTTGCCACGACGTGACGAGATATCTCCGATGACATCGCCCATGTAGTCCTCGGGGGTTACGACCTCGAGCTGCATGACCGGCTCTAACAACTTGATTCCCGCTGTCTTCGCGGCTTCCTGGATAGCCATGGAGCCCGCGATCTTGAACGCCATCTCGTTCGAGTCGACAGCGTGACTCGAACCGTCGATGAGCCGTGCTCGAACGTCAACGAGCGGGTAGCCGGCGAGGATTCCGCCGTTGAGGGCTTCGCGCATGCCTTTCTCAACCGCACCGATGTACTCGCGTGGCACGTTGCCGCCCTTTACAGCGTCGACGAACTCGAAGCCGGAACCCGGCTCCAGCGGCTCAAGGTCGATGACGACGTGGCCGTACATTCCGGATCCACCGGTCTGGCGCTTGAACTTGGCATCGATCTTGTTGACAGGGCGCTTGATCGTCTCGCGGTAGGCGACCTGTGGGCGCCCAACGTTCGCTTCGACCTTGAACTCACGGAAGAGCCTCTCGACGATGACCTCAAGATGAAGCTCACCCATCCCAGCGATGATCGTTTGGCCTGTCTCATCGTCCGTGTGGACGTTGAATGTCGGGTCTTCCTCTGAGAGTCTGCCGAGACCGTTACCGAGCTTGTCCTGATCCGACTTCGTCTTCGGCTCGATGGCGACAGAGATCACCGGGTCCGGGAACGTCATCGACTCCAGCTGTACTGCATCGGTCACAGATGAGAGGGTGTCACCTGTCTTGGTGTTCTTGAGACCGACGGCAGCGACGATATCGCCCGTCATGATCTCGTCGATGTCCTCTTGTTTGGCGGCGTGCATGCGCAGGAGACGGCCGAAGCGTTCCTTCTTGCCTGTTCGGGAGTTGACGACAGTGTCGCCCTTGTCCGCACGACCCGAGTACACCCTGAAGTACGTCAGCTTGCCGACATACGGGTCGGACATGATCTTGAACGCAAGCGCGGCAAACGGTTCGTGGTCGGACGCTTTGCGTTCGACGAGTTTGTCTTCCTTCCCTGGCATGAAGCCTTCCATCGGAGGAAGATCCGCCGGTGAAGGGAGGTAGGCGATCACAGCGTCGAGGAGAGGCTGCACACCCTTGTTCTTGAAAGCGGATCCGAGCACGACGGGAACGAAGTCGCGATTGATGGTCCCCATGCGGATGACCTTGCGGATCTCATCAGGCTCGAGGTCCTCTTCCATGAGGTACTTCTCCATGAGGTCGTCATCCTCAGCGGCGACAACATCGAGCATCTTGTGATGCCACTCGGTTGCGAGTTCGACGAGATCGGCTGGGATGTCAGTGACGTCCCACTCAGTGCCTTCGTCGTCGTGATAGACGATCGCCTTCATCTCGACGAGATCGATGACGCCCTGGAAGTCGGACTCAGCACCTATCGGGATCTGTATGGCGACGGGGTTTCCGCCGAGCCTGTCGATGATCGACTGCGTTGCTGCGAAGAAGTCTGCTCCGACTCTGTCCATCTTGTTGATGAAACAGATACGGGGAACGCCGTACTTGTCCGCTTGACGCCACACCGTCTCCGACTGCGGCTCGACACCCGAGACGGCATCGAATACTGCAACGGCACCGTCGAGCACCCTGAGGGAACGCTCAACTTCAACCGTGAAGTCAACGTGTCCCGGTGTGTCGATGATGTTGATCGTGTAGCCGTCCCATTCACACGTGGTCGCAGCAGAGGTGATCGTTATGCCACGCTCTTGCTCCTGCTCCATCCAATCCATGACGGCAGCGCCATCATGAACCTCACCGATCTTGTGCGTACGACCGGTGTAGTAGAGAATCCGCTCGGTCGTCGTCGTCTTGCCCGCGTCAATGTGGGCCATGATTCCGATGTTCCGGACAGTCTCGAGTGGGATGGTGCGTGCCATGAGTTGTTACCAGCGGTAGTGGGCGAAAGCTTTGTTGGACTCAGCCATCTTGTGGATATCTTCACGACGCTTCACGGCCGAACCTGTGCGGTTCGCGGCGTCGAGGATCTCGTTCGCGAGACGCTCGGACATCGTGTTCTCACGACGCTTGCGAGCGAACTCGACCAGCCACCGGACGGAGAGGGTCTGGGATCGGCGAGGACGAACCTCGACCGGAACCTGGTACGAGGAGCCACCGACACGGCGGGTCCTGACCTCCATCGAGGGGCGAATGTTGTCGATCGCACGCTTGAGCGTGGGGAGCGGATCGCCGCCAGTGCGACGCTCTACCGTGTCCATTGCCGTGTAGACAATGCGACGGGCTGCGCCCTTCTTCCCCTTCTGCAGAACCTTGTTGATGATCTGCGTCACGAGAACCGACTGGTAGATCGGATCCGGATCGAGTTTGCGTACGGCTGCGGGTGCTCTGCGCATTACGAATCCTTCTTCGTGCCGTAGCGCGAACGCGCTTGCTTACGGCCGTCGACGCCTGAGGCATCGAGCGCACCGCGGATGACCTTGTAGCGAACACCAGGAAGATCCTTCACACGCCCACCACGGACGAGAACGATCGAGTGTTCCTGCAGGTTGTGGCCCTCGCCAGGAATGTATGCGGTGATCTCCGCTCCTGATGACAGGCGAATGCGGGCGACCTTGCGAAGCGCCGAGTTCGGCTTCTTCGGGGTCACGGTGTACACGCGGGTACACACGCCGCGTCGCTGCGGCGAACCGGCGAGACCGACGGTCCTCTGCTTCTTCGATTTTGGCTTCCGGCCCTGGCGGACCAGCTGCTGTACGGTTGGCACCTTGCTCTTCCGTCTCTCTCTTCGGCGTACACCGACCCGAAACCCGGGTATCGGTGTTCTGACGAGCGAAAATCGGCACCGCTACTTGCGCAGCAGAACCGACCCCTTGCGTGAACCTCTTCCAGCACAACAGCATCAATGAAGATGCCTCTGGGTACCAGCGGGTTCGGTCTTGGGAAAACCTGACGGGATTATATCGAACGACGATCCGTAACGCGCACGAAAAGACGGCCACCTGGCCGTCCACCACGTTGGTTCGGAGAGAACATACCACAGGAGAGACAACAGACCACGGAGCACGGGCGCGGCTATATCGAAGGTCCGAGAATGTGAATGGTGGACGTCAGAGTTCGGTGTTGGGTGATCCGTCAAAATAGAAGACGCCGCCTACGCCTCCGGTACCGGCTTCTCCGTCCAACTCATATCCGGCCGCTGCCCAGTCGGAGAGGCCGCCCTCGTAACGGCGACGTTCGTGTACCCGGCCCCGACAAGCCATTGGTAGGCGAACTGGCTCGCAACACAGGCAGGATCGGTGCAGTACACGACGATCTCATCATCGGGGGAGAGAGCATCGTTCGCTTCCTCAACGGTGTTGTAATGCAAGGAGCCTGGGATGTGAGCGGCTCGGAAGCCCCACTCGTGCATCGCCATGATCAACTTGAAGTCGTCTTGGCGATCAAGCTTGGCCTTGAGTTCGTCGCGCTCGATCGTCTTGATGTCGTAGTCCGCGGTGAGACCCTACCTAGGGCTGGATACGTGATGGACGACGAACCTCCGATGGAGGATGATCGCTTCGGACTTCCTGACATACGTGGAGGAATTCGTCGCACAGTCGGACGACTACCCGCTCGATCCTTTGAGCCCGTAGCGAGAACGAAAGCCGTCGATCAGGGCTCTCGCACGGTCGGCGATCTGATGTCGTCCAGCTGCTGGCTGAGAAACCGTCGATCCGTATCCGTCTTCGCAAGGCCTAAAGCGCGTTCGAAGGCGACGATGGAATCTTCGTTCCGGCCGAGCCGACGCAGCATCGTTGCGCGGGTGGCGTGCATCAGGTGATAGTCCTCAAGGTCAGCCGAGACCGAATCGATTGCATCAAGCGCAGCGTCGAAACCCTCGACTTCGGCGATCGCGATGGCTCGATTGAGCCCAACGACCGGCGTCGGCATGATCGAGAACAGATGATCGTAGAGCGTGACGATCTGTCTCCAGTCCGTTGCATCGAACGATTCCGCATCGCTGTGAACGGCCTGAATCGACGCCTGCAGCTGGTACGGCCCTGGCTGGTTGCGACGAACGTATACCCTCACCAGCGCTTGGCCTTCATCGATCATGAGCCGGTCCCACTTGCTTCGATCCTGATCGCGTAAGAGCACCACATCACCGTCGGCGAGGCGGGCAGGCATTCGAGACTCGCTGAGAATCATCAGTGCGAGAAGGCCCATCGCCTCTGGCTCGTCTGGCATCAGCTCGACAAGTGCGCGCCCGAGTCGGACAGCTTCGGTCCGCAGAGCAACTCGCTCCTGATCGTTCGCTCCACTGTTGTATATGAGGTACAGAACGGACAGAACCGATTGGAGGCGTTCGGGTAGGTCGGCGCCCGTGGGAACGCGGTACGGGATGTTGGCGGCCTTGATCTTGTACTTCGCTCTCACCAGTCGCTTCGCCATCGTCGCTTCGCTCACCAGGAACGAGCGGGCAACCTCATCCACGCTCAGCCCGCCGAGCAGTCGCAAGGTCAGGGCCACCTGATGCTCCGGTCGCAGCGCCGGGTGGCAGCAGGTGAATACGAGTCGAAGTTGGTCGTCGGTCACAGGCTCTTCCTCTTCCCAGTCCACGCTGTTCGGTTCGTGTGAAGTGACCGACTCCGCACCGACGTGCTCCTCGAGTTGCCTGCCCCGAGTCGAACGTCGGCGAACATCGATCGCACGGTTTCTTGCGGTCGTGACAATCCAACCCGCAGGGTTGGGCGGAATACCACCCCCAGGCCACCGCTCACTTGCCACAACGAATGCGTCCTGGACGGCATCCTCAGCAAGTGTGATGTCTCCGAAGATACGGATCAGCGTCGCCACCGCTTGCCCGTACACCTCACGGAACACGCTCTCGACATCGGTCGCTCCCGATCGAGCGGCAACGCCCGGGGTCACTCCCTCAGGCGCCTCGTGTATCGACGAACGGCCAGACCTCGATCGGAGCGCCGACCGCCTCGGTTGCCTTCGCTCCCCATGCCAGAGCCGCGTCGAGGTCGTCGGCATTGATGATGTAGAAGCCACCTATGTGCTCTTTCGACTCGACGTACGGCCCGTCAGTCATGACCACACCAGAGTCGCTCGACCGGACGACGGTCGCAGCATCGGGGTCATGGAGCCGTCCGGTGAACACGAACGCTCCGCTCTCCTTCATCTCGGTCTCGAGAGAAGTGATCCGCCCCATGAACATCTCCATGTCTTCTGATGTCATGGGCTTTCTGGGCGCACCACCCGCAACAGTGTGGACGGACAACAAGTACTGGCTCATGAGTTTCTCCTCATTTCGGTGCGGGATATTCCCGCGTTCACCCTACCTACGAACAGGATGAGCCGATAAGGACATCAAACGAAAGGTTCTTTGCGCATGATTCTCGTCCATCACCGAAATCCGGTTTCAACGATCCTCAGAAGACGTCTGCAAGGCGTGACGGGTGTACCTGCTCACCAAGCCCATAGAACTCGAGAAAGTTCATGATGAGCGGTCGCCACTTGGCGGGATCGATGTGGTGGCGACGGTCTGGTGCGAGTATCGATTCGTGGACGTGCGTTCGAACCACCTTCACCTCGATCGCGACGGACTGATCATCTGGATCGCCGATATCGACGATGCGCGTCACGGTGCATTCGAGTTGGATCGGGCACTCAACTACCCGGGGCGGGGAAACGACCTCCGATGCGATCTCTGTCAGTCCGGCACGAGCGAACTTGTCTGGCACGAACTCGAACCCCATGGCGTCCTTGTAGCCGGGGATCGGATCGCTTCCGGTCGTGAGAGCCAGTCGGTCAACCTGGGTGACAAGGTCGGCCGAAGGGATGCTGAGGACGCACTCCCCTTCGCGACGGAGGTTCGCCACCGTGTGCGAACGAGCACCCATGCCTATGACACCTGTCTTGCCGAGCCACCACGCGGACGACATCGGCGCGAGGTTCGCCGATCCATCGGCGTTCCTTGTGCTGATCAGCACCACGGGCGTTCCGAGATACAGAATCGAGGGCTCGATCGTCCGGTGGTCGATCTGCCTCGATGCTGGAGGCCTCTCCACCAGTTGTGTCGATGTCGTCATGTTCATCCTCCGAACTAGGTTCCACAGCACATTTCCTGCGGTTGTTACCGAGAAGAACCCGAGGCAGCACCATCGGGTTGCAATTTTCCGGCGACGCGTCTCTGCCGAGCAGACGAGACGACTAGATCGGGAACTCAGGTGGTTGCTCGGGTGGCGTCGGATCCGCTGGCGGGGCGGGAGCGATGATCCCTGGGCGGTCCTCGGACTTGTTGGAAGCCTGTTGGGCTCGGAAGTTCCGAAATCCCATTGCCGCGAAGAGGATCACGATGATGGCCCCGAACTGGAATCCATATGCCAGGGCCAAAGGCACCACGATGGCCACGGAGATCCATGTGACGATCTGGCCGATAAGTGGAGCTTTGTCCTCGTTGAACACCGCAGCGAGGTGCTGCACCATGTGCCCGCCGTCGAGCGGCACGATCGGGATCCAGTTCAGAACACCCCACACCAGGGCAGCGAAGACAAAGAACTCGAGGAAGGTGATCGCGTTGTCCGGAAGACTGTCAAGAAGCCCTGCCCTGCCGGAGGCAACGACGGCTAGCCCGGCAACGATGCCCACCGCTGAGCCAGCGGCGCTGATGAGGAACGACCTGCCATGCGTCACCTTCGGCCCGTGCGAGAACGACGTCAGGCCACCGAAGCCGAACAGCATGACAGAGATTCCTTCACCGCCCAGCCTGCGAGCGACCAATGCATGCCCAAGTTCATGCATCAGGATCGCGACGAACGCTGCGAAGAACCACAAGACCCCTTCCAGAACGTTCCGCGGTCGTCCGAACAGCACGATCAACAAGAACGTGGCGTG
>CAXMSN010000034.1:0-2658 GCA_964196275.1 uncultured Kiloniellales bacterium | reverse complement strand
AACCGTCGACGTTTTCGTCGAGTGGGCACGAGCAGAGGAGCTCCCCGTAATCGGCATCGACAACCTCCCGGGATCGGTTCCACTCGAGCACACAGAGCTTCCTGCCGCCTGCGTTCTCGTGTTCGGGCAGGAGGGTCCAGGACTCTCTGAGGCGATCCGCGACGTCGCAGACACGGTGTGCTCGATCGCGCAGTTCGGATCCACTCGGTCGATCAACGCCGGGGTTGCCTCAGGGATCGCGATGCACTCCTGGGTGACCCAACATCAGTTGGAGGAGATCGAGAATCAGCCCTCGACCTGAGCCATCAGCTCTTCGTCGCTCGGGATCTCGACGCCCGGGACGTAGTAGGTGTACAGATCGATGATGATCTCCTTGAGGCCAGACGAGTCGTTCTGCGCTAGCTCGACGGTCACGACGTTGCCGTTGATCGACACACCGGAGACCTGCCCGGTTGCGAGCAGCCTTCGGGAGAGTTCATCAGGTGGACGATCTCCGATGGGTTCGTTGTCCGCCGTGAAACGCTCGTGACCCATACCGGTGAGGGCACGATTCAGGACGTATCGCACGATTCCTGGTCGATTCGACTGCTTTTCGATGACGGAGACGAGCTGACCCATGCCGGAATCGTAGCCGCCGTCAGAGGGATTGCTGCGACTCGCCGAGGCGGTGCTCACGCCAGGCAGCGAGGCTGAGCGCGACGGTCGTCAACCACAGGATCGTGTGCACAACTTTGAAGCTCGTCTCCCATTCATCGCTGAGCAAAATGACTGGGCCCCGAAGTGTCCAACGCGCAATTCCGAGCACGACGAGTGCGGCGAGGGCCCTTCCCTTCCACCACGCTCCACGAACCAGCGCCCACAGCAGGGCGCCCGACGCGGCGATCAGTCCGACCGCGACACCAAGCGAGACGGTGCGCTCGAGTCCCGAGAGCTCGTCATCGATGATGATGTTGCGAACGCGGCTGCCCCAGATCGCGACCGTCCAGGTCACCAGGATCCAACGCCACATCGTATCTGGAGATCGCTTCACAGAAAGAGCGTGCCCTGGCCATTGTCGGGAACATATCGTTTGATGCCACGCCATTCGAGCGCGTCCATAAAGGCCCAACTCTTCCTATGGATGGTGGTCGGTCCGAGCATCTGCAGCGCCGCACGGTGACGATGACACGGATACCCCTTGTTCTCGCTGAACGCGAACGCCGGGAAATGTTCGTCCATCTCTCGCATCAATCGATCTCTCGTAACCTTCGCAAGGATGCTGGCTGCAGCGATCGACAAGCTTTCTCGTTCGCCTCGAACGATCGTCTTTGCCCGACCACCGCCGACGAAGTCCCACTTGCCATCGAGAAGAACTCGATCGGCGTGAACGCCGAGCCCATCGAGTGCCCGACGCGATGCCAGGCGCTGCGCCTCGGACATCCCCAGCTCATCACACTCCGCATGGGAGGCATGGCCGACCGACCATGCCTCACACCAATCGGCGATCCGATCGAAGAGTGACTCCCGCTCGGCTTCCGTGAGGAGCTTCGAATCCCGGACCTTGTAGATCCGACGATCCTTGGGAACCACGGCCGCGCCAACGGTCAATGGCCCGGCCCAGGCTCCCTTGCCCACCTCATCCATCCCGGCCACCAACTCAACTCCGGCTTCCCAATACCCACGTTCATGTCGAAGGCCGGGTGACGATCGCTTCAGCGACGGCCGAAGCTGACGCACGGCAGTCGCCATCAGGACTCCACCAGATGTGTGGGTTCTCCCAGGAGCATCTCGCCCCTTGGTTCCGTGGTTTGAAATGTCGGGTCGAGCGAGCGACATGTCAGGGTAAGGGGCTGATCGGTGGACGGTTCCAGTTCCCAAAGAAGCGCTGGCCGCGCACCGTGCCACCGGACAGCAAAGGAACAACGACCGTTCCGGGTAGGCAGATGTGAGACCCGCAGGTTCTGTCCGAGCCATGCTTTAGACATTCCCGGAACGAGATCGACGGTTCCGTCGGGTTCCCGGATGCACAGCGCTCGAAGCCCCACGAGTAGAGCCGCTCGGCTGTGCGCGCTGTCCCCGCAGCCATCGCGAGGCCAACGCCACGTCGAACCCGCAAGAGCCCGGATGGGGACGATCGGGTCGAAGGGTCTTCCGAACTGCGCTGCGGCGACCATCGAAAGCCCGATGTCGTGGGCTCCGAAGCGACGCGCCACTCCGTCCAGCGCGTCGTCGATCGTTGGCGCGTACGTCTTTGGAAGATCAATGCCTAGGCGAGCGAGCTCGATAATTGAGCATGGTGTGGGACCCTGCGGTTTGATCGATGCCGCATCGATCGCGGCAGATGCACCATGGGCTGCGGCCACGACGTCGAGCAGCGCCCCAACCAGGTCGGTGGGTGCCGCAGTCGAGAGCAGCTCCGCAGCGACGCTGACAGCGATGTCACCATGTCGCCGAAGGGTTGCGTCGCCTACTTCCGAGCCAACAATCGAAGCGCAGGCAGCTGCAGGCCCCATCCATGCGGACCGTGGGATTCGGCCATCTGCAACGGCGATGAGCAAACGATCGACCACGGTTGCCGCAGCCCATTCAAGCCCTGCCCCGGCAAGAGCGATCGCGATCAGTGAATCGTCCTGAGGCTGCCAGAGCCGATCGCCAGGAGGAGGCTGCTCGTCTGCCACC
>CAXMSN010000033.1:0-11209 GCA_964196275.1 uncultured Kiloniellales bacterium | reverse complement strand
GTTGACCGACCCCGATGGGGGTGGGACGACCCTTGGTGCCGTTGCTGCTGATCCTCTTGTCGTGATTCTCATGCGGTACTTCGGGTGCCTCCCATGCCAGGAGTACGTAAGCGATGCCGAGCGAGTCCTTGATCAGATGCCGGACGGAACTGGCATCGTGGGGATCGCTGGATCCGCTGCGTATCAGGCTCGATGGCTACGCGAGACGAAAGGCGTGAGCCTCCCGTTGCTCCTTGACCCCGACGAGCAGGTGCGGGCGGTCGCGGATCTGGGGAACCTCAGCACCGCGAGTTGGGCACGGCCGAAGGGGTGGAAGAACTATCTGGGATCGATGCAGCGGGGATTCCGTCCGCAGATCCCGACATCGGATGCGCTCAAGGCCCCGGGGATCGTCGTCTTCGACCGGGACTTCGCGGTCCTGTGGGTTCACCGCGGGGAGACGCTTGGCGATTATCCATCAATCGATGAATTGGTCGACAAGGTTCAGGAACTCGCTGCGTCAGGCGGCTGATCCTTCGGTGCGCGGTAGAACTCGACGACGAAGGTCGACGGCCCGTCAAGGACGACGTGATGGAACCGACCCGGGGGGATCACGACGCGGCCATCGGTGGCAACGTGGATGGTGACTTCGGGGTCGTCCTCGAACACGAACCCGACCGACCCGGATCGGACAACAAGTTGACCCCAGACCCCGTCGGCGACCCGATGGCCAGATAGAACCCCGACCGGAACGGTCTCTTCGTCCCAGACCGCCGTCGTCCGGACGAGTTTGAGGCCTTCAGGGAGGTGCTCAGCAGGTGCCATGACTTCGAATCGTATCGTCGCTCGCGACCGATGACGCTTGTCGGTCCAGTCTCAGTTGTCGGAGTTGGTACCTTCTCGCAGCGAAGCAGCCTCGAAGGCGGCGACGTGGCCGAGCTTGCCTTTCAATTCGAGTTCATGTCGATCGCCGAACACGACCCGTTCCCGGGTTCTGTCGTAGATCGACTGGCTCACGAGCATGTCCGTTCCGGTCGTCTTGTTGGCGGCTTCGAGCCTGCTTGCAACGTTGACCGTATCTCCGATCACGGTCTCCCTTGAGGACGATCCGGCGCCCATCGTTCCGTACACGACCTCTCCATAATCGATGCCGACGCGGACCCCGAAGCTGATGCCGTAAGCCCTCTCGGTGTACCTGGATAGGGTCCTTGCAGCCTGGAGAACCGCAAAGCCGGATCGCACGGCGCACATAGCGGGGTCGTCCTCGTCGTGAAGGCCGAACAGGGCGAGAATCGCGTCACCCATGTAGTTGTCCACTACCCCGGCGTTTTCAGTGATGGCCTCGCTTGCACGTGTGAAGAACCGATTCACGACGTGGACGATGTCATACGGTGGCAGGACCTCGGCCATGTTCGTGTAGCCAATGACATCGGTGAAGAGAACGGCAACTTCGACCTCTCGGCCCGATGGTCCCGAAGGCCCTGACTTCCCGAGTTGGGAGTCGAGCATCTCGTCGGTCGTGTCGAGCACGAGCCTTCGAATACTCAGCGACCCTGTGAGTGTCATCTGACAGGCGAGACGTACTTGATCAGGCAACTCGAGCTTTTCCGCCATCGCGGCCTCGTTCATGGAGCGTCCCGACACGTTCGACATCCCATCCGAAACCCAGACACGACAGGTTGTGCACCGAGCCCTTCCTCCGCAGAGGTGGGCGATCGGCAGCCCGCCATCGACAAGAATCTCCAGAGCATTGGCTCCAGCCTCGAATGGCAGATCGATCTCGTCTGGCAGCACATGAATCTCAGGCATCGTGTGAGCCTACTGATTCATGGTTGACCGGACGGCAGCGAGGGCCCCAGCTGAGTCGGTTACCGAGTCAGGTGTGGATTTTGCGGTACGCATCGTCGCCCAGGTCGCTCACCGCAGCGGTCCCAATCCGATGCGCTGTGGCGAACGCTGACAGGACGAGGGACCGGTCGACACGCATCGGCATGTTCGGTGTTGTGGGGAAGTCGACGGTGCCGTCGGCGATCACTGTGAGCGCGTCAGTGTCTGTCGGAGAAAGGGAGAGGTGCCTGAGGTGGACGGGGAGCCCTACCGAGCAGAAGAATTCTGCGACGCGCCGCGCTTCGGACTCGCGTCCCTCCATGACGAGCTGTGTAATGAGCCCGAACGCCACCATCTCACCGTGCAGGTAGTTGTCGTGTACCTGTGCGACTGCGTTGCAGCTCTGAGCCACGCCATGGGCCGCAGCAAGTCCTCCGCTCTCGAAGCCGAGACCACTGAGTAACGTGTTGGCCTCGACGACGTCTTCGAGACTTGGATCGACGGTGCCAGCGGCTACCGCGGCCGCCGCCCCGACGCCGTGCTCGAACAGCGTTGTTGCGCACGCCTCTCCGATCGCTGCTGCTGCGATCGTCGGTCGTCCCCTGATGGAGGAGAACCCTGAGGGATTCTCGATTGCAACCCTGGCCTCGTACCAGGTCGCCATGGCGTCACCCATCCCCGAGACGAGAAACCGTTCAGGTGCCGAAGCGATGATGCCCGTGTCGACGAGGACGAGCGCGGGGCTGTTCGGGTAGAACTCGACACCGGTCGATGTGCCGTCTGTGCGGTACATGACAGACAACGCCGAACAGGGTGCATCGTTGGATGCCAGCGTCGGGACGACAACGACCGGAAGCCCGAGGCGGTGGGCCACCGCCTTGCCAGTGTCGACGCACTTGCCCCCACCGAGGGCAACGATGACGTCCACAGCAGAATCCCTGAACCGGTCCACATGTGCATCGACTTCGTCGAGCGTGCACTGACCGCCGAACGTAGCGAACCTTGAGGCGACTCCGGCTGATGTGAGGGCACGTTCGGCACGGGCACCCTCGATCTCCTGGGCGCGGCTGGATGCAAGGAGAGCCACGTTGGTGGAACCGACGAGGCCGATGAACTCACCAAGCCGGTCGAGGACTCCGAGTCCCTGGACGTACCGCTGTGGTGAGATGAACGCCCGCGGTGCTGAGCCACTGGCTGTGGCAACGCCGAAGACATCTGCTGGTTGGTACGGCGTGGCTGTGTTGTGCAAGTTCGACCTCCGTGCGGCCAGAGTAGGACGTGTCTCTCGGGACCTGTCGGCCGGATCGTCACGGTATGGTGGAGGAGGCGCCCAGATGGTCTCGGTGGGTCCCGTGCGTACGGAGCGCGGAGCTGTCCAACTTGGTCGCACCGGGTGCGCCCAAGGAGGTCTCGGTGGTGGAAACGGACGCCCGACGTCGACGGGTCGTCAAACGTCCTTTCGTGTGGTTCGTCGCCGTCTCCCTTCCGATCCTCGTGTTCATGTACACACAGTTGAGCGTCGTCCAGAACGCTGATGGCTGGCTTGTCCATGAGCTGACTGCTTGGGACCTGGGGAAGAAGGACGTTCTCGCCGACATCTTCGCTCCGATGTGGATCGTCTCGATCATCGTGATGTCGGCATTCAATCGGCGATTGCTCGCCCGGTACGGTGCCGCGTCGAACACGACGGAGAGACCGGGCATTGAACGCCACATCCTCACGACCTCCCGCGTCAGAAGGTCAACGTGGGTCGTCACGATCGGTGCCGTGCTGATCCTTGCCATGTCATGGACGCGGGAGTGGGCTCGCTTTGGTGAACAGCCAGATGCGTTCTGGTATGTATCTGTGATCGTTGTGGTCTTGGTGCTGCTCATCATCCCGGTCTGGTGGGTTCGTCACGGGCTCTACGACGACATCCATGACGCGATCTCTGGCTCGCGCGCCGCGGCGACTCTTGATTCGTACCTCTTCTCCACCGACGACGCTGGCCGCTCGCGATGGCTTCTGGTTCTTGCGTTCTCTGCAATCTCCGCTGTCGTCGCATGGACTGCGATGGGCCAGTTTGACGCTCTTCTCCAGGGCATGCATCGAATAGGTGGGGCAAGCGTCGGCATCGGGGGGTTGACATCCGTGCTGGAGTTCGATCTCAGCCACAAGCCGCTGGAGATCGTCGAGAGGGTTGGAATCTGGGCGTCGTACTCGAGCGCGATCGGACCCGAATTCGCGTCAGGCCTCGGTGTCGCGGGGCTCTATCTGGGAGTGGAGACGTTCGTCCTCATCCCCGCGTACACGATCGGTATTGGAACCCTCCTTCTCCACGTGCGGCGGACCCAACCGGAGGACCTGAGCGAGGATGCCGCTCGGAGCTATCAGTTGCTGATCGGTGCTGGCCTTGGGATGCTTGCGGTCCTCACCGTGAGTGACGTTCTCGGGAATGCCATGATGTGGTTCGTCGTACGTGATGCCTGGCTCAGCCCGGAGGTCATGACGACGTCGACGGTGCGCGTGATGTGGTTTGCGACTGTGTTCCGCATGGTCGCGCTCGGTTCGATGATTGCCGTCGGTGTCCTCATCATGGCGTTCCGGGTCGGCCGCTATCGATGGTTGGCTGACACGCTGGTCGCCGTGCGCGGTCAGATCCTTGTGATCGTGTTCGTCGCGCTGGCCCTTGGGATGGCCCAGACCGAGGACGTCGTCAGGCGGTGGACTGTCTCAGTGGCGTTCCTCACGGTCGCGATGGTGACAGCGCTGGCGGTTCTGATCCGATGGACATCCTCTCGCGCTCTTGCGATGCTCCGCGATCAGTCTCTGGCGGTCAGCATGGGCAGCACGATCGAACCGGCGATAGTCAGGATGCCGTTCAGGCGGACGCCTGTGAGCATGAGACGGGTCGTCGTGTACGGGATCTTCTCCCTTGCCCTCGTGCAGGTAGCGCTTGTTGGTGTCTTCGGTGTGAGCGCGGGACTGGGCTTCATCGTCCCGTCGGTGATGATCGTTGTGTTGGTTCTCTTCGGTGTGCCGCTTCCGCAAAAGGCCTTCGAGCGTGGCGATCGGCACGTCGATGACAACGTCAAGAAGTGGGTCCCACGCTTGCTCGGTTCGAGCCTGTACGTGGTCCTCGGACTTGTGGTTCTCCGTTCGGCCGTTGCCCAGTTGGTCTTTGCACGGCACGGTGATCCGTGGCTCGTGTTCTGCCTGATACCCATCATCGTTGGCACGTACCGGATCCACACGCGTACGTGGACGACTATGGGTGCGACGGAGTTCGCCGTCATCGGCGGTGTCGGTGTCTTCGGTGTCGTGCTGTGGATCTCACAGGGAAATCCACAGCTGTCGCCGGTAGCCCTCACCTTTGTCGCGCTCATGATCACATACGGATCGATGGCGTTCTACTACTCCTATGAGCCGGAGTCAATGCCGAGCAGGCTGGTCGGTGAGCAGATGCTGGCTTTCACTTCACAGCCCCTCCTCCTTGTTGGCAGTGTGATAGCCGCTGTGGCGGGTGTGGCACTTGTAATCGCACCGCTGAGCGTTGCAGGACGCCTCGGCACGGTCGCTGTTGTGCTTCTCGGAGCCATGCTGTTCGCCGGCTTCGCAGCGGCGTCGGTGAGATTCGCTGAACGCACCCGCCCGCCGAAGATCCTCGCGGCGTTCCGGTTGAAGCGGACACCTGTATTCCTACTCCTGTTCGTCTGGCTCGCATTCGCCGGTGCTGCCTCGACGGGCGCTAGCAACGATGTGGCTCTCATCGAGAGCACGGTTGATGAGTCGGAGAGGTCGGTCACGGTGACGGATGTCTGGGATCGATGGGTGAACCGAAACGCCCGCGGTGCTGACACAGATGAGGTGATCCCGATCATCTTCATCGCAAGCTCTGGTGGTGGCATGCGGGCAGCTGCGTGGACGTCGTACGTGATGGATTGCCTATTCGTGAACTCGCTGGGAGTCAAGGAGTGCACCCCGCCACACGATGGTCCTCGCTCGATTGCCATCATGTCCGGCGTTTCGGGAGGGAGTCTCGGCCTAGCGACGTTCACTGCGTCGGTCCTCGATCCGCCCGACGGTGAAGATGGAGACTGGATCAAGACGAAACTCGGCGACGACTATCTCGCTAGCACCATGGCGTGGCTGCTTCTGGTTGACACGCCGCGGAGCTTCATCGGATTTGGTCCTGCCATCAGAGACCGGGCAGAGATCATGGCACTCGGCTGGGAGGCATCTTGGAAGGGTGACAATGGCAAGGGGTATTTGTCTGAGGGCATGTTCGAACAGTGGCATCGGAACACCGACATCCCCTTGATGGTCTTCAACGGAACGAGCGTTAACGATCCGTGTCGCTTCAACGGATCGGTGCTGCGTTCGACCGCTCACGGAGTCGGGGATACCTGCACGTCGCTTGGTGCGTTCGAGGGGCGCACGGAGGGCGTCGGAGAGACGGTCGCCCTCGCTGCAACCCAGGACCTCGAGGACTACCTATGCGGACATCAGGATGTCAAGGTGTCAACCGTTGTCCTGATGTCCGCCCGCTTTCCTGTCATCACGCCGTCCGGTCGGATCGGGGGAGGGCTCGGCGAATGCGATCGTGAACCGAACGAGGCGTTCGTCGTCGACGGCGGCTATCTCGACGGTTCCGGAGCGGGCACCATCACCGAACTGTGGCAGCGGCTCGAGGGACAGGTGGCGGCATTCAACTCCGACCACTCCGCATGCATCGTGCCGTTGCTGATTCAGATTGACAACGGATACGAGAACCCACGGGCTGCGGTGGCGGGCACATCCCCAATCGAGATCCTTGTTCCACTACGAACCATCCTGAGCAGCCAGTTCGGACGCATCGCAAACGAGCGCGAGCAGGCGGCCATCGAGTTCGACCAGCCCTTCGAGCTTCAGGGCAGGCCGATCCGTGTGTATGCGTCGGATGGCAGCCAGATCTCGAGCCGCTATGCGCGGCTCACCACTCGGGCACATCCAGGAATCCAGGCCCCACTCGGCTGGACTCTCTCTGACGCCTCATTCGACGACCTTCGGGAGCAACTGACGATCGCAGAGAATATGAGGGAACTGGCTGAGATCCAGAGGTGGCTTACCGGGGACCTCACATGTGAGAAGCCCTCGTAACCCTTTTAGCCCACGGGTTGCCCGGCCATATACCGTGGCGTGAATTCGCTAGGTCGTCTCGGTGTCCAGATGATCAGGGCGGATACGGTTCGAAACCGAAGATGCGTTGGTTCTCGCGGACGAAGGCAACGATCGCCTCGAGTTCGTCATCGCTCAGGCCGGGGACGGCCACCATGTCGCCGTATGGCCAGTGGTGCTGTGGGACACCGTTCCTAGCGGCGAGCACGAACGCGACGTCTGCGTGATGGCTCGGCTGATAGACGACTGAAAGGTGAGACGGTCCCGTGTCCGTCCCGCGCAGATCCGGACCGTGACATTCAGCACAGTTCGATTGATAGAGCAGGTCGCCTGCTGCGACGAGAGCTGGATCCTGTGCGGCTATTCCTGTGCCCGCGTCGGGACCAGTTCCAGCCGAACCACTACCGAAGAATGCGAACGCGATGACCATGAACACGACGATCCCGCCCACCCAGATCCAGGTGCCGTACTTCCTCACGATGCTCTTCCCAGGTTCACGCCGACAGTATGTCAGAGCCCCCACCCAGGCGCGGTGAGTTTCACCTGGAGGGAGGGAACCATTCGAAGTGACCTGGGCCCGGGTCGGTCCAGAGGTGGCCAGATAGAATATTGGATGCTGACATCGCTTCAACGAGCGTGGAATCCGCAGGTGAGCCGGCACCATCGAGATCGTTTCCAAAGTTGATGTCCGCAGCAATGCCCCACGCATGGTGGGAGAGGTCGGTCCGACTCCGGATGAATCGAGGATTCCAGCATCCCTTGTATGCGCCGACGTCTATGACGTTGGCGTGTCCCGCTGCCTCGAGCGTGGTCATGACGTCTCGCAACATGGTGACAAAGTCCTTGTGGCAAGTGATGCCTCCGAGCAGCGGGATGTGCTCGTGGAGGATATTGGCGTCGACCCATGCCGGGTCGATTTCGATGGCATCCCCACGGCGGGGCCGATAGGCGAATTCGCCATACCGGGCCTTGACCGCGAGTTGGGATGCGACCGCATCAGCGTGACGGAAGACATCGACCTCGTCCCGACTTCGCACTCGCACGGAGGCGTCGACAAGAGCGTTGGCGTCTCGTTCAAGATCGGTGCGGGATCCTGCGAACCGCACCACCGAATAGCGCTCATTGGTGACGCCCAGCGCTTGTGCATCTTCTGTGGAGACAACCACCTCGGCGTCGCCGACCCACTCGTCGGCGACCACACCGATCACAACCAGAGTTGTGGCGTCGTCGAGCGTCAGTTCACCGCCGACGCCGAGGTTGCGGATCTTTGCCGAGGTAGTTGAGAGGATCGCCTGGCCCGGTTCGAGACCCGCCAACATCTGCTCGACGTCTAGAGGAACGAGGCCACTGCGGCCCGGCGGGTCGTAGGACTGAGCCTCAAGAGGGATGGTGAAGCCGGTCGGAGCATCGTCGACGACAGATCCATCGGCATCAACTGCCCCGAGGAGGTTCAGCGTCCCGACGCTGGCAGTTGAGACAGCGTCCACACCGTCGATCGTCTCGAGCCGATCCGACAGTCCATCCGGGAGGGATGCCGTAACCGAGACCAGGTACCAGCTCCGAGGGTCGGGCAGGGTCGTCGAAGGTATCGACTGAGGAGCTGTCGGTTCCGCAGTGGGTTGCGTGGCGGTGGTAGTCGCTGTGGAGGATGTCGTTTCCGTGACTGCTGTGGAAGTGGTCGTCGCGTCCGTCACCGGGCTACACGCGGCGAGAAGGAGAGAGATCAGTATCAGTGTCCGCATGCCTTCAGCGTATCTCAGTCGCCCATGGTCGCCGAACGCGCTAACGCAAGCGAGCCTACGATTGAGCGTCGAAGGGAGCAACCATGGAGTACGCACTCCAAGTCGCAGGGCCATACAAGAGACTTCTGGAAGCAGCGTCCTTCGCCAAGGAGCGAGGACTGGTCGCCCTGGCTCTGCCCGATCACTACTTGTTGTCACTGAGTGAGGAAGAGGCGAAGACGACGCCGGCGCCTGATGCGTTCGTCCAATTCGGAGGCCTTGCGCGAGAGACCGAAGGCATCGGTCTCGTCATGCTCGTGACACCGATCACGTTTCGCCACCCGGCTGTGATCGCCAAGATGGCGGTGACGCTTGACCACATGTCCGGCGGACGGTTCGCCCTGGGTATCGGCACTGGTTGGATGGATCGCGAGCACGAAGTGTTCGGTTTCGAGTACCCCGACACGGCGGAACGGTTCACTCGTCTCGGAGAGGCATTGGCCTATGTTCGTGCTGCCTTCGATCCTGAGGGTCCAGGCTTTCAGGGCGAGCACTACCAACTCGCACCCTTTCCACTTGCTCCAGCGCCCCTTGGAAGGATTCCGCTGATCGTGGGAGGTATCGGGAAGCACAAGACTCCGCGACTCGCAGGCCAGTACGCAGATGAGTTCAACATCTATCCAGGCTCTGAGCTCGTCGAGCGGATTGGCCGGTTCAGAGATGCCGCTGTCGAGGCCGGACGTGATCCAGACCAGATCCGACTCTCCTCTAGCGGCCAGGTCATCGCAGCGGAAACACATGCAGAATACGAGGATCTCATGTCAGAGCGGGCGGCTGACGCAGGGATCAGCCGTGATGAACTAGATGCACAGTTCGAGAAGCGCCAAACACCGCGAGGTACGTACGGCCAGGTCAGGGAGTCCCTCGACGGCCTCGCTGCCCTTGGCATCGAGAGGTTCTACTTCCAGGGTGCCTTCACTCCGGCCGGTACAGGCAGGCTGCTCGACGGCCTCGGCGTGCGGTAGGTCTATTCCTCGGTGTACCAGACAGCCAGCGCGAGATGCGACCAGTTGATGTTTGGTTGGGATAGATAGTTCGTGCTCTCGATGACGATGTTCGGATGATCAGCAAGCCATTCGTTCACGTTCGCCTCAAGGGCTCCGAACTTTGGCTTCCTGTTGCCGGACTGCGCAGAGAAGATCTTCAACTTCATGATGCATCTTTCGGTAGGTCAGAAGCAGGCTATCGATGAAGTGCGAGGACGCACATGGCGGTCTGCGTGAGCGCTCAGGTTTCGATCAGGCTCGGGCGTTGGGCTTGAACAGAACACCGTCGAGACGTGCCCTGGCGTATTGCTCGTCTTCCGGCGAGAGAGCACGCCAGTGGCCATCGTGCTCCTTCTCGTCGACGAGCGCACTGACGCTGGAGCCCCCGAACATCTGAGCGGCGCAGTCGAATTCCCTGGCAGTTGCGCTGCCGACCGCGGTGATCGAGATGACGGCGACGATCGCGATCATGGCGATGAGCATCGAGTACTCGACGAGGCTGGCACCAGCCTCGCTCCTGAGCCGGGCCATGCCCCTCAGACTCCTGATGTTCGAAGCTTTCACTCTTTCCCCTTGATGAATCGGGGTGCTACCGGGGCTATCAGCAGGAAGTGAGGCTCCTCTTGAACCGACCAGCCTGTGGGGTTACCGTCCGCACAGTCGGGGACTAGCCGCGCCGGGTTGACCACGCCCGTCTGAACGTCCCTGCTACCCACTCCGAGATCGGCCCGCTCCGCTGCTAGTCCGGTGGGATGGATGCCAGGAGAGACCGCACCCGCTCGGTTCCCTCGGTGATCCCGACCGATTCGAGTTCGGCCATGCAGTCCTCGAGTTGGCTGCGGGCGGCGGCGGTGTCGCCGATATGGAGAAGATAGACCGCATAGTGGTATCGACTGATCGGGATGAGACCAAGGGCCCCTTCTGCTTCGCACCGGGCGATCACGTCCATGAGCCGTGTTCCCGTTTCCTTGCGGGCCTGTCGTACGTATCTGACGAAGCCCGGATTCCTTGCGAGGTCCTTCAGCCCGCTTGCCGCTGACTGCGTTGAGATGCGAGTGAACGCCACACAGATGAACAGCTCCGCATACAGTGCCTCCCACTCCCTCGATACCGATTTGGCATCGCGTTCTGTCGAGATCAACTCCTCCATCCCTTTCGAGAGCTCGCCTTCACCGAGCATCGCAAGCCCCTCGACCAGCCGCGCCATCAAGGGAAGGGGCAGACGCACCCCAGCCGCGGACGAACGCCTGAGATCGTCCATGGCTTTCCGAGCTTCGGCCGTGTCCCCACCGAGAGCTGCGCCGGTGGCCCAGCTGATCTTCACCGTTTCGGAGTAGATCGGGTCGGTGGCGATCTCGTTCGACTTGTGGGAGATCCCTATCGCGGTACTGAAGGACAGGGTCGTGACTGCGAGGAACGCAAGGCCCTGCATGCCGAATGTGACGGATCGATTGTTCCCGGTCTCGCGACCGAAGGCGATCATCTCGGCGCATATCGCTT
>CAXMSN010000032.1:0-2496 GCA_964196275.1 uncultured Kiloniellales bacterium | reverse complement strand
AGGGTGACATCGTGCATCGCGCTAAGCGACCAGGCTGCACCGAGGCCCGCGATGCCGGATCCGATTACGCCGATTCTCATTTTCCGATGCCTCTCTCGATCGATCAGCCGATATACGGAGCCCCTTCAATGCGCGGATGACGGACGAAGGATTCATCCGGACGATAGACAGGCTCCGTATCATCCTGACATGGCTGCAATCGACACCGCTCTCGACAAATCGCTGCTCGGATATACGAAGCTGGGCGTCCTGGCGCGACGCATCGATGTCGGCGAGAGGTTCCAAGACATCTCGGGCGCGCACGTCATGGTTACCGGTGCGACGGGCGGGATCGGGCGTGCGACAGCGCAGCGTCTTGCTACGAGCGGCGCAGTCGTTCACGCCGTAGGGCGGTCGCCCGAGAAGCTCGAGGCCCTACAGACAGACACCAACGGAACGATCATCACTCACCAGACGGACCTATCCGACATGAGATCGATCGAGGATCTTTCCGCAGAGTTCCTTGGCGCTGGCCACCGTCTGGACGGCATCGTCAACAACGTCGGGGTGATGACACACGAGCGTGTCGTAACCGACGAGGGATTCGAACTCACTTACGCCGTGAACCTTCTCGGCCAGTACGTGCTGGTCATGAATCTTCTCCCCGCTCTGGTCGCATCTTCGCCGTCACGCATCGTCATGGTTTCGTCTGGTGGCATGTACAGCCAGCCCCTCGACGTCATGAACATCCAGAGTTCTGAGGGGGAGTACGACGGGACAGCAGCCTACGCGCGCACCAAACGTGGCCAAGTCGCACTCGCCGAACAGTGGGCCGAGACATTCGCTGCTGACGGAATACGCGTGAACTCGATGCACCCGGGATGGGTCGACACGGATGGCGTACGCGACGCCCTTCCAACATTCCGAAGGCTAACCGGGCCGCTGCTCCGCAACGAGGCGCAAGGTGCTGACTCGATCGTGTGGCTCATCGCGTCTGACGATGGTGGGGCACATACGGGCCAGTTCATCCACGACCGGAAGGCCCGTCCGACGCACCGAATGAACCGGACCAAGACAAGCGATGCCGAACGCGCCGATCTCGCAGCCGTGCTCGCTGCGGATGCCGCGCCGTATCTCACAAACCGACCAGCCCAATCTCAGGAGAACGACGATGCCACGAATCACTAGGACGATCATCACCGATAGGCCAAGGCACGTGGTGTTCTCGTACCTCGCTGATTTCAGCCACGCTGCCGAATGGGACCCCGGAACCGAGAAGTCGAGTCCTCGCCATCCGGACGGTCCGGCCCTCGGACAGGTGTACGACCTCGTCGTGACGTGGGGAAGCCGAACACTGCCAATGGTCTATGAAACGACGGAACTCGTTCCTGGTGAGCGGGTCACGTTCGTCGGCGACGGTTCAACCACGAGAGCCGTCGACACGCTCACGTTCGTCGATCTCCCAAGCGGTGGCACGGAGGTCAAGTACATGGCCGACATTACGTTGAAGTGGCCGTACCGAGTCGCCGAACCGTTCCTCGGAAAGAAGTTCACAGAACTCGGCGATGAGGCTGAGGAGTCGCTGAATCGGACGCTCGCGTCGCTGTGATGCGAGCGTCATCCTTACCGACTGAACGCATCCGTAGTTGATCCGATACATATGTGTTCGGACTGGTCACGATGAGGAGTGCAGACTGATGATGTGGCCTCGGCAGACTCGTCATGCTCGGTAGGTAGCGCGAGATTCGATGCCGGTTCGTTGTTCAGCGTTGACCTTCGCGGCGACCGGCCATCGGCGCCTCGCACGACATTCCTTGGGTCGAGTTCATATGTTGCCAAGGCATCCAGCGACGCGAAAACTCGATGGCAGAGAGCTGCCCAAGAATCCTCATCCGCTCAACCGAGTGTCACCGTATCACTGATGAAACCAAGACTTGGTTTTAGTGCTAATAAGGAGACACAGATGCGTAACCGCATTTCACTACTCGCAATCGTTGCAGTATTCGCCCTCATTGTGGCGGCATGCTCAAGCGACAGCGACGATACGACCACAACGACGACGGCAGCCGCCGCGGAAACGACAACGACAGAAGCGGCCATGGAGTTGACATCGGTTCTCGACCTCGCGGTTGAGGCTGGCCAGTTCTCGATCCTGATCGCAGCCATCGAAGCCGCAGGATTGGTGGACACTCTCGAAGGCGACGGACCCTTCACCGTTCTCGCCCCAACGGATGCAGCCTTTGCCGAAGCGTTCGAAGCCCTAGGAATCGACCCAGCCGAGCTTCTTGAGGATACTGAGACCCTCACGGCGATTCTGACCTATCACGTCATTGCTCAGGCTGCGGACAGTCAGCTTGTCGCGACACTCGACGGTCAGTCGGTAGGAACCGTAAACGGCCAGTCGGTTGACATCAACGTTGTCGACGGTCAGATCATGGTCAACGAAGCAACCGTAGTCTCCGCAGACCTGATCGCGGACAACGGAATCGTCCACGTCATCAATGGTGTGCTCTTGCC
>CAXMSN010000031.1:0-1680 GCA_964196275.1 uncultured Kiloniellales bacterium | reverse complement strand
TCGACGATGGGCAAGGCAGCGATCTTTTCTGAGGCGCTGCCGTTCATCAGGAAGTTCCGGGGTTCGACGGTCGTAATCAAGTACGGCGGTTCCGCAATGGTGGACGAAGACCTACGGGAGACCTTCGCTGATGACGTGGCGATGATGCATTACGTCGGAATCAGGCCGGTGATCGTCCACGGCGGAGGTCCCCAGATCTCACGGGCGATGGGTCAGCGGGGGATCGAGCCGCAATGGGTCGAAGGCCTGCGTGTAACCGATGACGAGACACTCAAGGTCGTTCAGTCGACGCTGATCGGCGAGATCAACCCTGACATCGTGCGACTGATCAACAACCACGGCTCGGTCGCCACCGGCGTATCGGGCCTCGATGCGAATCTCTTCGTGGCCGAACCCGAGGACGAGAGACTTGGTTTCGTCGGCAAGATCAAGGAGGTGAACGTCGGCTTGATCCAAGGGCTCCAGGATCAGGGGTACGTGCCGGTGATCGCTCCAATCGCAAGGGGAGCGGACGGCAGGGCGTACAACCTGAACGCGGACACGGCTGCGGGCGCACTCGCCTCGGCAATGAGCGCATCGAAGTTGGTGTTCCTCACAGACGTTGAAGGTCTGTACAGGGACTTCGGCGACGACAGCAGCCTGATCGCAAGGATCACGACGCCGGAGCTCAGAGAGCTTGTCGCTTCTGGATCGGCGTCGGCTGGCATGCTGCCGAAGATCAACGCATGCATCGCTGCTGTCGATGCCGGCGTGAATCAGGTGCACATTCTCGACGGTCGGATCCAGCACTCGTTGCTACTCGAGATCTTCACACCTGAGGGGATCGGCACGATGATTACCGCGGAGCCAACGCCATGAAGGCCGACACGGCACCTCGTCGTCGAGCTATCCGGTCGCTGCTCGGTGGCACAGAGATCGCGACGCAGGAGGATCTGCGGGAGCAACTCAGGGCCCAGGGATTCGATGTGACCCAGGCCACGATCTCCCGTGACCTCGACGCTGTCGGGGCGGTCCGCGTCAAGGAGAACGGCCATGCGGTGTATCGCCTCGGCGTCGGTGATGTCGACGACGGAGCGAGAGCGGTCCTGACAAGCGCCTTCGACGAGTTCGTCGAGAGCGTGTCGACCTCCGGAACGATCATCGTGCTCAGGGTCCCGCCGTCAGCCGCCCATCTTGTTGCGGGACGCATCGATGGGGCAGGCGTTGAGGGTGTTCTCGGCACAGTTGCCGGTGACGACACGATCTTCGTGGTTGCGGATGAGTCCCTCGGCACCGACAAGGTTTTAGCGAACATAGAAGGAACTAACTGATGGCTAGAGACATCAAGAAGGTCGTGCTCGCATACAGCGGGGGTCTCGACACATCGGTGATCCTTCGGTGGATCATGGAGGAGTACGGGGCGGAGGTCGTTGCGTACACCGCCGATGTTGGACAGGGAGAAGAGACGGAAACGGCCCGCACCAAAGCGCTCGAGACGGGTGCTGTCGAGGCGATCTGTGAGGACCTGACCGAAGAGTTCGTCACCGACTACGTCTTCCCGGCCTTCAGGGCATCGTCGTTATACGAGGGCTACTACCTCATGGGTACCTCGCTTGCACGTCCCGTGATCTCCAAGGGACTTGTCCGTGCGGCCATCGAGACCGGTGCGGATGCAATCGCCCACGGTGCGACAGGCAAGGG
>CAXMSN010000030.1:0-16497 GCA_964196275.1 uncultured Kiloniellales bacterium | reverse complement strand
GATGTTCAAGCGGCGCCCACCTCTGCTGTTACCGGTGCACAGGAGCGAGTTGCCGATGGTTGAGCCGGCCCTCCCAGATGCGCTTGCCAAGCTGAGCGAGCGTCAACGCACCACCGTGATGCTTGTGCACTCGTTCGAGTGGACATTGTCGGAAGTCGCAGATGTCCTTGGCCTGTCCAAGTCATCGGTCCGCAATCATCTTGAGCGGGGCATGAACTCGTTGCGGCGTGACATTGGAGGCGCAGAATGAAGACGCTCGAGCGACAACTCTCTGAGTATGGGGCTTTTCATGAGCGCGAGCAGGGCACCCTGTCGATCGACGATGCCACGCAGGAGCGAACGGCGCGTGGTGTTGACCAGTCCTTCAGTCGCCGTCCTTGGCTCGTTGTCGTTGTCGCTGCGGCTGCAGTCCTGATCCTGATCGGCGGCATCGGGCTGTTGACTCGAGTCGGTACCGACGCTGACACACCTCCCGTCGAGGAGCGGTTCGAACCCGACCGGTCTCTGGAGCCCCCGCGATTGACGGACAAGATCCCTCCAGAATTGGAATCGGGCACACTAGCGACACCCGCTGGCGATGCCCGATGGGTGAGACTGAACGCCGATGGGGCTTCTGTTCCGAATGGCGAAGCCCTGTCTTGGCCGAACGGCTTCGCCATCTTCAAGCGGGCCGACGTGGGTCGCCCCGCGCGTCTGTGGGTTTCTCCCGACGGTGTCGAGTGGCAGTTGGCCCCGATTCCTTCGTCCGACGACGCTGAAAGCGTGTCTCTGACTCTCATGGACGGCGAGTATTGGTTGATATCGACGAATCCACTCGGGATCTGGCGTTCAACCGACGGAGCGACGTGGGACGAATACGAGTCGAGTGGGCTTCGCCCGCCCGGACCGCCCGGATTGTCCTGGACGAAGTGGTTTGGATCTCCGGTTTCCGGCGGTGGATTGACACTCCTTTTCGCGTCGTATGAAGCGAACCTTCCGTTTCAACAGTATCTCCCCCAACTGATCGACGGGTTCAACCTGTTCTCCGACCGGGATGAGTCGTGCTCGAACTTGCGCAAGCTCGAGCCGGGGGTATTCCAAGTTGTCGGCCAAGCGGGAGACCAACCCTGTCCGCACCGGGTTGCACTCAAGTTCGAAGAAACCGGGAACGGGCTTCGCGTGCTTGATAACGTCACCGGGACGATTCTTGGAGAGGTTCTTGGAGCCGACCTCAGTCACGTCGAGCGACTGGCCGAAGCCGGTGATAGCATCTTCGAACGTCGCATTGTGATCATCGGAGAGAGCGGGATCAAGGTCATTCAGGCCCAAACGCCGTGGCCCACTTCCAGCTTTGTGTTGAAGCTCTTCGGAACCGACGAAGGGGTATACGCCTACGTCATGGACCCGTCCGGCGATAAGATCGGACTGACGGTTTGGCGCACCGACGACGGCCAAACCTGGACCAATCTCGGTACGCCGAGCTTTCTCCAAGATGGTCCAGTGACTGGATTCCCGCACTTCTGGCCCCTCGACAGTTCCTTGGCTTTGACGATCTTCGAATCTTCAGACGATGGATCAAGCTCCAATGTTGGGTGGGAGAGTTCCGATGGCATCACATGGGAGCCTGGACCCGTCGGCCACCCGGATGGCACCAACATCGTGCGGCTCGGATCAGGGTGGTTTGCCAACGACGGGTCACAGGGTGGCCCCTCCGACGGAAAGGTCTGGTGGATGCATATCGACGGCACTTGGGTCTCGCTAGCTGACCTCGGCATGGAGCAACCCGAACCAGGTTGCGTGATCGCAACGGGAATCGAAAACACCACGTTCTTCTCCCGACACGCCTGCGTCTACCGGGAATCGGATGCACACGACGTATGGGTATTGTCCCTCGAGCCGTCTGACTAATCCCGACGAGCATCAGCAACCACCCACATCGACGAATCGACGTAGACCGGTGGTGCGATCGCATCAACCGGTTGGAGCCGTATTCCCCATCACAGACCACGCATAACCGGCATTATGCATGTCTCTCGATGTGCACTGCCGGCAGTATCACAGCCCAACCGCCCAGGGTACAGCAGGAGTTGCTCAGCTCCCCAGGATGCACATATGTGCTGTTATTGACGGGTTGCTGGCGATACTGGCCGGATGAATACTGATGTTTCGAGCGCCCCGACCGAGGAGGAATGGGTTGCTCTCGGGTACCACGGCGTGACTGAGCTTGGTGGAGGTTGGCAATCTCGGGTCTTCGCTGCCGAGGGTGCCACTGGATCGTTGGCGGTCAAACTCACGCAGGCTCATCTCGTTGACCGGCGGATGCTGGAGCAGAGGGCAGCGTTGGTGGATGATCTGGCCCGCCTGGATGCTTCGGTCGTAGCCCCTGTCCCCGTTTGCGGGAGTCTTGTCCACCCGTTGGGGGAATGGCTGGTAACGGCCACAAACCTTATCGACGGTGACCGACTTGAAGAGTCGAATGCTGCCCATAGTGAACTGCTTGGGGAGTCGTTGGCCGGGCTGCATCGATCGATGAGAGGGATCTCTGCCGTGGACGTCCCCCGTGTAGCTGCCTTGAGATTCGATGCCGGTGAATGGGCTCTGTCAGCGGAGTCCGACCAGTTACTGCACGGAGACTTCAACGCATCGAATCTGATCCTCACCGATGCAGGCATTCGTATCTTCGACTTCGATGACTGCGGCTACGGTCCGATCGAATTCGATGTGGCAAACGCGATCTACATGGTCGGGTTCGACTTGTGGGCCAAGGAACATTCAATGGCGAACCTCAGGGCATTCAGGTCGGCATTCGTCACGGGTTACTCACGGTCTTCTGATCGAACCCTTGAAGATGCGATCATTGACTCGCTGATTGATGCAAGAGTCATGGCCCTGAGACGGTGGGCGGCCAACCCATCGGTAGCTCCAATGGGCATACGCAACGCATCCGCTGAATGGATCGAGACCTTGGAACGATTCGTCCAACAGTGGTTCAGCGGAAACGGCGAGGCCCACGCATAACCGGCCCGTCGGCAGGACATCGGACTATGCAGCTCGATGTTCTCTCCGGCTAGCGAGTCCGAGGGAGCGAAGCGGGCGAGCGCGGATATCTTTCAGGGCAACGATATTTCTCAAAGAGGTGGATTGTGCGAATCGGGATTCTGACGGGTGGAGGGGATGTCCCAGGGCTCAACCCTTGCATCAAGGCTGTTGTCAACCGAGTGGCCCACGAAGGGCACGACGTGATCGGGTTCAAACGAGGATGGGGCGGGCTCCTGAACACGGACCCCTCCAACCCAGAGTCCGTTTCCGCGAACACGATCATGCTCGACCCGTCGACCGTACGGACCATCGACCGATCTGGAGGCACCTTCCTTCACACCAGTCGAACGAACCCGGGACGCGTGGCGAAGGCCGACATCCCTGAATTCCTTACGGCGCCAGACGATACCGACGGCCCGTTCGACTTCACCGATCATGCTCTCAGCGTGCTCGATGCGCTTGAGGTCGATGTCCTCATCCCGATCGGCGGCGACGACACGCTGTCGTATGGGCTCAGAATGCACGAAGAGGGCAAGAGGGTCATCGCCATCCCCAAGACCATGGACAACGACGTTCACGGCACTGACTACTGCATCGGCTTCTCGACAGCGGTCACACGCGGTGTCGAGTTCATCCACAATCTCAGAACCAGCACAGGAAGCCACGAGCGCATCGCTGTCATCGAGCTGTTCGGCCGCTATTCAGGTGAGACGAGTCTGATCACTGCCTACCTGGCCGGCGTCGACCGAGCAATCATCTCCGAGGTCCCGTTCGACGCAGAGCGGTTGGCCGAGATGCTCCTTTCTGACAAGAAGAAGAACTCCTCTCATTACGCCATGATGACGATCTCGGAAGGCGCCCAACTCGAGGAGGGTGAGATGATCCTCAGCGGTGAGGCCGATGCGTTCGGACACCGGAAGCTTGGCGGCATCGGGGCCACGACGGGTCAGCTCCTCACTGACCTGACCGGCGAGAAGATCATCTATCAACAGGTGGCGTACCTGATGCGATCAGGGCGTCCTGACTCTCTCGACCTGATGGTCGCAACCAACTACGCCAACATGGCGGCCGACCTTGCTCTGGATGGATCGTCCGGCAGAATGGTCGCCCTCCGTGGAGGCACGTACACGAACGTGCCGATCACGGTGACAGGCGAGGGCGTCAAGAGAGTCGACATAGACGAGCTGTACGACGCACACGAGTACCGGCCAAAGGTGCGCCACGTCATGGGCAAGCCCATGTTCCTGTACTAGTCGGTCGCTGCGCTCCCTCCAGACCCGCTCGGCTGCGCGGTCGCTCACAGACGACAGACCTCAGACGTCAGAAATCCCCCCGGCTCGCTTCGCTCGCCCGTCCCCCCTTGAAAGGGGGACGAAGATGGACCGAAATCGCTAGGCAATTGCGTCTGCTGGGCAGACAATGGGGGCAGTCGAGTATCGGAGGATGCATGCATCAGGACATCACCATCGAAATCGGAATCGACGAGGACGAAACGATGACGCTTGTCCATGCGACGCTGGATTTCAGAGGAGATCACTTCATCGCGACAGGCAAGTCGAAACGGAATCCGACCGATCCGAACGTTCCCGTGATCGGCGAAGAGCTCGCTCTCGCACGGGCGCTCGGGAGCCTTGAAGAACTCGTTGCAGACAGGGCCTATGCCCGAATCGACGGGGCACTGATCCTCGCTGAATAGCTTCGGAAGACAACGGGCCACAGACCGGACTGCATCGCAGTGGGAAACGGGGTCTATCTGCTGTCTGTCATCTGAAAGAAGAAGGGGCGCCCAGCCGGGCGCCCCTTCTTTCGAATCGACTGTGCTGGACTAGAAGTCCATGCCTCCGCCGTGCTCGTGTCCTCCACCTGGCATTGCAGGTGCTTCTTCCGCCTTCTCTGCGACGAGCGCCTCGGTGGTAATCACCAGGGCAGCGATCGATGCAGCGTTCTGCAGCGTCGAACGGGTCACCTTGGCAGGATCGATGATCCCAGCCTCCATCAGGTTCTCGTACTCGCCCGTTGCAGCGTTGAAGCCGATGTTCTCATCGTTTGCGACCTTGTCAACGACAACGCCACCTTCGTAGCCCGCGTTGAGAGCGATCTGACGGATCGGAGCATCAAGAGCCCTGCGCACGATCTGACGTCCAGCCTTCCAGTCGTCTGACTTGCCACGGAGCTTGTCGACAGCAGCTTGGCTGCGAAGCAACGCAACACCACCGCCGGGAACGATGCCCTCTTCAACGGCTGCACGTGTTGCCTGGATCGCATCCTCGATGCGGTGCTTCTTCTCTTTGAGCTCCACCTCGGTGGCAGCGCCGACTTTGATGACCGCAACGCCGCCTGAGAGCTTCGCGAGACGCTCAGAGAGCTTCTCCTTGTCCCAATCGGAGTCCGAGTTCTCGATCTCCTGGCGGATCTGCTTCACGCGAGCATCGACGTCAGCAGGGGTACCTGCGCCCTCGATGATCGTTGTGTCGTCCTTCGTGACAACGACCTTGCGGGCTGTGCCGAGCATGTCGACAGTGGCCCCTTCGAGCTTCAAGCCGACCTCTTCCGAGATGACCGTTGCGCCTGTCAGGATCGCGATGTCCTGGAGCTGAGCCTTACGGCGCTCTCCGAACCCTGGTGCCTTGACGGCGACAGAGTTGAATGTGCCACGGATCTTGTTGACCACGAGCGTGGCGAGCGCCTCGCCCTCGACATCTTCGCTGATCACAAGGATTGGCTTCGACGTCTGCATGACCTTCTCAAGAACAGGAACGAGATCCTGGACTGAGCCGACTTTCGAGTTAGCGATCAGGATGTACGGGTCATCAAGAACCGCTTCTTGACGATCAGCATCGCTGATGAAGTACGGGGAGATGAAGCCCTTGTCGAACTGCATACCCTCAGTGAACTCAAGGTCCACTCCGAACGTCTGGCTGTCCTCAACGGTGATGACGCCCTCATTGCCGACCTTGCGCATCGCGTCCGCGATGTGACCGCCGATATCGGAATCTGCGGCCGAGTTGGCTGCAACGTAGGCGATGGCATCACGGTCCTCAGAGCTGACCTCCGTAGAGACTTCTGCAATGGACTCGACCACTGCGGAGACTGCCTCTTCGATGCCGCGGCGCATCTCCATTGGGTTCGCGCCTGCGGCGACGAGACGGAGTCCGTCAGTCACCATGGCTTGCGCAAGAACCGTCGCCGTCGTGGTGCCGTCACCGGCGACGTCGTTGGTCTTGTTTGCGACTTCCTTGGCGAGCTGTGCGCCCATGTTCTCGTAGGGATCCTCGAGTTCGATCTCCTTCGCGATGGTTACACCATCGTTGGTAATCGTCGGGGCGCCCCACTTCTTTTCAAGGACAACGTTGCGACCCTTGGGCCCAAGTGTCACCTTGACGGTGTCAGCGAGTTTGTCGACGCCAGCCTGAAGGCTTCTGCGTGACTCATCACCGAATCGAATTTCTTTTGCTGCCATATGTGTTCTCCTAGCCCAGAATGGCGAGCACGTCGCGGCTTGAGAGGATCAAGAGATCATCGCCATCGTGCTTCACCTCGGTGCCGCCGTACTTCGAGTAGAAGACGGTATCGCCGACATTGACGTCGACAGGGATCCGTTCCCCGTCCTTAAATTCACCCGGTCCAACAGCGAGGACTTCACCCAATTGGGGCTTCTCCTTCGCAGTGTCAGGGATCACGAGGCCGCTGGTTGTGCGTACCTCTTCTTCGTCTTGGGGCTTCACGACTATGCGGTCGCCCAAAGGTGCGAGTTTCATCCGACATTCTCCTTCGCGTTGAGTTAGCAGTCGGTGCTTACGAGTGCCAATACTAGCAATCATAGGAAACGACTGCTAACCGGTAGTTATTCCGTGTTTCGCGGTCAAAACGCGGAGTTCAGGGACCAGCGATTGCTTGGCCAAGGTCGAGTGCGTCTATGACACCAACGACCCTGCCGTCGTCCACGACGACAACCCGGCCGGCACGTCCCGCAGGGCGAAGGAGGAGATTCTCGAGCGGCTCGTCCATACCAACGATGTCATCGGGCCCGATCGGCGTCATGATCCGTTTGACGCTGAGCGAATGCCAGCGTGACGGAGCGACTGCATCGAGTTCGGCCTGGCCTATCACACCGACGATCCGGCCACCCACGTCGACGGGATACGTTCTGAGATCCGGTCCGGCAACGTACAGGTCAACCATCGTCTTGACGGGCATGGCTCCCGGCACCGCCTCGCTGACACCCCTCATAATGTCGCTTGCGGTCTGGCCGCTGAACCTCTGGACGAGTTCCTCTCGCCTGCCTGCCTGGATCGCTGTCGTGGCGAGGAACCACCCCCCGACGAGCCAGAAGAACCCTGCACCTTCGCGTGTCACAACCAGTCCGGCACCGATGACCATCACCGCCCACCCGGTGTATCGGCCGATGAGCGCGACGGCCCGAGTCGCCGCGATGCGGTCACCGGTCCGAGCGGCGATCAGCCCTCTCGCGACCCTGCCACCATCAAGCGGGAACCCTGGGAAGAGGTTGAACAGGCCGATCGCAACGTTGGCTACGGCAAGTGCCTTCGCCGCCGTCCCGACATCGCCTCCGGTTCCGACGATCACAGACCCGACCCACAGGGCGAACCCGAGTCCGACGGATGCCGCGGGTCCTGCCACGGCTATCTGGAACTCAGACATGGGGTCATCGTCGCCTTCGATGACCGAGTAGCCACCGAACATGAACACTCGGACACCAAGTACCCGGAACCCCTTCCACTTCGCGACACCGGCATGAGCAAGCTCGTGGAGGACCACACTGACGACGACAAGTACGCCAGCGATCGTTGCGAGCACCAATGCTCGCTCCGTTGACGATGTGAGATTCTGTGATGTCAGCTCAACGAACACGGCCGTGCCGAACAGCAATGCGAGCACGGAGGCCGATACGTCGGCGACGATCTCAACACCGTTTATCGCACCAAGTCGTATGCCGCCTTTCATGATCCGAGCGCCAGACCGGGATCGACATCGCCAGAGAGATCGTCGCCGGGCACGCCATCCAAAATCCGATCGACGGCAACACTCGCGATCATCGCCCCATTGTCTGTGCACAGCGCAGGTTCCGGCACGAACAGACCGACCCCTCTCCGATCAGCCTCCTCGGCGAATTTCTCTCTCAGTCTTCGGTTGGCAAGCACGCCACCTCCTGCGCCAACGATCTCAACGCCGGTGGATTCCACCGCGTTGAACGTCTTGGCGACAAGCACATCGACGATCGCCTCCTGGATGGATGCCGACACATCGTTCCGCGCTGGGAGCTCATCGGCATCCCTTGCCTTCTCGAGGTATGTGATCACTGACGTCTTGAGACCTGAGAACGAGAAGTCGAACGGGCGGTCGCGAAGCGCCCGCGGAAATTGCACCGCCTCTGGGTCTCCACCGTCGGAGTCCTTGTCGATCGCTGGCCCGCCCGGATAGTCGAGCCCCATGAACCGAGCGAGTTTGTCGAACGCTTCGCCTGCGGCGTCATCGATCGTTCCCCCAAGTACCTCGTACTCGCCCCAACGCTTGACATGGATGATCTGGCTGTGGCCACCGCTTGCCAACAGGACCACCGCAGGCGGCTGGTAGCCATCGAACGACAGCCTGGGGGCGAACAGGTGGCCTTCCATGTGGTCCACGCCGTACATCGGGCGGCCGAGGCTGTATGCAAGCGACTTGGCATACGAGTAGCCGACGGAGAGCGCTCCCGACAGCCCGGGGCCCTGGGTCACGGCAACCGCTTCGATGTCGTTTGGATGGATCCCTGCGCGTGTGATCGCCTGATGGGCAAGCGGACGGATCGCTTCGACATGGGCACGGGCAGCGACCTCGGGAACCACGCCTCCGAAGCGGGCGTGGTCATCGACCTGGCTCGAGATCACCGAACTGCGGACGGTGAACCCCTGCAGCACAGCGACGCCGGTCTCGTCGCAACTCGTCTCGATCCCAAGAACCAACGGTCCTGTCATGCCGCCGCCCCTTCGACCGACATCCGGATCTCAGACAAGAGACTCCCGTACTCATCAGTGTCGACGTCGGTCGCCCACATGACGAGTGCATCTTCGTCGACGTAGTAGTCCTTGCGGCGTCCGACAGGCTCGAAGCCGAACCGTTCGTACAGGCCCTGTGCGGGAGTGTTCGAGAGGCGAACCTCAAGTGTGAGGTGCCGTGCGTTGTGTTCAAGTGCGGCATCAACGAGCGCCAGCATCAGCCTGACCCCGAGCTTCTTCCCCCGAGCCTCCGACACGACCGCAAGCGTCGTGATGTGAGCATCCTCCTCGACGATGAGTAACCCCCCGTAGCCGACAATGCCTACCGGGGAATCCGCGACAAGATACGTCCTGTTGCCCATCGCCAGCTCGTCGAAGAACACTCTTGGAGGCCATGGGTGCGAGTACACCTCGGCCTCGATCGTCGTCACGGCTGGGATGTCCGAACGAAGCATGGGCCTGATCACGATGTCATCCATCAGGCCACGCCCCCTCCGACCGGAACGATTTCCAGTTGATCTGGACATCGGGTTCACGCATGTAGATCGGTCGCACGTCGCCGGGATCGGACAGCTTGTCGTGCCTGGCCAGGAGATCGGCGATCTCGAGCAAGTTGTCCGCCGCCGGATATCTCGGTCTGCCGGTGCGGACACGATGCAGACCGGTCCATGTCGAATCGGGAAGGGCCTGCCAGTCGCCGACAACCAGAGAGTCTCCGATCTCCGATTCAAGGATCGCCTTGAACGCCTCCGGTTTGACCACCTCCGGCTCCCCATCGGGTGCAACACCGCCCGGCAGCGGCTGGAAGGGAGCAACGGCGAACTGGCCCCTCTTCATGTCGACTACAGGCCAGATCCTTCTCCTGCCGGTCGCCGCCCTGAGAGCGATTGCGGTGAGGGAGGACACGGGCGCCATCCGAGCGCCGATCGCTGCCGCGAATGCTTGAGCAGTCGCGATTCCTGCGCGGAGCCCTGTGTAGGGGCCGGGACCGATGTCAACGGCGACGATGTCGATGTCCGTTGGCTTCCAATCCGCCTGGCGAAGACAGAAATCGATCGCTGGCATCAGGAACCCGACATGACCCCGTCCGTCGACGTTTACGGACATCGCCCGTACCGCGTTGTCCTCACCAAGAGCCACGGACGACGCCGGAGTGGAGGTTTCGATCGCGAGGATCTTCACGCCAGCACCGCAAGATCTCTGTCACACCAGGTTCCCTCAGGCTCGAATGAGATCGACCTGTGTCCCCCGTCCATCTCGAGGGTGACGGTGAGCCTGTCCGAGGGCAGGGCATCGATGATGGCCTCGCCCCACTCGATGATCACTGCACCTTCGGCAGCATCGTCGACGAGTTCGAGGTCATCGAACTCCGCCAGGCTGCCGAGCCGATACACGTCAACATGTACCAGAGGAAGGAATCCGTCTGCGTAGGTTCGAGCGATCACGAACGAGGGGCTAGTGACGCGGCCACTGATACCGAGTCCTTCGGCTACGCCCGATACGAAGAGCGTCTTGCCCGCTCCGAGGCGACCGGCGAGTACGACGATATCGCCCGCTGTCAGAAGCGGTGCAAGGCGACGTCCGAGTGCTTTGGTCTCGTCCGCAGAGGTTGTGGTGACAGTGATCGTCATGGCTGAGACGTACCGAACAATCCCAACTGCTCGTCTGTGGCGGTATCGGGAGATCTCAGAATCTGAGCCTCCGGTTCGGAATCCGCCTGAATCTTACCGTCCACCAGCGCCCGCACGAGTCCAACGTCATGCCTGATGTCATCCTTGACCCTCTCCCCGCCGCGGAGCGCTGCGGCTGGGTGAAACGTAGGGACCAAATGTCTACCCCACCATTCGTAAGCCTGACCTCTCAGGCGGGTGATCCCTGTCGTCGTACCGAGGAGAAGCTTCGACGAGAAGTTGCCGAGCGTCACGACCACCATCGGGTCGACCAGTTCTATCTGCCTGCGCAGATACGGCTTGCACGCATCGATCTCTTCTTGTCTGGGATCTCTGTTCCGCGGCGGACGACACTTCACCACGTTCGCGATGTACACGTCGTCGCGTTCGAATCCGACCTCGGCCAGGAGCGAGATCAGCAACTGCCCCGACCTCCCGACAAACGGGATGCCCTGCTCGTCCTCCTGCTGGCCCGGCCCCTCGCCCACCACCATCACCCTGGCATCGTGCGCACCTGACGCGAACACGACATTGGTTCTCGTCTCACACAGTTCGCACCGCTCACATATCGCAGCGATGGTTGCTAGCTCGTCAAGTGAGCCGACATGCTGAAACGAATCGATCACGCGTATTCAGCCGCGCGGCGGATCGAGAGGCTCACGCATCTGAATGCAGCCTCTGAAACGGCATCGACATCCGCATCGGGGCGATCACCACCCGAGGACACAACGAACGCCGTGTCTCCGTCGTAGCGGGTGTGGGATGGGACGATCGTTGCGGCGAGGCCGTTGTGCGCGTTTATTGCGATACGCCGCAGTTCGTTGCGGTCGGCGATGCCGGCGTTCGTGGCGACAACGATCAGTGACGTGTTCTGCGCCACGCCGATCTCGAACTGCGGCCCAAGACGATCTTCTGGTCCGTCTGGCCCAACTTGCCACCCATCCGAAACCCCGCCGACGGCGTTGAGCACGACGAGCGCACTCACGACGCAGCCGTCGACCTCGATCGCATAAGATCCGACCCCCGACTTCTCGACCGCATCGAGACCATGCCACTGGCCGATAGTCACTCCTGTACCTGCACCGACCGAACCCATCGCAACGGGATCGGCGGTACGCGCCCGATACGCAGCAGCGCCGTCAGCGCTTGTGGGCCGAACATCAGAACGGCCAACCATCAAGTCGTAGACGATCGCTGAGGGAACGATGGGGATCCGACCAGCTGGCGTCTCCACTCCACGACCGTCGCTCTCGAGTTCCGACACGACGCCGTCGGCAGCGGCGAGTCCGAACGCGGAGCCGCCGGAGAACACAAGTGCGTTGACCGTTATCGGCTTGATGGCCTCGCCAAGCACCCCCAACTCCCTGGTGCCCGGCCCACCGCCTCGGACATCGACGACCGCAACATTGGGTTCAGGGAATGTCATCACCGTCACACCCGTCATCGCTTCGGCGTCGGTTACGTGACCGACCATGACGCCGGGAACACCCGTGAGCGTCCGGTTATCCATGTGCTGACTCCCCAACGAACCTTCTCGGTAGCCGTGAACTGAACCCACACACAATCTCATAGTTGATGGTCCCGAGAAGATCAGCCCACTCTTCGGCACGTATCGAATCGTCGCCTTGCACACCAAGAAGCACCACTTCGTCACCTCGGCTCACGTCATCCGAACCTATGTCGACGATCACCATGTCCATCGTCACCGTGCCTGCATAGGGATAACGAATGCCATTGATCAGCACGGAGCCGATCGTTGAGAGGCTTCGCGACACACCGTCGGCATACCCGATCGGCACTGTCGCTATCTTGCGCGGCCCGTCGAGTTCTCTGACTCTGCCATACGACGGCCGTGCGCCCGCTGGGAGATCGCGGACGTATTCGACGTGGCTTATCACGCGCATCGCCGGTCGGAGGTCCAGACCGGAGCCTGTGGCTGCTGTTGGCCTCAACCCGTAGAGGCCAAGACCGACCCGGCACATCGAATGTCTTGTCTCTGCCAGGTCGAGGGCCGCTGCGGTGTTCGCTGCGTGAAGGAGTTTCGGCTTGATGCCCTCGGATTCGAGGGCCGCGACGAATGATTCGAGGGCCGTGTTCTGGCGAAGCGTGTATGCGCCGTCTTCATCAGCAACCGGAAAGTGCGTGAAGACGCCCTGGAGTTCGAGTCTCTCGTCGGCGTCGACGGCGCGGGCGATCGCAAAAGCGTCGATCGGTGATGCACCGACGCGATGCATTCCCGTGTCGAGCTTGAGATGCACCGGATACGGCAGCGTTGACGCCGAACCCGCCTCCTGCGCCAGACGCTCGACGAAGCTCAAGCGGTAGGCCGCTGGCGTCAAGCCATACGTGACGATGGCCGCTGCATCCTCAAGTCGGGGTTCTGACAGCACGAGAATCGGAAGGTCGACATCGGCCTCCCTCAGCCTGACACCCTCCTCAACGAGCGCGACAGCGAGCCACGCTGCACCACCGCGGCCGACAGCCTCAGCTACAGGGATGTCACCATGGCCGTATGCGTCAGCCTTGACAACGGCACAAAGCTCAGCGGGTGCGATCGCATCGGCGATCACGCGGGCGTTGTTCTCGATCGCACGAAGATCGATCTCAATCCATGAAGGACGCATGGCTTCCTTGATCCAGCAGAGTCAGCAGGCTAGACGAGAGGACCACGGACCACGTATTACGAAGTACGTATTGGGGATTTCGGAACGTCAGAAGCTTGCCACCACGGACCCTATGGCTTCCAGAATGTCCAGAACTGTCACGGTGGATGACGATCGTGCTCGCTGTCCCGCCAGGCCGTGGACGTAGGTCGCGGATGTGACTGCGGACATTGTGTCGCTCGTTGTCGCACCGAAGGCTCCAATCACTCCGGCCAGGACGTCCCCGGAGCCGATCGTGGCGAGTTCCGGCCCTCCGGTATCGATCACGACTACTTCCGGTCCCGCAACGATCGTGGGGTTGCCCTTCAGCAGCACGACAGAGCCCGAGAGTTCTGAGAGTCGGACCGCGGACCCCCATGACGGCTTCTCCCCCGACAACTTCTCGAACTCGCCCGCGTGTGGCGTCAGGACCGTCGGTGAGGTGCGGTTCACCAACATCTGTGGATCGGTGATCGCGCCCAGTGCGCCAGCATCGAGCACGAGAAGCCCCTCGAACGCCTCGACGAGTCCGTGCACGAAGGGAAGTGGAGTTGGTTCAAGGCCAGGGCCGACGATGACCGCGTCGAATCTCGAGAGTCTCTCCACGAGGGCCAAGGCGTCATCTTCGGTCGCCATGTCGCCGCCATCCATCACGACCAGGTCAGCTGCTCTGGCCTCATATGTCGCATGCATCTCTGAGGTCGCGATGAGTACTGACACTCCTGCTCCGGCGCGCAGGGCTGCCCTTGCCGAGTACAACGCAGCTCCGGTCAGTCCGGACACGCCGCCGATCGTCGCCACGGCGCCTGACGACCACTTGTGTGAAGTCCGGAGTCGCATCGGGACCACTGCGTCGGATCGGTCCATGAGGCTCATCGTCGGGTCACCACCCGAGAGGCCGATATCAACGATCCGGATCTCCCCGCACAGATCTGGCCCGTCGCCGATCACGTGCCCAGCCTTCAACGAGTGAAGCGTGACCGTGACGTCGGCGTCGAATACGGCGCCGTTCGGCATACCCGTGTCTCCACCGAGGCCGGATGGGATGTCGACGGCAACAACGGGCGCATCGACCTTCGTCCAAGCGACAACATCGGGGTTGAGTTCTCCTGTGAAGCCGGTTCCAACGACAGCATCGATCAAGACATCCGGGGTACCCGGGGTCTTCAGCGGCACGATGGTCACCCCCGCCCTGTGCGCTGATTCCATCGCCCGATGCGCAGGCGTGCCCACGACGGGCTTCCCTATCTGGTGAGCTGTGACCGTTGCACCTCGTCGCGTGAGGTATCTCGCGGCTACGTACCCGTCACCGCCATTGTTGCCCTTGCCACACAGGACGTCGACGACGGATCCGTAGCCTGCGCCGACATCGCTCGCGGCGAGTGCCACGGCGTATCCGGCACGGTCCATCAGCATGTCGATGTCCTCATCTGTTTCTGCATCGACCCTCCGCATCTCGGCGACGGAGAGAACGGGTCGCATCAGTGATGCTGCGCTATCGACACGACGAACACGAGGGCGGTGTCACCGGTGTGCGTGATCGTGATCTTGAAGTCGGAGATACCGAGCAGATCGGCGCGTGCGGCGGCCTTTCCGTACAGTTCCACCCTCGGCGGGCCACCTCCGGTGATCTCGACATCTCTCCACGGGATCCGCCGCCACCCGGTGAACATGCTCTTCATCACAGCTTCCTTGCCGGCGAACCGCGCCGCCAGCCGCTCTGATGGGTCGGCGAATCGATGGGCATAAGCCCATTCGGCGTCGGTGAAGCATCGCTGTCTGAAGCGGTCAGAATCGCGGGCAAGCATCCGCCGCACCCGCGACACCTCCGCAAGATCTACGCCAAGTCCGATGATCTCCATGTCGTCAGGCTAATGGCGGAAGCACACGACTACGGACCACGGACCACGGACCGCAATCGTTGCTCAGGTCGGCGAACGGGACGAGATCGGGAGTCAGGCGACTTATCAGGATCCGCTGTCATCGGTCGCGAAGAAACGGAACGTGGTTCCTACGTTGCTTGACGAGAAGGCGTCAGGAACAGCCGCGGCAACAGTGTGCAGCGCCTTCCACCCGGTGCAATGGCCTGGAACCACAACATCTGGTGAGAGCAACACGATCTCGTCGATGGTTCTCGGGATAATGGGTTCGAAGAGGCCACCCGTCAGATGGAATCCCCCGATGAACCCGTGAACCGTGTCGACACCGGTGATACGCCTGGCATGGTGCAAGACGTTGATGACCCCTGAGTGGCTACAACTCGACAAGACCACGAGTCCTCGGCCACGCACGTGTATCACCACCGCCTGGTCATCCCAGATCCATGTGTCTGGCTCCCAACCCTCTTTCGCCTGGGCGAGTTGCAGCGGAAACCCGGTTTCGAAATCGGTGGTTCGCTCCACCTGACCGGTAACCAGAACTGACTCGTCAAGGAGAAGTGACGGACCGATCTCCTCGACGACTTGCCATCCCTCGCGATCCAGGTCCTGATGGCTTGGTGGCGGCATTCGTATCTCTTCCCCATTGGGGAACACGATCTTGCGTTCGCGCCAGGCGTGAGGATGGAGGACGAGCGGCATCGAGCCTGAACCGACACGGCCATACAGTCCTTCGAGGCCGCCGTGGTGATCGGCGTGACCGTGGGAGAGCACCACAGCTCGAAGATCCTTCGGGTCGATCCCGAGAACATCAAGGTTGTGGACCGTTGAATCACGGGTGAGACCGGCGTCATACAGGATCGTGTCGCTGTTGCCGTTTCGATGCACCGTCACTGCAAGCGAATACCCATGTTCGGCGCGCAACTGGTCACCTTCGTTCCAGTCCCAGCGCCAGGCCGGGCGCGTGGCCGCTTCGGTACTTGCCGCCAGGATGTCTATGGAATTGTCCATGACAACTGTCACTTCCACGCCATCGACCGGTACCAATGCAACCGTTTCAGCCATCTCGGCTACCTCCCATACACGTCCACTGTACCGAAGCGGTCGGTCGCCATAAGAAGAATCCGATTTTCAGCGCGGGCCATTCGGACGACGCGTAAGCTGAATCACAACAAGGAGGGTCAATGTACGGAAGCATCTACGCAGCACTTCCCGCGTCAGACATAGATCGGGCAAGGGCTTGGTACGCCAAGACGTTCGGAATCGAGCCAATCGAAGTCGCGGACGACGGTGG
>CAXMSN010000029.1:0-16860 GCA_964196275.1 uncultured Kiloniellales bacterium | reverse complement strand
GTGATCTCACTCGCAGGTCCGTCGGGATCGATCATCGAGGTCGGCAACGTCCTGTTCGTCGTGTCCTCGGACGGATCCGCTGCGATAGCCGAACCAGAGCCGCCGACCCAATCTGCTCCCTCTCCGACTCCATCAGACGTCGCACGGACGCAGGCATCACAGCCGGTTGCTCGGGTTCCATCGGGAGCATCAACGCAGACCGATAGGCCTCAGGCGATGCCAGTTGTCCGAAAGCTTGCAGCCGAACGAGGGATCGATCTTGGCGACGTGGATGGGACCGGCCCTGGAGGCTCGGTCACTCGCAGCGACATCGAAGGGTTCGCCCCAGCAGAGGCGGTCACCGGCGATCTCGAGCGTCTCTCCCCCACACGACGGGCCATCGCAGAACACATGGCAGAGTCGTGGCGGACCATTCCTCACGTCACGGTGCAAGCCGAGATTCGAGCAGAGGCGTTGCTTGCAGCCCGAACGATGTCAGACGATCCGCTCTCCATCGAAGCGCTCGTCGCAGAACGCCTGATCCCGATACTCAAGGAGTTCCCCAACTTCAACGCAACGTTCATGGGAGACAGCGTTCTTCACCGAACCGAGTATCACCTCGGATTCGCTGTGGACACAGATGCCGGGTTGATCGTGGTCGTCATCGACAACGCCGACGACATGACGACGGTTGAGATCCACGACGAGTTCACACGGCTTGCTGCTGCGGCAAGGGACCGCACGCTCACCATGGATGAGGTCACGGGGCAGACGTTCACCATCTCCAATATCGGCGCCCTCGGCGGAGGGCACGGAACACCGATCATCCCCGTAGGCACGACGGCGATCATGTCGATCGGTCGGGCGAAATCGCAACCCATAGCTGTCGACGGATCACTCGAGGTAGGCGTCGTCGCACCGATCGATCTCTCTTACGATCACCGAGTGATAGACGGCGGACTCGGCCAACGCTTTCTCGGAACCCTCACCGGCGCCCTAGAGCGATAAGCAGTTCCCGATCGTCTATTCGTACGCCTCCATCGGGGGGCAATCGCATACGACATTGCGGTCCCCGTATGCGTTGTCGACCCGGCTCACGGGTGGCCAGTACTTCGCCGCCCTCAGGCTGTGAACCGGGTACGCGGCCATCTCCCTCGTGTACGGCCGATCCCATTCGTCACCGAGAAGGTCCTCAGCAGGGTGCGGAGCGTTGCGCAGGGCAGAGTCCTCGACAGCGGTCGCACCCGAAGCGATCTCATCGATCTCCTTTCGGATCTCGACCATCGCCGTGATGAACCGGTCCACCTCCCTCTTCGACTCGGACTCCGTCGGCTCGATCATGAGTGTTCCAGCGACGGGAAACGACATCGTCGGAGCGTGGAAGCCGTAGTCGATGAGTCGTTTGGCGATGTCCTCATTGGTCACTCCCGTGTCGACCTCGATCTGCCGAATGTCGACGATGCACTCGTGGGCGACGAGTCCGCCTGGGCCCGTGTAGAGCACGGGATAGTGCTTAGAGAGTTCCCTGGCGATGTAGTTGGCGCTCAGGATGGCGATCTCGCTTGAGCGTCGCAGCCCCTCAGGGCCGAGCAGTGCGATGTACATCCACGAGATGGCGAGAACACCAGCAGATCCCCATGGTGCAGCCGAAACCGCGCCGGTTCCGTCTTCGGGGCCTGGTAGATCTGGCACAAGGCCGTGACCTGGCAGATGGGGAGCAAGGTGGCTCCGTACACCGATCGGTCCCACGCCAGGACCGCCGCCTCCGTGTGGGATGGCGAACGTCTTGTGGAGATTCAGATGGCTGACGTCGCTACCGAACTCCCCCGGCTTCGCGAGCCCGACCATGGCATTGAGATTCGCACCGTCCAGGTAGACCTGGCCTCCATGGTCATGCACGATGTCACAGATCTCTGTGATGGCTACTTCGAACACGCCATGGGTGGACGGATAGGTGACCATGATCGCCGCAAGGTCTTCCGAATGTTCTTCTGCCTTGTTGCGCAGATCCTCGACGTCGATACTGCCGTCCTCGTCAGACTTCACAACGACAACCCGCATACCGGCCATGACCGCAGAGGCCGGATTCGTGCCGTGGGCCGATGATGGGATGAGGCAGACATCGCGGTGCGCCTGTCCGTTCGCCTCGTGGTAGCCACGGATCGCAAGCAGCCCTGCGAACTCGCCTTGGGCGCCTGAGTTCGGCTGGACCGAGACGGCGTCGTAACCGGTGATCGACGCCAGCCATGCCTCGAGTTGGTTGATCATCTCGAGGTACCCCGACGCTTGGTCGAGCGGGACGAACGGGTGCATGTCTGCGAACTCCGGCCAGCCGACCGGTTCCATCTGGCTTGTCGCATTGAGCTTCATCGTGCAGGAACCCAGCGGGATCATCGACTTGTCGAGAGCGATGTCCTTGTCTTGGAGCCGTCGGAGGTATCGGAGCATCTCGGTCTCAGACCGGTGGGCGTGGAACGTCGGGTGTTCGAGGTACGCCGATGTACGAGCGAACCCCTCGGGGATTCCCGACACTGCATCGTCGCTCTTTGTGCTCTCGACCCCGAATACCTCTCGCAGGGCGTCGAGATACGGACCTGTCACCGTTTCGTCGAGGGAGAGGGCAACCATGTGCTCATCCACCCGACGGATGTTCATCTTGCGGTGACGTGCCTTGGCGAGCATCTCATCTGCTTCCTCGACCTCGATGGTCAGCGTGTCGAACCACGTGTCGTTCACCACGCGGACCCCACCGGCCCGGAGGTCGAGCGCAAGGGAAGACATCTGATCGTGGACCTTCTGTGCGATCGCTCGAAGCCCTTCAGGGCCGTGATAGACCGCATACATCCCAGCCATGACCGCAAGCAGAACCTGTGCGGTGCAGATGTTCGACGTTGCCCTGTCCCTGCGGATGTGCTGCTCCCGCGTCTGGAGTGTGAGCCGGTACCCGTTGCGGTCCTCGGTATCCTTCGATACGCCAACGAGCCTGCCGGGGAGGGAGCGCTGGTAGTCGGTACGCGTCGCCATGAAGCCAGCGTGCGGCCCTCCGAACATCATTGGCACGCCGAATCGCTGTGATGATCCGACGACCACGTCGGCTCCCAACTCACCCGCAGGAGTGATGATCGTCGATGCCAGAAGGTCGGTTGCGACAGCGACGAGTGCGCTTGCCGAGTGACAGTGGTCGATGATGGGGGCGATGTCAGGAATCGTGCCGGATGAACCCGGGTACGAAAGCACGGCACCGAAGACCTCTTCGGGGATAAGTTCGGTGTTCGGGTCTCCAACGATGAGTCCATACCCGAGAGGCTCGGCCCGTGTGGCGATGACCTCGATCGTCTGTGGGTGGAGGTCGTGGTCAACGAAGAACGTCATGTTCTTGTTGCGTCCGACCCGCTTGATCAGCGTCATCGCCTCGGCCGCAGCCGTGGCCTCGTCGAGCAGTGAAGCGTTTGCGATATCCATGCCGGTCAGGTCACACACCGCAGTCTGGAAGTTGATGAGCGCCTCAAGCCGGCCCTGGGAGATCTCTGGCTGATATGGCGTATAGGCCGTGTACCAGCCTGGATTCTCGAGGATGTTCCGCTTGATCACACCCGGCGTGATCGTTCCGTAGTAGCCGAGCCCGATGAAGGAGCGAAAAACATCGTTCTTCGATGCGATGGACTTGAGCTTGTCGAGCGCCTCTTGCTCCCCGAACGGACCTTCGACGTCAGGGAGCGCATCGGACCGGATCGAGGCGGGGACGGCTGCGTCGATGAGGTCATCGACTGTCGCCATGCCGATCGCATCGAGCATCGAGGCAACATCGTCATCGGTGAGTCCGATGTGGCGGTCAGCGAAGGGACCAAGATTGGAATCGGACATGTGTGGCTCCTCACGACGCGCGTTCATGCTGAGCCCCGTCTGTCCGAGAACCTGAGAGATTCACCGCGGTGCGGCTTTCCCCTTCGGTGAGGGCCCATGCCCTACTTTCCAGAGGTGCCTCGATCCTGCGGTCCGTTTGCCTGAGAGATTCCCGGGGCGGTTGCTCCTTCGGCGCCGATATTCGACTCTCCCGCAGGGCGTCATCAGCCCGTACATGATATCAGTTGAAGCAGGCCGACGTACGTCAGGGTGCCGCTTGGAGATCTGCTGGCTTGCCGTACTTGCGTTTGAACAACACATATGCGACAGCTCCAGCAGGGATCGGAAGCCAGAACTGGAACAGTCGATATGCGAGCGTGGCAAGGGTGGCATCCGGAGCAGGAATACCCGACGCCACCAGCATGCCGACAAGGCCGACCTCGACGAACCCGATTCCTCCAGGCGTGATGGGGATCATGCCGAGCACTGCGGCTCCGGCAAAGGCGACCAGCACCAGGCTCGGTCTGGGTTCGGCACCGATGGCGAATAGCGCTGTGACGAGCACGAGGTAATCGAGCAGCCAGTTGGCAACCGCAGCAGCGAGGGCCTTCTGCCACCGTTCGCCCAACGCATCGACGACCTCGTTGCGACGGTGCAGCCAGTCCTCGGCGGTCGACGTCCACGGCTTGCGGAGCTTCGCAGCGAACCATCCGATCGTTGACTCGATGACGTGGCCGACGAACAGCATGACCTTGTCGTACTTCACGAGGACCACGACGACCATGAACATCACTGCGAACAGAACGGATCCAGCAACAGCCACCGGCAGCAGGCCCTCAGGTATGGGGGCGGAGATCGCTGCGATCAGAAGTGCCACTGCGGGAAGGGAGAACAGAACAAGGTTCGATATGAACGCAACGGCAGCCAAACCCGTGGCAGCCTGCTGTCTGGGGATGCCCGAGACGGAAAGCATCTGGAACAGTGTCGCACCGGCTGCGACTGCGCCACCGGGGATGACCTTCGACAGAGCATTCGAGACCAGCTGTGCCGTTGCGATCACGAACCGGCCCACATCGATCAGTGCTATCCGGTTCAGTTCCCAGGCGGCCATGAACGCACCGGACATCAGGATCGCCATGAGCACGTACCACCACCAGTCGACGGTCGCGAGCTTCTCGGACTCATCGAGGAAACCGATGATGGTCGGCAGGAAGAAGTAGAGGACGGCGAGCGCGAGCGCCAGGAAGAGAAGCCTTGGAAGGATCCTCCTCCACAGTGGTCGCTGTTGAGGCGTCGATGATGGTTGTTGTGTCACGAAGTCCCCGACCCGGTGAACGTGCCTACACGAGGCGTGTGACCACGTAAGTTAGTGACGAAGCAAGTCGCACTCTGGCACTTTCGCCCTGTCGAGCGCGCCAATCCACCGGTCGAGCACTCGATTACCCGATGGCGCTAGCCGAGGTCGATCGCAGGCGTATCAAGCCTCGTCAGCAGGTCGGGTGTGTTGTTGGCAACCTTGTTGACGAGAGTCGAGACGGGGTACTCCGCCATCAGGTCTGAGGGATACGTGCCCATTAACGCACGGATCGCTTCCTTGTCGGTGTTGTCGGCGTCAAGCCACGCCTCCCAGTCGGCGTCAGGGATGATGATCGGCATGCGGTCGTGGATCGTGCTCAACAACTCATTTGGCTTGCCCGTGAGGATCGTGCACGTAAGTATCCGCTCATCGGTCTCCGGGTCGTTCCAGGTCGACCACAGACCAGCGACGGAGAGCGGCTTCCGATCGGCCGAGAATATGTAGTGCGGCAACTTGCCCTTCTCCTTGCGCTCCCACTCGTAGAAACCGTCGATGGGGATCAGACACCGCCGCTTCGTAAACGAGCTCCTGAACATGGGCTTGTCGGCCGCAGTCTCCGATCGTGCGTTGATGGCACGACTTCCGATCTTGACGTCCTTTGCCCATGAGGGGACCAAGCCCCAGCGAAACGACGTCAATACCCGCTCGTCTTCATGGCTCGCAACCGCGTAGACAGTCGTCGTCGGAGCGACGTTCCAACTCGGTTTGAGCGTCTCAGTCCGCACAAAGTCCACACCGAAGTGCTCGGCGTAGAACTCTGGCTTCTCGACTTGGACGAAACGACCGCACATAGATTGGAGAGTAGACCTCGGATCAGGATGGCATGGCGAAAGGATCGATCGAATGCCAGCCCGCAGCGGCGCCTTGCCGTGACCGTGCGGGTGGCCAGATACGAGCTGAGTAACTGGAGACGCTCCAGACGAAGGTCGCTGTGGTGAGCGATCGCACCGAGACCTCGAAACAGCAAGCCCGCAATCGCTAGCTCTGGTTCTCAAGCCCTCTACCGTTGCGACCGATGGACACACGATGACGGATGCGATCACCTTCTCCTCCGTGCACAAGACATTCGGAGAGGTCACGGCGCTCGAAAGCGTCGACTTCAACGCGCCTGCAGGAGCGGTGACCGTCCTGCTCGGCCCCAACGGTGCAGGCAAGACGACCACCGTCCGCCTGACGACCGGGGCTCTGATCGCCGACTTCGGAGCTATCAAGGTCCTTGGTCTTGATCCTCTCGAGCACGGTGATGAAGTGCGATCACGCGTCGGTGTGGTGCCACCGAAGCCTGCGTTCTACGACCAACTGAGCGGATGGGAGAACCTCCAGTTCGCTGCGACCATCTTCGAGAGCGACGAGACCAAAGCAAGGGCCGCTGCCGAGCGGTTCGGAATCGATCATGCCCTCGACCAGGAGGTCGGTGGCTACTCAACGGGGATGAAGACCCGCCTCGCACTGGCGCGCGCGGTGATCCATGACCCCGAGGTCCTCATGCTCGATGAGCCGACTGCCGGACTGGATCCAGAGTCTGCGCGGGCGGTGCTCGACCTCATCAAGGAGATGGCAGGCAAGGGCCGCACGATCGTGATGTGCACCCACCTGCTGCACGAGGCCGAAGGTGTCGCAGATCAGGTGATCCTCATGGACGAGGGGTCGGTACGGACATCAGGAAAGCCGAGCGATCTTGCCCGCAAGTACATGGCCAATCCGATCGTGATCCTCGATGCTGAGGACTCATCCGAACTCTCCGCCGTCACCGAGCTCGACGGGGTGCTTGGTGTCCGATCAGATGACGGGCTCCATGTCACGATCGATTCACTCGACCGGATCCCTGACATCGTGATCGAACTCGTCAAGCGAGGCGTGCGCCCCACAAGAGTCGAACCTCTCAGGCCGACGCTCGAAGATCTGTACTTCGAGATGCAGCGCACCCACCGGGAGAGTCAGCCATGAGGTGGACGATGGTCAAGGCGGTCATCAAGGCCGACCTGTATCGCCTCTTCAAGACGCGGGATTACTGGATTCCTCTCTTGATCCTTGGCGGGATGTTCTTTGTGGTGCTGCCAGCGATCCTGCTCGGCGCGATGTCGACCGTGAAACAGACGAACGCCATCGCACAGATCGGCGACATCATCGGAACGCTCCCAGCGGCGATCCAAGCCAACATCCAGGGGGACAACCCGGCAACTCGAGCCTCGTATGCGTTCGCCGTGTACCTTCTGGCCCCGATCGCAATCATCGTCCCGCTCACGATCTCATCTGCGGTTGGCGCCAACTCGATCGTCGGCGAGCGTGAGCGTGGCACGGGCGAGTTCCTTGCCCATTCGCCATTGACGGTCAAAGAGATCTACGTCGGTAAGTTGCTCGCAAGCCTGATTCCGGGATATGCAGCCGGAATCGTCGGGTTCGGTCTGTACTCCATCGTTGTCAACTTGATCGTCGGCGGCCAGATCGGCAGATGGTTCTTCCCGACGACGAGCTGGATCCTCCTCGTCTTGTGGGTCGTGCCCCCGTTCATTGCCATCGCTCTCTCTCTCATCCTCCGACTGTCGGCTCGTGTGCGGTCGGCAGCTTCGGCCCATCAGGCATCGAGCCTTGTCACCCTTCCGGTCATCTTGATGAGCTACGGGGTGGCGTCTGGCCTCTTGTACAGCCCGGTTATATCGGCTGCCGCAGCGGGGTTCATCGCGTGGATCATCGCAGCGATCCTGCTTGCGACCGGTGCAAAGTCGATCCGTCGCGAGCGTCTGCTCGGCGTGTCAGGCGATCTCTAGGCCGAATCCAGCTTGAGTTGCATGAGCATCGTGGAATGAAACTCGCCGACCTTGTGCCCGACTTCATCCAGGATGCCGACCTCCGAGAATCCAAGCTTTCGGTGCAGAGCTATCGAAGCGTTGTTCGGCAGCGCGATGATGGCGTACGCCCGGTGAAATGACCGATCTGTCACTTCGGCAAGTAGACGCTGATACAAGGTCGTACCAAGGCCCGAACCCTCACTGCCGGGGATCAGGACGATCGTCGTTTCAACGGACGACTGGTAAGCAGCCTTGTCCCGCCAGGGACCTGACCACGCTGCACCGATCACGCCGGCGCCATCGGCCGCGACGATCACCGGATAGCCAGTGTCGAACCGATTGGCCAGCCAAGTCCCTCGTTCCTCATCAGTCCACGGCTCTGTATCGAACGAGACATGACTCTCAACGATGAACTCGTTATAGATGACGTTGATGTCGTGGGCATCCTCAATGCTTGCAGGACGGATCGCTAGATCACTCACGCCGACGTCGCTGCCTTACGACCCCGCTTCGCCTTTGGGCTTCGACCGACCGGTGGCTCCCATGTGAAGTAGCGAACGGCGATGACAAGCGCTACAACGCCCCACAGCATCATGTACGCAAGCGATGTCCAGTGGAACTGCATCCCCGTGAACTGTGGATTGAAGGCGGCGACGAACGGTTCGACGAAGTGCTTGAGCGGGAAGATATTCGCAACCGTGTCAAGCCATGCGGGCGAGTCGTCTGACGGCACTATGAACACGCCTGAGAAGAAAGCAAGCGGGAGAAGCGTCGCGTTCGCCACTGCGGTCGCACCCTCCCCGCTCGAGACCAGAGCGGCGACCATCAGTCCGAGCGCAGCGAAGCAGAAGACGCCGACGAAGAAGGTGAGCGTCGCCGCAGGGACCGTCCTCGAGTAGATCTCCACGCCGTAGAACGCAACCCCTACCGACAGCATGATGATCACCGAGATCACAGCGATCATGATCGCGCTCACGACCTTGCCACCCATATAGATGGTCGGGGGTAGAGGTGTCCCCTTGATCCGCTTCAAGATGCCCTGATCGCGCTGGTACGCAGTCGTCACGGCAAGGTTCGTATACGTCGCCGATACCGCTGCGAATACTGCCATCGACGGTGCGTAGTACTGGGCAGTCGTGACACCGAGGGACTCGATCGTCTCATTGCCGAACATGAGCGAGAACACCACGAAGATCATCAGCGGGAAGAACAGGGTGAAGAATGCCGCCATCGGATTCCTGAAAAAGATCCGGTTCTGATATCCGACCTGCCCAGCAAGGAGCCTCAGTGACCCCGGGCGATGCGCGGTCGACAGCTGATCCGAGCCGTCTCGGCCTGTGTCCCCGCTGGTGTCTGGTACCTGCTGCATCGCGACGTCAGATTAGCGCACCCGTCCGGCCGGTCTACAGCCGCCACTGCGATGCCCTTGCGGAGGAGCGAGGGCGTGATCGGCCACACCGCAGTCAGCTCACACACAGAGGCCGTCCCCGGTGACGCCGCGGGCACACAGTTCTGTTCGCTCCACCGAGTAGAGGCCGAGCACATCATCTACGACCTGGCCGAAGACGTGAAGACGGTACCCAAGCGTCGCATCGTCCCCGAGGCCGATCACGTCGTATGCGACCTCGCCGAAATCCCCCATCGTCGGCATGACCGTCATCACGGTCCGTGACGGCGGGTCTGTCGATGCGAACACGCCTGCTACAAGCAGACCCAGTTCTTCCATCGAACTTGCCGTCGGGATCTCGCCGAGAGCGGCCACTATGAGCGCTGTCGCATCATCAACACTTCCTATGTATGCGGCGAAGGAGAGGTGGACCCAGCCGACGGTGCCCGCGTGATCGACGTTGATCCAGAGAGAACCGCTCGGCAGAAGCCTTGTCTGTCCCATAGCGACCAGATGCTCGAAGGTCGGATCGACGGTGTCGATGGTGGGTACATCAATACCGGGGCCACTGCGGAGATTGAGAACGTCGTCATACCGAACGCCCACAACGCCGAGAACGTCGCCCTTCGCTGGCCCGAACTCGACTTCCGTTCCGGCGAGAGTCGACGTCGTGGTAGCGGGCAACGTTGTGGTTGGCACGGTCGTGGTCGTCGGGGCCGACGGTGTCGTCGAATTCGCCCCGGACGTCGTTGTCGCAGTTGTCGACGGAACCGTCACCACGGTCGTCGACGACGGGGCTGCAGTGCCGCCGGTCACCGTGTCTGAGGCGCATGCCCCGACCAACAACGCGAACGCAGCCGCTGTCAGTAGGAGTCCTCTCGCCATCGACACACCCCCTGTTCGGTGGTAGATGTGAGCATCCTCACGACCACCGGGCTGTGAGGCTTCTCACGATCCCTCTACTGCAAATGGTACGCCCTGCGGCTAGAAATTCCTACCGGCGATGGCGGTGTCATAACAGCCATCGCAGAGTGGCCTCGAAGCCTCACTGTCCGAGTGCTGGCCTCGCCTACGCCTTGGCACCAGCCGGTGCCTTGCCAGTGGATCGACCGATAACCAATTCGGCCCGGAAGCGCTGGACACCGATCGTATCGTTCGACCTCTGGTCACCGACGAGAAGCGACGCAATCGCTCGAGCCATCGATGGTGCCGGTTGGCGGAGCGTCGTAAGAGGTGGGTCAGTGAACCTGGCGATAGGCGAGCCGTCGAAGCCGATCACAGAAATGTCCTCGGGTACGTTCGCACCCCATGCGCGAGCTGCGCTCACGACGCCGATGGCCATCAGGTCGTTGCCGCAGACTATGCCTGTGACGCCTTGTTCGAGGAGTTTCGCTGCTCCCGCCTGGCCACCCTCGTTGGTCCAAGGTGTTTCGCTGATGAAGCCCTCATCGAACTCGATACCAAGATTGGTGAGACCATTGCGGAACCCCTCAACGAGGTAGTTGGCCGTCGCATAGCGGTGAGGTCCAACGATCAGTCCGATCTTCTCGTGACCAAGATTTCCGAGATGCTCCACGCCCTGTTCGGCAGCCTTGGGGATGTCGACCGTGACGGCTGGCAGTGGTGGAGTCCCCTCGAACCCATTGACAAGCACGATCGGGATTCCGCGTGCGGCGATCGCCTCGTACGGCGCATAGCCGACGCCAGGCATTGCGTACCGTCCGTTGACCACCACGATGCCGGCGACCCCTTGTCCTACGAGATAGTCGAGGAAGTCCTGCTCGTGGACCGTCTCGGCTGTGGAAGAACAGACGAGTGACATGTATCCATGATGTGCAAGAACGGACTCGATCTGTTGTGCAAGGTGGGGGAATATCGGGTTGGCGAGTTCGGGTGTCACGATCGCGATCGCACCGGTGCCGGCCACCTGGCGGCTCACATCTTCGTACCCGAGATCCGAGAGAACATCGAGTACGCGAGCTCTGGTTGCGTTGGCAACACCGGGTTTTGCGTTGAGGACGCGACTGACGGTTGCTTCGCTGACGTCAGCGAGAGATGCGATTTCGGATAGACGTGGCCTCATAGTCCCTCATGATGCACTGTTTGCAAGGTTATTGCAAGACTTGCAGAAAGTTATTGCAAGAAATGCAAATCTGCCATACAATTGCAATGCGTCACCCACTGTGGCGCCAACGTTTATTGACAAACAGGAGGATCCGACACAATGAGAAGTCGGTACACCATTTGGGCAGGCATCCTGCTCGCATTCGCACTGCTCGCCACGGCGTGCAGCTCGGATGACGACACGGCTGACACCCTGCCAGAAACCACGACCACAGAGGCGCCAGCCACGACGGCAGCACCCACCACGACGGCAGCACCCACCACGACCGCTGCTGAGGCACTGCCTCCGCTGGTCGTTTGGGCAGATGCAACACGCGCCCCAGCCATCGAAACGATCGCTCCGGCGTTCACCGAGGCCACTGGCGTCGAAGTCGTCGTCACGATCGTGGAGAACGACGCGATGAAGGACGAAGTCATCACGAAGGCTCCCGCGGGTGAAGGTCCAGACATCTTCATCGGTGCCCACGACTGGGTCGGCGAACTCGCCACCAACGGAACCGTTGCAGCCATCGACCTCGGTGGTCGTGACAGTGAGTTCACATCCACGGGTCTTGACGCCCTGAAGTGGGACGGTCAGCAATATGGCCTTCCTTACGGAACCGAAGCTGTCGCGTTGTACTACAACACGGACCTCGTCCCTGAAGCACCAGCAACGATGGCCGAGCTAACCGCTGCATGTGATGCAATCGACGTAACGAATTGCCTCGGTGTCCCTGGTGGCAACGACGGCGGAGATGCATACCACATGCACCCGTTCCTTAGCGCCTTCGGTGGGTACCTGTTCGGGTTCGACCCAGCGACCGGCTTCAACGTTGACGACGTTGGCATCGGAACCGATGCCGCGATCCTCGGTGCACAGATGCTCGAGGGCCTCATCACGAATGGCTATGTCGCTTCCACGAACTACGACGATGCGAAGAACCTCTTCATGACCGGCGAACAAGCCTTCTGGCTCACCGGCCCATGGGAGCTCGGCGGTCTCGGAGATCAGGACACGGTCAACTGGAGCGTTACGAAGCTTCCGACCGTTGACGGCAACAAGATGCAGCCACTCGTCGGAGTCCAGGGCTTCTACATGTCTGCATTCGCTCAGAACACAGCGATCGCTGAGGAATTCCTCCTGAACTTCATCGCTACGCCTGAGACGATGACGGCACTGTTCGAAGCAGATCCACGTGGTTCCGCATATGTTGCAACGATCGACGCCGTCGCAGGTGACCCGGTCCAGGCGACGTTCGCACTTTCCGCTGCAGATGGACAGTTCATGCCGAACATCCCACAGATGGCTGCCGTCTGGGGCCCGGTCGGGGACAACTTCCTCGCCCTCCGCAACGGAGATATCGGTGCAGCAGCAGCAATGACAACCGCAGCCGAACAGGTAGTCACAGTTATCAACGAAGGCTGACACGCCTTACATACATGCTGTCCATGTGACGCATGTCGAAGACGGGGAGGGCTACGGCCCTCCCCGTTTCTCGTTGCATCGCGGGGTCTGCGACTATGAACGTAGCATCGCACCACGCATCGAGACAGGCGGGGAATGGCGGGCACGCTGACTGAGTACGGCAAGGGCTTCTGGCTCCGCCTCATCGCGCTCATGATGCTCGATGCTCTTGCGCTCTATTCGCTCTTCATCCTGATCGAAGAGCGTTCGACGTTTATGCTCATCGGTCTCATCGTCGGGACCCTGTTCATCAACTGGGTGTACCTGTGGCCGCGCACGCAGGCACTCCGTTGGATCACTCCGGGCCTGGTCCTCATGTCGATCTTCGTGGTGGTTCCGATCATCTTCACCTTCTGGGTGTCGTTGACCAATTGGCAGACAGGGAACGTCAACAACAAGGACCAGACCATTGAGTTCTTCGAAAGTCAGGTCTATATCGATCCTGACTCCGAAGGCGAGTTGTTCGATCTCTACGTCTACTCGGATGACGCTGGCGAGAACCGGTTGCTCCTCGTCAACGAAAACGGCGAGTACCTTTTCGGCGAGCCAAGGCTCAGGAGCGATCCGCCCGTCGACAATGCCGTTGAGGCCACCGGCACCTTCGCCCCAGGGGACGAGGTTCCGCCTCCCACGTTTGAGGGTTTCCGCCTCTTGGAGAAGCGCGAGGTGTTCGCGCTCTCGGCACAGATCGATTTCGCAAGCCTTGTCATCGACGTCCCCCAGGGCGAGGTCGTGATCCTCGGCCTCTCGCAAGGACGAGTCGTACTGGCGAGTCAACGATGGGTATACGACGAACCGACTGACGTCATGTATGACACCGTTTTGGACCGCGCCTGCACCACCGGAACAGCAACCGCTACCAAGGGCAACTTCGTCTGCGACGACGGTGAAGTTCTTGATCCCGGTTGGGTGGCGTTCATCGGAACGAAGAACTACACCAGAGTGCTCACGAACCCTTTGATCAGGGGCCCCTTTCTAAGAGTCTTCCTGTGGAACGTCGTCTTCGCAGCATTCAGCGTGGGTATGACGTTCGCTCTCGGCATCATTCTCGCCCTCAGCCTGCATCACATCCGAATGAAGGGTGTGAGGATCTACAGGTCGGTCTACATCATCCCGTACGCGATCCCCGCGTTCCTGTCGATACTCGTGTGGCGAGGCCTGTTCAACTCGACATTCGGCACGGTGAACCGCCTGCTCGCGCCTCTCTACGACCTGCTCGGCGTCGACCCGATACGGTGGCTGACAGATCCCACCTGGGCCAAGGTGACCGTGCTGCTCGTCAACCTCTGGCTTGGGTTCCCGTACATGTTCCTGCTCGCCACCGGGGCTCTCCAATCCATCCCGGAAGATGTCCTTGAGGCCGCTCGCACGGATGGTGCGAGGGGCTCTCGAGTATTTCGAAGCATCACGTTCCCGCTCTTGATGGTGTCGCTTGCTCCGTTACTGATCGGGTCGTTCGCTTACAACTTCAACAACTTCAACCTCATCTTCCTGCTTACGAACGGTGGGCCACCCGTGCTCGGTGCTGAAGTTCCGGTCGGGCACACGGACATCTTGATCTCCTTCACCTTCAAGCTCGCTTCGCAAGGAGGCAGAGGAAACCAATTCGGACTTGCGTCGGCGATCACGATTCTCATATTCCTGATGCTGCTGGCGTTCTCAGCTTTCAGCTTCCGAATGACCAAGAGGTTGGAGGACACACATGGCTGACAACGATGACATCCAGCGCATGAAGCAAGAACGCCAGATCGAATCTCGAGTCGAATCCGCCGCCAAGTCCGGTGGCCAGCGTGGCATGTTCTATGCGTGGCGCGGCGCGATGACGAGAAAACCGCGCCCTGTCCACAAGAAGATGAACTTCGGGCTTTGGCTTAAGACGCTCGGATGGAGACACTTGATCGCCGTCGCCGCTGTCTTCTTTGCGCTGTACCCGGTCATGTACATCGTGTCGTCGTCCCTGTCCGGCGAGGACAACCTTGCCAACGCAAGCTTCCTCCCCACCACTTTTGACACGGGCACGTACGAGGAACTCTTCTCCAATCCCCCGCTGACGCCATTCATGACCTGGCTGAAGAACTCATGGATCGTCACGCTCGTCGCTTCGTCGCTCAACGTATTCATCGCGGCCCTTGCAGCCTATGCGTTCTCGCGGTTCAGGTTCCGCGGGCGCCGCGCAGGGCTCTTGACTCTGCTCCTCGTTCAGATATTTCCGCAGTTCCTCGCGTTCATAGCGATCCTGCTCCTGATGATCGAGATCGGAAATGTGGTTCCAGCCGCCGGCCTCGACACCCTGATCGGTCTCATGCTCGTGTACCTCGGCGGTGCGATCGGCTTCAACGCATTCCTCATCAAAGGGTTCATGGACACGATCCCGAGTTCTCTCGATGAGTCCGCACGGGTCGACGGTGCCAGCCACGGAACGATCTTCTGGAGGATCATCCTTCCGCTCTCCAGGCCTGCTCTCGCCGTCATCTTCATCATCAGTTTCATCACGTTGTTTGGCGAGTTCCTTCTTGCGAGAACACTCCTATCGAGCACCGACAATTTCACATACGCGGTCGGACTCCAATTGTTCACGACGAGCGACTTCACTTCGCGCTGGGGACTGCTGTCAGCTGCCGCGGTCGTCGGTGCAGCGCCAATCGTCCTCATATTCCTTCTGGCCCAGAAAGCTATCGTCTCCGGCCTCACCGGCGGCTCGGTCAAGGGCTGAGGCGGAAAGAACGGACGACCATCCTTTCGTCCCCTTTCAAGCGGGACGGCAGAGGAGCGCAGCGACGATGCAGGGGGATGTTGCAGGTCCACCGTTCTCAGGTGACCAACACCCTCCTGGCTCGCTACGCTCGCCCGTCCTCCCTCTCAGGGAGAACGAAGACGCGGCTACCCCACGTTCAAGAGCACTTGAGCGAAATCGTCCGGCGACAGGTCGTCAATGGTGCCTGAGCCGATGGGGACCGGTGGCGTCAGCATCGTCTGCTGTTCACCCTCGATCGGCCAGAGAAGGTCCATGATCCTGGTGGCGTTGATGGATCCGTCGCTTCCGCCGATGCGCCACTGCTCAGCGGTCGCCTCGACATTGCGGATCCGACGGACACCCGACGCAGGGAAGCCTTCTTGTGACATCACGGCTACGGCGTATCCCCATGTTGACGGGTCGCTGTCCGGGAAGAGGTCCCGTGCGATCCGAACCACGACTCGGCCATCGTCGCCAAATACCAGCGTCTTGAGCGTTGGCAGCGTCTCGTTGATGTCGGCATCGGAACTCGCTACGAAGAGTGCTGGCTCCCATCCCTCGATCGTCAGGGCACGCTCCCATCCGTCGCTGGCTGTGAGGGCGACGTTGCGGCCAGCGATTGTAGATCTGGCACCCGTCGCTGCTCCCGGATCGACATCGACGTAGACGTCGAACGTCTGGATCGAAAGGCCGGATGGGCTGTCCCATGGATTCGAGATCGGAGAAGCGAGTGTGAACTCGAATACGAGTTCCTCTCCCGAGATGCCGACGCTGAAGCCGGTGAGGTCGAAGGTCCCGGGCGCGAACACGGTGTCGGTAGGGTACGTGTAGCCACCTGGACCGTCATCGTCGCCCTTGGGGTCTTCGATCTCGACGACGATCTCGACATTTGAGATATCAGGAACGAGCAGCGCTCCCCTACTCGGTGGTGTTGAGACGGCAGTGCCTGGCTCATCGATGATCGCGAGTACTGAAATGCGGTCGCCCACTCCGAGGGCACCAAGTACATCAAGAGGAACGGCGAACTCAACGAACTCATCGGATGAAGCTGAGGCAAGGCTCGCGGCCTCATCGAACAAGGCCGCAGGGTCGATGTCCCTGCCGTCCAACCGAGGGGGCACGATGGGCCCAGCAACGGAGCCGGCCTGCGAGATTCGTACAACCTGAGACGCCTCGAAGCCGAGCACCTCCTGATCGGCCTCG
>CAXMSN010000028.1:0-14284 GCA_964196275.1 uncultured Kiloniellales bacterium | reverse complement strand
ACCTTGTAGGTCTCGCGGCCGTGACCGGGCATGAAGTAGAGCGCCTCCCAAACCACGCCATCGGCGTACACCTCACAGGTCACCGACTCGCCGTTTGGCCTGCACTCTTCTATACGCAGGACCTGCTCCTTGGCCTGATCGGCGGTCATCGCCAAGACCATCGCGTCGACCGACAGATCGTTCCCTGCTGATTCAGTGGGGATCCTGATACCCGGTGTGAACAGCGCTTCCAGTGCCCCGGCATCTCCAGCGTTCCATGCCGTCTCGAATGCGCCAATCACTGCGAGGGACTGTGCCGCCTCCAGATCACCATCGAACTCTCTCCACTGCTCTGCATACTCAAGCCACAGCGCCCCTGCCTCGGCTGTCCGCGTGTAGAACGGCGCCGCACCACCGATGATCAGCGAGTCGGTCGCGTCTTTAGCTCCCACCCAGGCGATGATGTCCGCAAGTGGTGAGGTGTCGGACGTGCACAGGCCACATTGGGCGGAGATAGCCGCGATCTGTCCGTCGGCGATGACCAGACGCATCCGTGACGGCACACTCGTCTGGAACGCAGCGGTCTCGAACGGGCCGTCGTACACGAACACACAACTGAGATCGTCACCGACGGTCGAGCAATCCTCGACCAGCAACGATGACCCACGCGCCTGGTAGTACAGCATCTCCTCGACGAGCCCATCGACATCAGCGTTCAACTGGAAGACACTCTCGTCGCTCGGTACTCTCACGGCACCTGGTGCGAAGAGCGCCCTGAACGCTTCCTCGTCGCCGTCGTTGAAGGCCGTCTCGAAGGCGAGAACGACGTTCATCAACTCCGACGGCACCGGTGGTGTCGTGACCACAGGTGCGGCATCTGGTGCCGGCTCTTCCGGTGCGATCGTCGTCTGGGTAACCGCCGCCGTTGTCGGTGTCGTCGCTGGTGGCAGCTCTTCCGTCGTCGACCTTGTCAGCATCAGCGCGAGCCCTGCCACGATGATGACCGCTCCGAATGCAGCAGCTGCTACGAACCAACCGTTGCGCTTCGTGTCCGGCTCTACCGGTGTCATGATCTCTTTTACGTCCATTTCCCCGCTCCTTGTCAAAGTGAGGGTCAGCAAGGCCTTGACGTCACCATCCGTGAACTCCTGCTTCGCATCGGGAATCGGGTTCGCCGACTGCATAAGGGTCTGGATGTCGTTCATGCCTCACCTCCTTCCTCTATTGGCACGGGGGCTGTGTGCGTCTTGTTCGGAACACCGAGCGTGCGAGCGAGTCGCTTGTACGCACGGCTGATCCGCTGATCTATTGCTGCTCTGCTTACAAAGAACATCTCTGCAACCTGTTCTCTACTGAGACCATCCCATTCGACGAGGCGGAGGATCTCTTGGTCTTTCGCGTTGAGTTTCTCGAGGGCTTTGATGAGACGCTCGTGCTCCGAGTGCCGGACGACCTGTGGTTCTGGACCTTCGACGGTCTCATCCCCTGCGCCCTCGAGCTTGAGGGCGAGGCGGCCGCGGCGTCGTACGGACCTGGCTCGGTTTCTGAGCACGTTCTTGGCAACCGAATACAGCCAAGGAAGTGCACCATCGCCAGGAGGAACCGTGTCGATCTTGCGAAGTGCGACGACGAAGACCTCTGATGCCGCATCCTTGGCATCTTCACGGCTGGTTCGACGGGCGCAGTAGCCAAGCACGTCAACTGCGTGCTCCCGGTACAGGGCATCGAACCTTGCGTCATTGTCAGTTTCCATTGGTTCCTGGGGGTCGCTCACGTTGCTATGTCCGAATGGGACACTCATCTGACAAAACATTCTGCCTTGTCAGAGATGAACTTGCACAGGACATACCCACACAACAGACGGGGGCGTCTGCGTAAGCGCACCGGGAGTCGGCAATCAGGCCGGCTCCCGGGCTCGCGTTTGGGGGAAGACGACAGACAACAGACGACAGACCCGAATCGGCTCGTCCTCCCTTCAGGGGCGACGGCAGAGGAGCGCGGCGACGATGCAGGGGGGCAACGTGAGTCGCAGGGCACTCGCGGTGACCAACACCCTCCTGGCTCGCAAGCTCGCCCGTCCTCCCTCGAAGGGAGGACAGAAGACGCGTCAGTCGGAACCTTCGTCGTTGAGACGTACTTCGATCATGGGGGCGTTTTCGATGAGGGCTTCCAGTTGCGCCTGTGTTTGATACCAGCCGATGCCTGGGTGGGTGAAGACCGTCCTCTTGAAGTTCGGGTCGTCGATCTCTACGGCCGTTCCATGGAACTCACCCTTCGGGGCTGTGATCACGATCGCCGGGTTCTGCCTTACGTTCGCCAGCCAGTCTCTTGGTCCTGGAGTGCCCGTGATGACGAACCGATCCTCGACGTGGAACCACCAGATCTCGATCGTTCGAGGCTCACCCGACATACGACCGATCGTCGTGAGGTCGATCGTCACGGTGGACTTCAGGTAATCGGTCGTGGCTTGGTTGAGCATCCGTTCACCGTACAACTTCAATCGCACTTGATGTCAAGCAGAACACCACAGACCGTTCTGTGGGCTGTGGGCCACATATATGTGGCCTGGAACCCTGGGTACGGCCACACCGCACCGTATCGCACAGACCGTTCTGTGGGCTCCAACCCACCTATACGTGGACTGGAACCCTGGGTACGGCAAGGGGGGTGGGTGGCGTATGCTCCCGACTCATGTCACGGACCAGGGCTCTCGTATTCGTACTCGCGCTCGCGGCCGTCGCCACGGCATGCACCGGCGGAACCGAGGACACATCCACCACGTTGGCTCCCTCCACCACGATTACACCAGTCACGACGCTTGCGACCACGACAACTTCGACGCCGGTGACGACAACGCTGCCGGCAACAACCACGACAACAATTGAGCCGCTTCCCACGAATGACTGCGTCGTTGGGCCAAGCGCCTCGGTCGAGGGTTACACACAGGGTTGCACCGTTCTCGACATCGAGATACTCGCTGGGGAGGACGTCGAGTCCGGTGCACTGGACCAGATGTCCGAACGGATCTACAACATGCTCGTCCTGCGACCCGATCTTCAGGCGGCGATCAACGCGGCCGGGATCGATGGAAGGGTCATCGGCGCAAACGAGCGGATCACGGACCTCCCCGAGTTCGAGGATCTGTTCGACCTCTACCCGGGAACCTTCTGGGACCGAAGAGGCCGATCGTTTCCCGGGGCCGAACTGATTCCCTATGTGGCCGGTGCCGAGGAGAACCTGCTCTGCTTCGAGAAGGACTTCTACGCCGGAGAAGATCCGTTCATCCGTGACTTTGCGCTGACGATCCGCCGATTCGGCATGACCGTCGTCGATCCCCAGACCGACGCACGCATCGAACAGGCCTACAACACCGCCATAGCTCGAGGCCTGTGGGTCAACACCCTCGCCGAGATCGATTCGAACAACTACTGGCAGGAGGGCGCTCAGACCTTCTTCGACGTCAACCTTGAGGAGCCGGAGGACCGCCCACCGAACTCAAGCCACAATCACGTCGACACCAGGGACGAACTGCGCTCCTACGACACCACCCTTTGGGAGATAGCCGTCTCCGTCTTCGGCAACACCGACTGGCGGCCAAGCTGCCCATAGTCGCCTACATCGCTCGCTCTGGACCACGGACGACGAACCACGGAGGACCCCCTGGCTCGCTTCGCTCGCCCGTCCCCCTTTCAAGGGGGACGGAAGTAGTTGCTGAATCTGTGGTCCGTGGTCCGTAGTTCGTGGTCCGTAGTCCGTGGTCCGTAGTCTTCCGTCTTGACATCTCTGTTCATCTATGATATCCTTCTAACCAAGGTATTCGCCCAACGTTGATAGCGGGTTATACACGACATGGCACGGATGGACCATCGGTCGCAACTTCTCAAAGGCGTACTTGACATGTGCCTCCTTGCGATCATCAGCGATGAGCCGAGTTACGGCTACGAGATGGCCAGCAAGCTTTCGGACCGGGGCCTTGACCTGGTGAGCGAAGGGTCGGTGTACCCCACCCTCTCGCGGATGCAGCGGTCGGGGCTCATCGAGGGCTATTTCGTCGAAGCAGACGGGTCTGGGCCGCCTCGAAAGTACTACCGCATGGCTAAGGACGGCCGGGAGCGATTGAAGGTTTGGAAGAAAGAGTGGTCCAGTCTCAGCGATGGTGTGGACCGAGTTGTGAAGGGAGAGACACGTGACCGATCTGACAAGTGACCAAGTCGTCGATCGTTGTCGGACGTACTGGCTCGGGTCGGGCGTGGACAGTGACGCGGCATCGGACATGGCGATAGAACTGCGATCGCATCTTCAGGATGCCATGGCCGAGGGCAAAACGATCGAGTCCGTCATTGGCCCCAATCTGGACGCTTTCGCCGGGGACTGGGCATCGGCATACGGCGCTGACACCGCCCAGGCAGCAGTGACACCACCCTCGCTGCCTAGGACTGACTCCAGAAAGGGGACGTGGGGCCTCTGGGGAGGAGCCTTGGGAATCGTCCTCCTCGTGGCGCTCGTCGCTGCGCTCGCACCGAAGGATCCCGATACGTTCGACCAGGATCTCTGGACGACCGTATGGATCGTTGCGGCGGCAGTGCTTGCGCTTGGCGAATTGCTGACGGCAGGCTTCTTCTTGCTTCCCTTCGCCGTGGCTGCCGGTGCCGCCGGCGTCCTCGCCCTGATCGGTGTGGGTGTTCCCGCTCAGATCATTACATTCGTCGTCGTGTCCATCGCGTTCCTATATCTGCTCCAGCAGTTCGCACGGAAGGACATCCACGGCGAACTCCTTCCTGTTGGTGCTGCTCGGTACATTGGCGCAAGCGCACTCGTGACCGGGCCGGTCGATCGGCTCTCGGGATCCGGGCGGGTGATGATGGGGACCGAAGACTGGCGAGCAACGACCGACAAGGACGAGGTCATCGAGGTCGGATCAGAGGTTCGGGTCATCGAGGTCAGGGGAGCAAGGCTCGTTGTAGAAAAGGTGAACAGATAGAGACGCCAACAAGAAGGGAAGGGGACTCATGGAGTCAGTAGCGGTAATCGTATTCGTACTCATTTTCGTCCTGATCATCTATGTCGCACTTGCGATCAAGATCATCCAGCAGCACGAATTGGGCCTGATAGAGCGGTTCGGTCGATTCAGGAAGATCCTTGATCCGGGCTTCCACCTCATCATCCCGTTCATCGAGAAGGTGCCAAAGGTCGACATGCGCGAGCAGGTAGTCGATGTCCCACCGCAAGAGGTCATCACGAAGGACAACGTTGTTGTCACCGTGGACGCCGTCGTGTACTACCAGGCGACCGACCCGGTCAAGCTCAAGTACAACGTTGCGAACTTCATCGTGGCCGCCACCAAACTGGCGCAGACGAACTTGAGGAATGTCATCGGGGACATGGAACTCGACGCTGCCCTCACATCACGCGAGGTCATCAACACGGAGCTACGTACGATCCTCGACGAGGCGACGGATGTCTGGGGGACCAGAGTCGTCCGTGTGGAGATTCAGCGGATCGACCCGCCGGTCGACGTAACGGATGCGATGCACAGACAGATGAAGGCGGAACGTGACCGCAGGGCGACGGTTACAGAAGCCGATGGTGACAAGCGGGCTGCGATCCTCAAAGCTGAGGGCGTCAAGCAGGCAAGGATCCTCGACGCTGAGGGCACGGCACAAGCGATCAGAGAGGTCGCCGACGCCGAGAAATACCAGAAGGAGACCGTTGCGCTGGGCGAAGGCCAAGCGATCGAGACGGTCTTCGGGGCCATCCACTCCGGGGATCCTACCCCGGACCTCATTGCGATCCAGTACCTCGAGGCCTTACAGGGCATCGCAGACGGACAGGCGACGAAGATCTTCCTGCCGCTCGAAACGACATCAGTCCTCTCGAGCATCGGCGCGATCAGCGAGCTGTTCAACGATGCCACGACGAACGACGGATAGTCGCCCGTAACAAAGGGACTCGGAAAGGGGAGCGGGAGACCGCTCCCTTTCTTGCGTTCGACGCCGCTCTTGACTATTGGTAACCACTGGGTTACGGTTTGCTCATGGCGCAATCCAACGTTGCAACGCTCGACCGCACATTCGCAGCTCTTGGCGACCCTGCTCGGAGGTCGATCGTTCTCTCCCTCGCCGACGGACCGGCGACGGTACGAGAGATCGCTGCTCCATTCGACATGAGCCGCCCTGCGATCTCCAAGCACCTCAGGGTGCTCAAGGAAGCAGGGATCGTCACCTCAAAAGCCTCAGGCAGAGAGAACTGGTACTCGCTCTCCGACGGGGCGTTCAAGAACGCTGAGGGTTGGATGACAGAAGTACACACCATGTGGGCCGACGCGCTGGGCTCGCTCAAACGAATCGTCGAGGAGGCCCAAGATGGCAGTAGTCAGTGAGAAGATCGACATCGTCGCTGACCAGGTGACCGTGTTCAACGTGTACGTGAACCAGATCAACGAGTGGTGGCCCCGGAGGGGCGAGAAGAACCGGTACTCGTTCGCTCCCGACACCACCGAGCCAGGCCAGATCCTGTTCGACCCGAAAGAGGACGGCAGGTACTACGAAGTGTTCGCCGACGGGACGGAACACACGATCGGCACGATCTCGACGTGGGATCCGCCGAACGAGATCGCCTACACGTGGGATGTCGCTGAATGGCCGGGGATCTCAACCGTAGCAGTCCGCTTCGTTGCATCGGGAGGCACCACCACGGTCATGGTCGAACACGACGGCGTGCCCGAAGGCAAAGATGGCGAGGGCTACTCCGCTGGACACAGGGAGATCCTCGGGATCTTCGCAGCATTCGTTGAGGGGAGATAACGGTGCCGTACGTCAACTACATCGAATTCAACGTCGGCGACGTCGTCGAATCACAGCGCTTCTACAAAGAGGTGTTCGGTTGGGACCCACAGGCGTGGGGTCAGGACGACTACCTCGTCGCCTCACACGGAGATGAAGTCGGCATCGACACCGGCATCACGACGTCAGAGGACGGTGAGCCGATCACCGTGGCCACGATCACGGTCGACGACCTCGCCGGCTACATGGCGAAGGTGATCGTCGCTGGCGGCGAGATCGTCGTCCCGAAGTTCTCCATCCCAGGCGTAGGCCACGCCTGCTACTTCACCGACACCCAAGGAATGGTCGTAGGTCTCCACGAATACGCCCCGGACGACGATGGCTAGACGATCAAGATCTGTCCTCCCTGAGAGGGAGGATGGTGTTGGGCTAACTCTCCGGTTTCGATATCCAGCCTGTCCAGGTTCGCAGGCTCACAGGCCCCCCTACATCGCAGCTGACGCTGCTCTGTTGTCCCCCCTGAAGGGAGGACGGAGCATGGCGAGTCGCCGTCCGTCGTCGAGCATTGTCATACGAAACGTGTTCGACTTGCTTTGATTGGGTAGATGGTCAACCAACTCAGGCGTCTGGCGAGGTCGCCTCAGAGCGGTTCGTCCAGAACGGCCGTTGGATGATCGGCACCACGTCTCCAGCCGGATAGCAGTCGACACTGACGCTCCTCTATCCCCCTGATTCGTCGCTTCGCTCCTCATCCGTCCCCGTTGAGAGGTCCCGCTCCGCTCCTTCATCCCCCTGGCTCGCAGACTCGCCCGTCCCCCTTGAAAGGGGGACGGAGAGATCGTCGTCCTCGGACTCCACTTCTGGTCGGACTTCGACTGCGATTTCGTCGTCGTCTGGTTCTTCTTCGTCCACATCGTCTTCCGTCTGCTCGCCCGGGGCGAGGAACGTCGGCTTTCCGTAGAGCTTCCGCTTCTCTCCTCTTCGCTGGGCGTAGATGATCCATCCGACGCCGAACATGAACGCTGCTATCGAAACCCAGCCGTTCCTCGACAGGCCGAGGAAGCGGAACGTTGTGTCCGTACGCATCAACTCCATCGCGAACCGGATGAACGCGTACATCGCGACATACACACCGAATGATGCACTCTTGGCGAGCTTCCCGCGCTTTTCGAGGATGAGAATGGCAGGGACAAGGATCAGGAGATTCCAGAGGGATTCGTAGAGGAACGTGGGGTGGAACGTCGTGAACCCCGGATAGCCAGCGCTCGCCGCGATCTCAGCCTTGATCTCGACGGCCCACGGAAGGTCGCTTGGCGTGCCAAACAGCTCCTGGTTGAAGTAGTTGCCCCACCGGCCGATCGCCTGGGCAAGCGGGATACCGACGGCTGTTGCATCTCCAACAGCGAACACGTCACCGTTCCACCTTCGCAGCAGATAGATGATCGTCAGCGCACCGAACAGCAACCCTCCGTAGAGCGCAAGGCCACCCTCCCAGATGAACAGGACCGCCCACGGCCTTCCTTCGAATCGGTGCGTGTGCGTGATCACATAGGCCGCTCTGGCCCCGAGGAAGCCGATCACGACACCCCAGATCGCGACACGCTCGAACATCTCTCCCTTGCCGCCGAACCGCACGTATCGGTGTCTCGAGACGACGATCGCAACGATCACCCCGATGGCGATCAGGATCCCGTACATGTGGATCGTCAGCGGACCGATCTCAAGGGTGTTCTGCGATGGGGAAGAGAAGGACGCAAGGATCATTTGGCGTAGCGCTCCTGGAACTCCTTGAACGCCTCGAACGCCTTGGCTCCGTAGACAGTGCCGGGGCCGCCCTGCATCATGATGGCAACAGACACGGCTTCAGCTACCTGCTTCTCTGTCATCCCGGCACGGGCTGCGCCTCGTGCGTGTGCCGCGATGCAACTGTCACACCGCTCCGCGATGCCATACGCCATTGCAATGAGTTCCTTGACCCCGGACGGGAGTTCCCCATCGGACATCGCTTCTTTGTGCATCAACCGGTACCCGTCATAGGTGCCAGGGATGTGCTTCTTCAACTCGGCAGCGGTTGCGTTGTAGCGCTTCGCATGATCGTGATACTCGCCCATCGACCCTCCTAGAAAGACACATGGTACGTATGCTGGCGACGTTCGCTCCCACGAGCGGATAGAAGCGCCAGTAGCTTCGGTGTCCAACTTCCGAACGGACAGCGGCACCAGAGTATTCCAAGGAGAAATGGTGGAATCACAAACCAAACAGGCAGCAGAGTCGACGTTCCTCGCCCACGAGTCGGCGTTGCAGGACCTGTCGCTCTGGATGTACGAGAACCCTGAGACCGCCTACGAGGAGCATGCGACATCGGCCCGCATGGTCGAAGTGCTTCGAGAAGGCGGGTTCGATGTCGAGTATCCGGCCTATGGAATCGCAACCGCCTTCGAGGCGACCGTCGGCACCACAGGGCCGCGGGTCGTGATCTGCGCTGAAATGGATGCGTTGCCTGTCGTGGGCCAAGCGTGTGGTCACAACATCATCGGAACCGCCGCCATCGGCGCTGGGCTATCCCTCGCCCCCCTCGCCGAGCAGCTCGGCATTCGCGTCACCGTCCTAGGAACGCCAGCGGAGGAAGGGCACGGGGGGAAGATCGACCTGATCGATGCCGGGGCCTTCGAGGACGCGGCTGCTGCGATGATGATCCATCCCTCGACGCGCAGCATCGTGGATCCAACCTTCCTCGCGGTGCAGCATGTCGACGTTGAGTTCTTCGGGAAAGACGCCCATGCATCGTCGTCACCACATGTGGGAGTCAACGCCCTCGATGCCGCCGTGCAGGCCTACTCCAGCATCGGCGCACTGCGACAGCACATGCTCGACACTGATCGAATCCACGGCATCATCACGAGTGGTGGCTCAGCCGCGAACATCGTCCCCTCCTACACAGCCATGTCCTGGTACATCCGATCAGGCACCGATGAGCGGCTCGAGGAACTATCCGAACGGGTCCACGCCTGCTTCGCTGCTGCGGCGACTGCAACGGGCTGCACGTACGAGACGAAGATGGTCGGCCACCCGTACAGCAATATCCGGAACGACACAGCCATGGTCGACCTCTTCGCCGAGAACTCCTCAGCACTGGGAAGGGACATGGTCCGCACAGTCGACGCCCCATCTCGATCGTTCGGTTCGACCGATATGGGGAACGTCTCTTACGTTGTTCCCTCGATCCACCCGATGCTCGATCTCGGAGCTTCGCCAGCGGTCAACCACCAGCCCGAGTTCGCCGCGTTCACGGTCACCGACGCCGGCATGAGGATGATCCGTGACGGTGCCCTCGCCATGGCGTGGACAATGATCGACCTCGCGGAGAAGAACCTCTGGTCCGAACTCGGAAGCTACTGAAGCCGGGGACGCCTAGAGAATCTGGCTGAGGAACAGCTTCGTGCGATCGTGCTGCGGGTTCGTGAAGAAGTGCTCGGGCGTTCCCTCTTCGACGATCGTGCCGTAGTCGAAGAAGAAGACCCTGTCGGCCACTTCCCTGGCGAAACCCATCTCATGCGTCACGACGATCATGGTCATACCCGAAGCAGCGAGCTCCTTCATGACGTCCAGCACTTCCTTGATCATCTCAGGGTCGAGTGCTGACGTCGGCTCATCGAAGAGCATGATCTTCGGCTGCATGGCAAGAGAGCGGGCTATCGCCACGCGCTGTTGCTGACCGCCGGACAGCTGACCAGGGAACTTCAATGCCTGCTCTGGGATGCCGACCCTCTCGAGGAGGCTCATCGCAAATTCCTCGGCCTCGGCCTTCGGCTGCTTGCGGACCCACTGCGGGGCAAGCGTAATGTTGTCGAGAACAGTGAGGTGGGGGAACAGGTTGAACTGCTGGAACACCATGCCGACCTCTGAACGAATCTTCTCGATGTTCTTGATGTCGTTGGTCAGTTCGATGCCATCGATGATGATCGAACCTTCCTGATGCACCTCAAGACGGTTGATGCAGCGGATGTACGTGGACTTTCCTGACCCGGACGGCCCGATGATGACGACCACCTCGCGCTCACGCACGGTGGCGGTGACATCCTTGAGCGCCTGGAAGTCGCCAAACCACTTCTTGACGCCTTCCGTGACGACTATCGGATCGCCAAGTGTCCTGGCTGGGGTCGTATCACTATCTGACATAACGGCTCCTTGTGAATCTTTCTAGCGTTCGCCGACGCCGAGTTTCTTCTCCAACCGCTGCGAGATGCGGCTGAATGTAAATGTGAACATCCAATACACGACTGCTACGAACACCAGAGGCTCCTGCAGTACACCGATGAAGTTGAAAGGCTGAGACTGGCCGGGGATGATGACCCTGGCGATGTGGAGGAAGTCGAACAAGCCGACGATCGTCACGAGCGATGTGTCCTTGAACAATGCGATGACCTGTCCGACCAGCGCGGGGATGACCGCCCGAAGCGCTTGCGGGAGCACAATGAAGACGGTGGTCTGCATCGTCGTCAGGCCCATCGCCGCCGCAGCCTCGTACTGCCCTTTGGGAATCGCCTGAAGCCCACCACGGACGTTCTCAGCAAGATACGCAGCAGAGAACAGTGTCATGGCACCGATCGCCCGAGCGATGCCACCGATCTCGATTCCCTCGGGAAGGGCAACCGGCAGCATCACGAACGCAACGATCAACCACGTGATGAGCGGGACACCACGGATGAACTCGATGTAAGCGGTCGACATCAATCTGAAGATCGGCATCTTCGACGTCCGGCCAAGGGCGAGCACTATTCCCAGAGGGAAGGAGAGGACGATCGCAACAGTGGACAGAAGGATTGTCAGCATCAATCCCCCGAATGGGGAACCGTTTCCTGGGACCTCGATCGTCGACGGCGCAGCCAACGTCATGATGAAGTACGTGATCACGATCACGGTTCCAGCCCACGCGCCAAGGAACGCACGCCGCCCAGAGCCCTCCCCGCCGAAGGTAGGCGCAGCAAGAGCGAACAGTGCGAGCGTCAGAAGGGACCATCGGACGCCGAACTCGACTGGCACCAAGAAGGAGGCGAAGGCGACAATGAGGAGCAATGCACCAATGACTCTTCCGAGCTCGTTCTTCGACCCCGCAACGAAGTTGAGAATCAAGCCACCGATGAAGATAAAGGCGATCGCCACGGGGAGAGTGAACGTGAGGATGTGCTCGAAATCCAAGTCGGGATCGCGTAGGACAACAAGCATGAGGATGGGGAACGAGAGCACCCAGAGTCCCGTCACAACGCGACCGGCACTTCCTTCGGGCAATCGACTCCGTAAGAGCGTCAGAACCACGTACACGACGATTCCGAGGGCAGCGATCACCGTCCACGGCACTCTCGTGGTCATCGCGATAGGTTCGAAGATGACGATCTGCACACCGTCGGCGTCTCTGCCAGGGAACGGAAGCGAAATCGTCCAAACAGCGATCAGCACAACACCGATGAGACCCGCCACGATACCCATCACGGGGATCACGCTGTCCTTGGCCCCCTCACCTGCCAACCTCCGAATCAACTGACCAGCTATCGCGAGCACGGCGCCCGTTCCTGCCCAGCCGATGAACCCGGTCGTCGATGCAATGCCCACCGGATCGAACTCGATCCCCCACGGTCCAAGGAACCCAGCAACAATGAGGAAACCACCGACGGATGTCAGGGTGTTGCCAAATTTTCGGGGCGCTGTCTTTCCGCCAATGCGATGTACGGCGAACGTCGCAGCGGTGAGGACCGCAACGGTCGCCACGGAGACCCACACACGGCTCATCTGATCTGATGGATATGCCTGAACCATCAGAAGACGAACGTTGAATGTGACGGCTTCCCATCTTCGCTCAGGGTCGAAGACGAAGCCGAGCAGGCCTCGGATCGCTCCGAGCCCGATGAGCACGAAGATGACGGAGAACACACTGCTTGCAGGGCTAGAGAACATGTGGTCGCGCAACCACAGTTTCGGTCCGCGCGGCGGCGGATCCGGTGCGTACTCAAGTACCTCTGGGAGGTCGATGCTATGGGTCATCTCATCGCTCCACGAGTTTCAGTTTGCGGTTGTAATAGTTGACGACGGAAGAAATCAACAGGCTGCCCGTGAGGAAGAATGCCATCCAGACGAGGACGATCGGGAGGGTCTGGCCATTCTTGTTGTACAGGGTCGTACCCACCGAGACGATCTCGACGTATGCCACGGCAACACCAAGAGAGGTGTTCTTGAAGAGGTTGAGGTACTGGTTGCCCATCGGAGGGAGGATGATCCGGAAGGCCTGCGGCAGGATGATCAGCCTCAGGTACTGGGAACGCTTGAATCCCATCGCCATCGACGCCTCGGACTGGCCCTTGGGTACGGCCAAGATTCCGCCACGGACGATTTCGGCGATGAACGCCGCCGTGTACAGGGTCACCGACCACCAGATCGAGAAGAACGGGACGGTCAGGACGACGCCGGTATCGCCGTACTGGACGAAGTTGCCCTTCTGTACGATGGACGCTTTGGAGAATTCGAGCGGTTGGCCACCGTCGGCGGCAAAACCCCGACCGAGCCAATCGAAGAAGTTGCTGATCCCCAGCCGCACCAAGTCTGCCATGTTGAGGACCTCGCCTGCAACCGTGGTCATCGACAGGCCAGCGACGGCGAAGGCAAGGCCGGCAAGCACCACACCGGTGATGCCAGCAAAGATGACACGGAACCAGTCATCATCGGTCAACTTTCCGAATCCAGCCGGAGTACGCCTTGATTCGAAGAAGTTCCGAATCCACCACACAGCACCGAACAGCGATGCTCCAGCCAGAATGATCGGAATCAGAATCGAAGGCATCGATTCGATGACATCGGCAATCCACGCAAGGATCGGCTCAACCCAGAAGAGGATGGGCCACGCGAACCAGCCGACCACAGCGAAAACGAAGAACGTGAGGGTCGACCATCTTCCAGTGTTCGCCGGTTGTCCGGTCTCCTCCTGGTGCAGCCTTCGCCTGTGGCCCACATAACGGGCCGCGATGAGGCCGACGGCGATGAACACGAGCCACGGGAAGAAGCCCCCGTTCCAATTCGTCCACGCCAGACCGAAGCCCTTGTTCGACGCCTTGAACCAGTAGGTGCCGATGTCGTCTCCGGTGAGGCCAGGCAGAGCGATCACTAGCGCCTGCCAGAAGAAGATCTGGACGAGGAGGGGGATGTTTCGAATCGTTTCGATGTAGATCGTTGCGATCTTCGACACGATCCAGTTGTTCGACAGCCTGCCAACCCCGACGAGCGTTCCAATGATCGTGGCAGCGAAGATTCCTGTGATCGCGACACGAAGCGTGTTGATCGCACCGACCGTCAGGGCGCGGATCCCGCTGTCCGGATCGAGATCGATTCCTTCTCGGACGAGGAAGTCCGACGGATCGGTGATCCAATTCCAGTTGAACGTGGTGCCCGACGCGGCAAAGTTGTCGAAGGCCCGCCTGCCGAGGAGGAGCAAGAAGAGGATGACACCGAAGAGCACAGCCAACTGTGCGGTCCAC
>CAXMSN010000027.1:0-4270 GCA_964196275.1 uncultured Kiloniellales bacterium | reverse complement strand
AGCGCTTGTCAGTACTGGCAAGGTCAAGGAATCGGGGATGCGGATGTGGGTTCCCACAGGAGCGCTCGCCCACTGTGGTTGCCTCATGCACCAATCGATCACCAGCCGACTTTTCCGTATGTAGGGCGAGCCAAACCACGGCTCGCTCCAGAACCTCCTGCGCCACCTGGCTTGGGGGGTTTTCTCATTCCCGATCAAAGGAGCAAATCCATGCGACCCAATCCTCGCTCTGCGGCGACCTGTACATTCGCCGCAGATCCTGTGTCTTCCGTGCCTTGGGGTGTGAGAGCAGATCGCCCACATCCAGCATCGGAAACGCGGGTCTCAGATTTGTCTCCGTCGCTAGCGCCGTGGAACGCTGCATCACTGGACCACCGCCGACGTACTGATCGTTCAGGTTCCGGATCCTTTCTTGGTACCAGGCGATGTCCTCGGTGGGATGAGCCTCGGTGGGGATCGCGTGGCTCCCTTCTCTCTGTGCCATGCCGAGCACTTCGGTCGCCGTCCACGAGAACTCGTTAGCTTGACGGGGGAGAGGGAACCCCGATGAGTAGTCACGCACGCTCCAGGATCGTCCTGTGCTGCCGCGGTAGAAGAAGAACAGGAAGGTACGTGGACTGATCTCCGGAACGTAGATGAACCAGCGTCGGCTGCCCATACCCGTGCCGTAGCGGATGCCTGGGACCGTTCCGAAGGAATGGAGTTCGTGCGGCGAGCGGTCACGCGAGTTCCACTGCTTGAGACGTACGCGAGTCAGCCGTGAGACGACGCTTCGTTCGGGAACCACCGCACCACGACGCTTCGGGCCGGGAGCGCCAACTCCTGGTAGCGAACGACCACACAGCGACGCTTTCCAACGAAAGCGGTGCATTCGCTGGTCGAAGGATTGAGGCCGCCCATATGTGCGGTTTCGCGTGTGTTCGGAGGTTCGTGGTGTTGATGGGCCGAGGAGTCGTGTCCATTCGCCGGCGGCGAGGTCGATGGCACCGACGTTCCTGGCGGATACCCAGTCGTCCCAGTCGGCGTCGGATGCCCCTCAGTCCGGTGGGTCCCATGGCTCGCCGACGCCTTGTCCACTGGAAGCTCCGCAAGAACCACACGACCGGAATGCTCTCGATAGCAGGTACGGTCTCTCCACATATGGAGCTGAGGAAGCACGGCACGCCGTCTTGGATCGATCGGGGGAGGCGGATCTTCAGGCACATCCGCGCCGAAACCCGCAGTGACAACGTCGCGTTGGTTGCCGCGGGCGTTGCGTTCTACGCCGTACTCGCTGTTCTCCCGGCCCTGGTGATCGCGGTTTCCCTCTATGGGCTGTTCACCAACCTCGACGAGGCTGAACGACAGATCGAGGCGGTATTACAGGCGATGCCCGGATCAGCTTCGCAGATCATCGAGAACCAGATGCGCTCTATCGCCCGAACCTCGCAGGCCAGTCTGAGCGTTGGATTCATCGTGTCGTTGGCTGTGTTTGCCTGGACCGTATCGAACGCAACTCGAGCCATCGTGCGCGGTGTGAAGATCGCCTACGACCAGGAGGAGCAGCGGTCAATTCTCGAAACGCGGGCGGTCGCCATTGCGGTAACCATTGTCGGCATCGTCGCGATGCTGATGGCCCTTGCGATTGTTGCCGCGGTCCCCATATGGCTCCGACGCTTCGATCCGACGCACGCCATCGTGACATTCGGCAACTTTCGGTGGGTACTCGTTGGCGGACTCTTCGCTCTCCTCGCGGGCTTGCTCTACCGCTACGCACCCCCACAGCGTCCCAGTACTTGGCGCGACGTCTTTCCCGGAACACTCGCGGCGACCGTCATCTGGACCGTCGCGTCTATCGGTTTCTCCATCTATGTTTCGTCGTTCGGTCGATACAACGAGACCTATGGCACGCTCGGCGCCGCCGTCGTGCTGTTGCTCTGGTTCTGGTTCACGTCGATCGCCATCCTCATTGGAGCCGAACTGAACGAGGCGCTCGTCCTGGATGGGCAGGGCGGGAGGGCAGATTCGGCCGTCCCGAGGAGTGAGGCGTGATCGCTCGGCGACTACTCAGGGCGCTACGCGCATGATGGTCAAGCCGCTTCTCTCATCACGAGAACAACGGGCTACCTCAGGCGACAACTCGCCCCGCAGGCTGACACCCGTGGCTGGGTGCAATTGGTCTTGATCATCCCGTCGGCCGCGGCGTTTCGCGGGTCACCTGTAGCGCTCGATGTATCCGATCACGATGCTGTGCTCCGACTCGTCTTTCTTCCCCCGAAGCCGGCACGCTGCGCGGTTCGCGGAATGTCTGGGGCAAGTCTGGCCTTCTCCGGTCGATGCCCTTGGGGAGAGTCAAATTGGAGGGGCATACATGAAGGGCAAGATCAACTGCTACTTGTGGCAGCGAGCCGTCGCAGAGCACAGGCGCGGCGAACTGTGCTGGTTGAACGCTTTGGCGACCGGCGCCGCGAAACCCCTCGTCTCGAGTTGGCCCCCTGCTGCCATCCGCCAATCCAGGTCGCCCCAGCGATTTGCGGCGGTGAACTAGTTCGGTCAATCCCTTGGGCCCGCGTTCGGGCACTTTCGGTGTTGGGCAAGCGCCGGGCGCACCAGAGAAGGACACCGACAGCGGTTTCGGACACGGTGGCTGTCGATGCCGTTCTTTGATTCCGACACCATGGTTGCTGCGATTGGCGAAGGGATGAACTCCGCCGAGGCGCTCTTGTTCGGTAGGCGAACGGTGCAGGCAATGACTGGGGCATGGCCAGAGAGAACCGGTGACCCGTTTACCGAACAGATGAACTCCGGTGCCAAGTACGTGGCGTCGACCTCGCTCACATCAGATGACATGACGCTGTGGGAGAACTCGACGTTGCTCCCTTCAGATGAGGTCGCTGGAGCTGTCGATGCCCTCAGAGCAGCGGACGGAGGCGACATTCAGGTTTGGGGCAGTTCACAGCTTGTCCGGCACCTCGTCAGCAAGGACCTCGTTGACGAGTATCGGCTCATGATCGAACCGATCCCGTTGGGCGGAGGCAAGCGCATCATTCCTGACGACGGGATTGCTCGCACGTTGACACTCCAAGACGTGATCCAAGCCTCAACCGGGGTCCTTGTCGTCTCCTATGCAAAGGACTGAACCCGCCCATATGTGCTGTGATTTCGGGGGGTCATCGCAACGCCGTGGTGAATGATGCGGGATTGTCGCGATCTGACGCTTCGGACGAGAAGCATCGTTCTCGCAGTGGCCGGCGCCTTGAGCATCTCGCTGTGGCACGGAAGCGACGCTTGTGCCACCGAGCGCGCCTGGTTCTCCGTCCGGCTCTCACGCATACATTTGGCGTGTCTCATGTATCTTTCAGCTCTGTTTGATACATCTTGAGTATCACAAGTCAGGATTCCCGCGGAACTGTGGCGGCGGAGGAGTCGCTGGGGGCAACAGTTGACGCGAGGCCAAACCATCTCCATACACTTGTGTGCGCTACCGGCGGTGGTTCACATCAAAGAGATCTGTACGGCCCAGTATTCGGCGCATCGGAAAGGTTGAGGAGTATGGCGCGGAGAAGCAAAGGGACTCACGTCTCATGAACGCCGTCATCCGCATCGAGGGTCTCACCAAGGAATTCGGAACGCTGAAGGCGGTAGACGACCTCACCGTTGACGTCCATCCCGGTGGCGTCATTGGGCTTCTCGGCCCGAACGGTGCCGGCAAGAGCACAACGATCAGGATGCTCCTCGCTCTGATACGCCCGACTTCAGGGGATGCGAGCATCCTGGGCGAGTCCATCGAACACCCCAGCAGATACATCGAACGTGTGGGTGCGCTGATCGAGACTCCGGCGTTCTATCCCAAGTTGTCCGGAAACGACAACATGCGAACGCTCGCTGTGCTCGACGGACAGCCCGAAGCTCGCATCGAGAAGGCCCTCGAGATCGTCGGGCTCACGAGCCGTGGTGGGGACCGCGTGTCCGAATACTCGCTCGGAATGAAGCAACGCCTTGGCATAGCGGCAGCGCTGTTGAGAGATCCTGACATCCTGATTCTCGACGAGCCGATGAATGGCCTCGATCCGGCGGGCATCGTCGAGATCAGAACCCTCCTGAGGGAGCTGGCTCAACAAGGGAAGACCGTCCTTGTATCGAGCCACCTCCTCGCCGAGGTCCAGGCAATGGCGGATCAGGTGATCATCATCAACAAGGGCCAACTCGTCTTCGAAGGCGATCTTGCTTCGCTCCTCGAAGAAGCTGCCCATGAGGTCGTCGTTGCACCCGAGAATTCGGACGACCTCAC
>CAXMSN010000026.1:0-7220 GCA_964196275.1 uncultured Kiloniellales bacterium | reverse complement strand
GGCCGTCATCCCGCACGCGGTGTCGCTGCATCAGGCTTTCGCCCATTGTGCAATATTCCCTGCTGCTGCCTCCCGTAGGAGTCTGGACCGTGTCTCAGTTCCAGTGTGGCTGATCGTCCTCTCAGACCAGCTACCCGTCTTAGGCTTGGTGAGCCGTTACCTCACCAACTACCTGATAGGCCGCGAGACCATCCCCTAGCAGCGGACTGTTTCCTCAGCGGATCATGCGATCCAAAGAGAGTATCCGGTATTAATCCGAGTTTCCTCGGGCTATCCCGGTCTAAGGGGCAGGTTTCTCACGTGTTACGCACCCGTTCGCCGGTTTCCACATCTGAACCTTACGGAACAAATGCTTCTCCCTCGACTTGCATGCATTAAGCGCACCGCCAACGTTCGTCCTGAGCCAGGATCAAACTCTCCATCGAAGTTCTTCGATGAGAACGATCCTGTGTCCATGCCGAAGCACAGACCAGGAGTTTTTTTCATCCCTCAAAAGGATGAGGCCATGCGAGGACGAATCCTCTTTATGCATGACCCTATGGTCATACGAGGACGGGTCCTCTATGTGTATGACCATTGGCTTGTACGTCCGTCGTTCCTTCCACCGAAGCGGTCGGTCTGACGGACACATAACGCTTACCGTTCGATCACCCGCAAGCGGGCATCTGGCGGCAAGCGCCTGTCAATCTCAATCTCTGTCTTGCGACAGCGATTAAGGCACTGTTCAGTTGTCAAGGAGCCTGGTTCCTCCGCGCACAGCACAAGGCAGTCCGCAGCGGGCCTCACAGTCTACCACCGCTCTAGGGCAAATGGCAGCGGCCGGATTCGGCCGGAAACGAACTGTACCTTGCCCTGTGGCATAGTTCACATCCGTTTCGTGCTCCCCGTTTCGGGGGAGGTAGCACCCCCTCGCGGAGGTGCGAAGCGGTAGGTAACCACGCCATAGCGCCTACTGGTCGCATTCCGTGAACTTTCTCTGCGATTTTCGCTGATCAACTGATCGCAGACCCTCCTGGCGACGCGACGGCTTCTCTACTCACTAGGGTGTCCGTCGTGCGAACCCAGACAGTACGGCTTGATCGAGGCTTGATCTTCCTCGGTGGGATCCTCATAGCGTTGGTGGCGATCGTCGTGGTTCTGGCTGGACCAGGTGAAGAGGCGCCGGGCGTGATCCAGGTGTTCGGCTACGACGACGTCTACAACGAGGACATCATCGAGATCGCTCCCGGTGAGTCTGTCGAATGGCTGATGGTCGGTGACAACCCGCACAACGTCTTCGCCTCCGACGGCTCGTGGGAATCGGAACTCACCATGGAGCGCGGCGCCAGATACACGCGCACGTTCGACGAGACAGGCGTGTACCCATATTTCTGCACGTTCCATGGCAACGCCGAGGGCGGTGGGATGGCCGGCTACGTGGTGGTCGGCGATGTCGAGGAGTACGAGACTCTGGAGGCAGACGACGAGCCTTCTGTGCCAGATTGGAGCGGAACGACGATCAACGTTCCCCGCGACCAACCATCGATCCAGGAGGCTGTCGATGCCGCAGACACCGGTGACATGGTCTTCGTCGAGGCCGGCGTGTACAACGAGTCGGTGACGGTGGATGTGCCTTCGCTGATCATCCGCGGTGCGGACCGTAGCTCGACGATCCTCGACGGCGGCTTCGAGTTGAGCAACGGCTTCCACGTCGTAGCCAACGGTGTTGCGATCGAGAACATCACGGCGCGCAACTTCGAAGTCAATGGGTTCTACTGGACGGGGGTGACCGGGTATCGAGGCTCGTATGTCACCGCCCACAACAACGGCGACTACGGAATCTACGCCTTCGACTCTGTTGATGGGCTCTTCGACCACGTCTATGCATCAGGCAACCGCGATTCCGGAATCTATATCGGTCAGTGTTACCCGTGCAGCGCGGTGGTGACCGACTCCGTGTCTGTCGAAAACGGTCTCGCCTACTCAGGGACGAATGCCGGCGGCGAGCTCTACCTCATCAACTCGCGATACGAGAACAACATGGGGGGCGTTGCCCCGAACTCTCTCGACTCTGAGCTGTACCCGCCGCACCGCGATGTCTACATCGGGGGGAACCTCGTCATGAACAACAACAACGCCGACGCCCCGACAAAAGGATTCGCACGACTCGCTTGGGGCGAGGGCATCGTCCTTGCGGGCGGAGAGGGTGATCTCGTCGAGAAGAACCTCGTTGTGAATCACGACCGCATCGGAATCGTGACCAACGTGCTGCCCGATAAGAACTTCTGGTGGGCGTCGGACAACGTGGTTCGCAACAACACGATCGCAGGGACCGGCATCGCTGACTTGGGGCTCGTGGGTCCCCTGAGCAAGGGGAATTGCTTCGAGGGCAACAAGACAGCGGGGATCAACATCCCGCCGATGATCGCTTTGTATCACACCTGCTCGAGCATCAGCATGCCGTTCCAGATGGATCTCGGGTCACTGTTCTTCCTCCTCGGTGCGTTCGCCGATGGTGCGAACGATGTGCCATCTGGCTCCGACTACCGCGCTTGGCCTGCGCCGGCAGCGCAGGCAAATATGGCGGATGTCACTGCAGTTCCCCAGCCAGCCCATGAAGTTTTCGAGAAACCGAACCTCGATGAGATCCGCACGCCGGACTTGCCAGAGGGCGTCGAGATACGTAGCAAGGAGATCGTCGTGTCAGGAGTTCCCATCACCGAACCAACGTTCTGGACGTTCCTCTTCACGCTGTGGGGCTACTTCCTCCCACTCGCGCTCGTCGGTGCCTGGATCGGCCTCGCCATTTGGGACATGGTCAAACGAAACGAGGAGATGGGAAAGGGTGTGATCGTCGGCTGGTTCGCCGTGATCCTGCTCATCCCCATCCTCGGCGTCATCACCTACCACGCGTTCACGAAGTCTTCCATTCCCGCGTTCATGAGATGGCTCATCATCGGCGGGGGCACCGCTGCGTACCTGGTCGTCCTGATCCTCATGATGCTGGTCAGCGGGACGATCTAGACGGGAGTACGTGCTACGTATCACGGAAGAATTCAACGCCGGTCTGTCAGCGAAGCGAAGCGAGCGGGTCTGAAGCGAGCCGAAGGCGAGCGCTAGCCGTTGACCTTCTTGTTGAGGCGGGTGAAGATCCACACGATCAACACGACGAGCAAGATGCCGCCGATCGACATCGCAGTGACCAGGTTGAAGGCGACCCATGTTGCCCACATAATCGGCCCGATCAGAATCAATACCGCTATGACAACCATCCAAGTCGGCCATTGTTTCTGAGCCACGAGGTTCCTTTCGATGTTCGGTGGCAGCGTAGTGCGGTCGCCGTGTCGACCGTATCTGCGCCGATCTGACATGACACGTTCGCCGGCCCATCGTGTCCTAGTGTGCGGTCACAACCTTGAACCTGACACGGAATTCGTATGACCAATAGAGCGATCATGTATCTCTCAGCCGGAATCGCGATTCTCGCATTCATCAGCGCAAGCTTCGCCTTCACCGCCCAGCCAGAGGCCACCTTCTGTACCGCTGATGCCAGGCTCGACTCACCCGAGGGCTGGCTCTGGCAGCGTGACGGATCGAACGGATGTGCCTGGACCCTGTACGACACCCAAGGCAATGAGGCGCCTGAGAGCGTCTACGAATCGATCGGTGAAGATGCGCCGCCGTCCCAGGATCCGGACAGGCTGGGGATCGTTGCTTTCCTGATAGGCGTGGGCGCCACCGCCGCATCGGTGACGGCCTTCTCGAAGAGCCGGGCCGACTTGAAAGAAGCCGACGCAGACTGACGGTTCAGCGGGTCCGTCCAGCTGTACTCGCCGGTAGCAGTTCTCTCAGATGATCTACCGGCGGATACCCGTGATCAACACTCCCCCGGATTCGTCTGCGTCCAGAAGCCCCGACCTGAAGGCGGCACGCAGCCCTGCGTATCCGGCGGATCCCGTTTCGTCGGCGTCGTAGCCCGCCCGTCTCACCACCTGGTTCGCCGACACGATGCCGCGTTCGGATACGACGACGGAATCCCCGCTCGTCTCGAGGAGCGCTCGCGCGACGCCGAGCCAGTCGTAGGTCACGTCGTCCAAGATGCCAGTGGCTGAACTCACGGGGTCGTTCCAAGGAGTCATAAGCTCCGTCGCACGGGACTGAGCGGCATCGAGACGGTCATCGATCGATCCGCCGCCGTCGATCGCCAGCCAGGCTCGATCAAACGGCGCACACCCGTCCGCCTGGACGGCCCAGACCTTCGGGCTCGACGCAAGCCGACCGAGTGCGACTGCTTCGAGCAGTCCGATCGTGGTCGACGTGAGCAACGCTCCCCCACCAACCTGCACGAAAAGGTGACTCGGCGTTTCGTCTCCGAACTGATCCGCAAGCTCCCAGCCGAGCGTGCGACCGCCGTCGAGCGTCCACCTGTTCTCCGTCGCTTGTACGCCAAATGCCAGGGCACCGTCGTCAACGGCTTCGGTGAAGCGAAGCATGCAAGGGTCCCCCGTCTCCCCCGGCCGGCGCTCACACACATGGATCGTGGCGTCGAGGCCCTGCAACACGTCAACCACGGTGGCATCAGCCCACGTTGGGATGAAGACATCGATGGGACGGCCGGCAGCCCTGGCAACGGTGGCTGCACCGATCGCCGCGTTCCCGCAACTCGATATGGCAAGCCGACTGTCACTCGATTCGGTATCCACGGCCAAGTGAAGAAGGAGTCCCATGAGATGTCTCGCCTTGTGCGAACCACCAACGTTGTGGGTCTCGTCCTTGGCGAACACACGACGTGGCGCATCATCTCCCGCCAACCCTGCATCCCACCGTGCGGGCGTCCGTACGAAGCCTCTGCTATCCACGGCCGCTACCGATGCGTCGATCGATCGTGCGGCTTCAACGAAGTCAGCGTCGGTCCACCCAGCGGCCATCGCCTTGTGCCACGACCACAGCAGCCGACGATATCGAACGAAACTGTTCGACTCGGGATCCGATACGTCAGGCCACTCGGCTCCGCTTGGTGTCAGCAGCCATGAGACATACGGACCCGCATCGAGCACGCCGCTCACACGGTGATGCCGGTCGCGGCGTTGAAGTCATCGATCATGGCATCCCACGCCGGTGCCATCGTGTGCAACTCGTTCCAGAAATCTTGATCTCGGCGCGCATCGAAGTCCTCGATCGTCACGCCTTGCTGCTCCACCCATGTGTAATAGCCAAGGTTGAAGATGCGGTCCCTTCCGGTCGCATCGAGCTCCTCGAGGTGCTCCGTGTCAGCGCCAACGAGGTGCTGTGCCACGATCGCAGCAGCATCGACGTCTGTGAATCCGTCTGGGTAGTTGGTGCTCTGAAAGCTCAGCGTCTCGCTGCCATACATCTCAGATCCATCGGTCGCCACAGAGATGACGACGTCGTCCGCTCCAAGACCGAGCTGCTTCGCCGTCTTGATCGCTGCAAGCATGTTGCAGATTGACGAGAGACCAAAGTGACGTAATTGATCGACGATCTCGACAGGCACACCGAGTCGTTCGGTGAGGTAGGCCTTGCCCACGTCGGTCGTGAACACGAGGTTCAGGCCATCGGTCGCTGTGTCTGAAACGGCGGTGACGATGTCCGTGTTCATGACATTGTGGATCAGCGGTATGTGCTTGTCACCGATTCCCTGGATGTTGTGCTCTCCGTAGCCGTTGTAGAGCATCGTCGGGCACTCAAGCGCCTCGACAGCAACGATCTTGGCCCCGAAGTCGTCCTTGAGCCTGTCTCCCATCGCCAATGTCCCTGCTGACCCAGATGCCGATGTCACGGCCGCCAGGGTGAGGTCCGGGTTCGTTTCTCTCATGGATTCGAACACATGGCCGAGTGCTCGGCCGGTAACGGTGTAGTGCCCGACATGATTGGCGAACTCTGAGAACTGGTTGAGGATGAAGTTGACCGGATCTTCGGATAGCACCTTGCAGGCGTCGTATATCTCCTTGACGTTGCTTTCAGAGCCCGGCGTACGAATGACGTCTTCAGCATTGGGAACCCACGCGTCCAGCCAATCGAAACGCTCCCGGCTCATGTTCTCAGGCAGCACGGCGACACCGCGACTGTGCATCAGCCGAGATATGGCGATACCTCCCCGTGCGTAGTTGCCCGTCGAGGGCCACACTGCCCGATGGCGGGTCGGATCGAACTGGCCGCTCACCACGCGGGGAACGAGACACGCGTACGCCGCAAGCACCTTGTGAGCGTCGATCATCGGGAAGCGGTTGCCGAACACGAGCACGATCTTTGCGTCAACGCCCGTGAGGGATGAAGGAAGAACGATGTGTTCTGGCACCTCCACGAGCCGTCGATGGTCCCACGCGTTGTACCAGTGGACACGGAAGAGATTCAGCGGGTGTGCATCGTCTCTGCCGATATCGAGGAGTGCGTCCGTAATGGCCGACGGGATCAGTTGTGGATCAGCCAACTGGGCGAGGGTTGGGAGCAGTACGCCGGCCTCTCGAAACCGATCGACAGACCTCCCATAGCTGTCGCCATCGATGATCTCTTGAAGAAGCCCATACCGAGCCGTGTCGATTCCCAATGTCATGGGGAACACGCTAGCCGGGTGCATCCCGCTGTGACCAAGGTCGACACCAACGGCGGGCGGTAGGAATCCGGCCCTCAGGCAACACGCTGGTTCGCGCGTCCGCCCACCAGCAGCGGAGCCAGCCCAGGCGCACCGTCCGAATCCGGAACAGTCAACAACCCCAAGGGGAGGTGCCCAAGGGGTTGTTGGTGTCGGAGTGAGGAGTTGAACCTCCACGGGACAATGTCCCACTGGGCCCTCAAGCTATACAGCGCGCCTCGAGGCGTGGGCAGGTGGGTTGATCGGCGCTGTTTCGCCGGGTTTCTCGACCACCTGGCCGCTTGGTAACACCAGGTGAATCCGGGGTGGCTCACCCGGGAAGTTGAGGTGGTCGCTCGCAAGCGTGTGTGGAACGTTGAAGAGACCGAGCCCAAGGAGGACGAATGAGAAGGCCGACGAACCTCGAGGGCATCACCGAGGTACAAGTACGTGTCTCGAAGCGGTGGCAGCGACCATTCGAGACTGCGCGCAATGCCTGATGTGAGCGGCCCGCTGCATGGGTTGTGCTACTTGAACTTCGCCTTTTCGGCGAGGCGCTACAGAGCAGTTCTATCGCAAGTGGGGCAAACGGAGCCAGCACGTCGGCGACCCCAACCCTCGATTCGAGGCGGCGAGACTGTCCACGGGC
>CAXMSN010000025.1:0-10346 GCA_964196275.1 uncultured Kiloniellales bacterium | reverse complement strand
GCGGCTCCTCTGTCTCTGTTGCGTTGTAGATCTCGCCACCGGTGGTCATGTACTGGCGCAGCACATCAGCGGCCTCGTCTCTCAGTACATCCAGCTGAACCGAGATCCCTCGACTTTCAAGATATGCGACCCAGTCGTCCGGTTTCGAGCCCTCGTCGAACCCGATCGCACGGGCATCCTCGTCGCGGGCTCCGACGATCAGCCCAGACACACCACTCCATGGTGTTGCGCCGAGGCACATCGCGCACGGCTCTGTGCTTGCGACGAGCGTCGTCGGCCGCTTGCCGCCCGATCCGAGGTCGTATTGCCCGAGCCTTGAGCCGGCGACGGCGATTGCAACGATCTCCGCATGAGCTGTTGGGTTGGAGGCGGGAATGACGAGATTTACCCCGGGGCCCACGACGTGATCCGTTGTGTCGTCGAACACCGCTGCGCCGAACGGCCCACCGTGCTGTTCCGCAACGTTTCGCAGGGCGAGGTCGAGGACAAGGTTCATCTTGTCTTCGACGGTCGGGTAGGGGCGGTCGAAATCCACATGGTCTTCGATCCAATCAGGAAGCGTGCATGTGAACTCGAGGCCGGACGTCACGATGCCGTCTCCTTGATCGCACTGAGATAGTTGTAGATCGTGATCCGGCTCACGCCCATCGCCTCGCCGACGTCCTCGATGGATTTTCGGAGCTGGAATGCACCACGTTCATCGAGCATCCTCACGGCACGCTGTTTGTCTGCCCGATCGAGTTCGCTGAGGCTCGAGCCAAGCTGTGCCTCCACGTTCGCCATCAGCCGTTCAAGTGAGACGACATCCTCCAGGCGGACACCGATGGCAGGCTCACCCTCCCAATCGAGTGTGACATCGCCGTCAACGATCTCGTCGGTGGGCACGACTGTGGCTCCGATGGCTTTGATGAGTGGGCCGATCGCTTCGGTCAGGGGATGTGCGTGGGCGCTCATCGTTGGTTCGTTATCTCAACAAGGACCCGGTCTGCCCCGTCCCGAATCGCCGCCTGAACCATTGCATCGATCGCTGAAGCGACACTGTCGACCTCGCCTTCAACGGACGATCCGAACGGCCCCATGGTGACAGAGAGCCCCGTTGCCTCGATGGCATCGATCCCTGAACGCACATGCGGGCCCGGATCTCCGTCAATGAACGGCTCGATCACGAACTCCACTGTGCAGCGGGTCATGGCGCAGCGATCCCCTCGTAGACCTCGGGTCTCCGGTCGCGGTAGAACGCCCAATGCCTGCGCGCAGACTCGATCGCACCCATGTCGAGATCTCGTACGACAACCTCGTCCTCAGTATCGGAGGCGACCTCTCCGACGAAGTCCGCCCTCGGATCGACGAAGTACGATGAGCCGTAGTAGTCGGTGTGCTCGTGGTCCTCGGCACCCACCCGGTTGATGGCGCCGACGAAGTACTGGTTCGCTACGGCGGCCGCAGGCTGCTCGACTTCCCAAAGATGCTTCGAGTGGCCGCGCGTTGTTGCGCTCGGATTGAACACAAGCTTCGCACCCTTGAGGCCCAGTTCACGCCAACCCTCTGGGAAGTGTCTGTCGTAACAGATGTATACGCCGATCCGGCCGACAGCCGTGTCGAACACCGGATAGCCGAGGTTGCCAGGACGGAAGTAGAACTTCTCCCAGAAACCCTCGACCTGAGGGATGTGTGTCTTGCGGTAGATGCCGAGGAGGGAGCCATCGGAATCGATTACGGCAGCCGTGTTGTAGAAGGTCCCTTCATCGACACGTTCGTAGATCGGGACGACGAGAACCATCGAGGTCTCACGTGCAAGAGAGGTCATCGCCTGGATGGTCGGACCGTCCGGGATCGGTTCTGCAAGGTCGTAGTACTTGGGGTCCTGGACGTTGCAGAAATAGGGCCCGGTGAAGATCTCCTGAAAGCTCAGAACCTGGGCGCCATCGTTCGCCGCTTGGCGTGCGTACTCGCTGTTGGTTGCGAGCATCGACTCGTAATCGCCCGTCCATGCAGCCTGGACGAGCGCGGCACGAATCGTCTCGGACATCTCAATCCCCTCTTGTCTGGATGTGATACGACCCTAACTGCCGCCTTAACAAAATGTCAAAGTACGTTTGACAAAATGTAAACCAATCGACAACAATCATCGGGAGTACTTCGAGCCTGCCTGGTGACGGCAGCCACACGACGGATGGGATCACAGTGACGCGAAAGATCACGGTTGGGGCGGCCCAGATGGGTGGAATCGCAAGAGATGAACCCCGGTCATCTGCCGTCAACCGGCTGGTAGCGCTACTCGAGGACGGTGCCGGCAGGGGCTGCGACCTCGTGGTGTTCCCCGAACTCGCGCTCACAACCTTCTTTGCGAGATGGTTCACGGATGACGAAGCAGAGATGGAGGGCTGGTTCGAGAAGGAGATGCCAGGCCCCGACACGCAGCCACTGTTCGACAGGGCGGCGGAACTCGGCGTCGGTTTCTCCCTCGGATATGCGGAGCTTGCAGTCGACGACGAGGGGACCCGCCACCGGTACAACACGCAGATGCTCGTAGAGCGCGACGGCTCGGTTGTGGCGAAGTACCGGAAGGTGCATGTCCCCGGTCACGAGGAGTACGAGCCTGATCGGCCCTTCCAGCATGCTGAGCGGCATTACTTCGAGGCTGGTCCCGACGGCTTCGGCGTATGGGACGCCTTCGGTGGCCGGGTCGGCATGGCGATCTGCAACGACAGGCGCTGGCCAGAGACCTACCGGGTGATGGGGCTCGCCGGGGTTGAGCTGGTCCTGATCGGCTACAACACACCGCTCCACTATGACCCGGATCCCCAGCAGAACTCCCTCGCTGGTTTCCACAACCATCTGGTGATGGCGGCCGGCGCCTATCAGAACGGAACGTTCGTGGTCGGTGTGGCCAAGGGCGGCTTCGAGGAGGGAGTCGAGTCGCTCGCACAGTCAGCGATCTTCGCCCCTTCGGGTCAGGTCGTTGCACAGTGCATCACGACGGGAGATGAAGTGGCGGTCGCGACGATCGACCTCGACTTCTGCAACTTCTACAAGGAGACGCTCTTCGACTTCGACCGGTACCGGATGCCCGAGCACTACGGATCGATAGCCAACGAAGAGACGGGGTCCTGATGGTCTCCATGAATGTCAACGGCGTCGATGCCGACGTTTCTGAGCACCATCCGCATCTGCTGTCCGCCCTTCGCGATGGCCTCGGCATCACCTCACCAAAGGATGGGTGTTCACCGTCGGGACAATGCGGTGCCTGCACAGTTCTCGTTGACGGGAAGGCGATGGCCAGCTGCCTTATGTCGCTTGAGAAGGTCGCAGGGAAAGAGATCACGACTTTGGAGGGCTTCGACGAGATCGAACGAACCCGGTACGCCAACGCCTTCGCGGCAACCGGAGCCTTGCAGTGTGGTTTCTGCACTCCTGGCATCCTCGTTCGCTCCAAAGCCCTCATCGATCAGAAGGGTTCTGCACTTGACCGAGCCACGATCCAGGGCAGGCTTGGCGCTCACCTTTGCAGATGCACCGGGTACACGAAGATCGTCGAGGCAGTAGAGCTGCTCGCGTCCGGAGAAACGATCCCGGTGCGTGAACGGTCAGGCAAGATCGGTGGAGACGGCGTCAAGTACGAGGCAACTGAACTGTCGCTTGGTGACCGGGGCTTCGTCGATGACATTCAGGTTGATGGGATGCTCCACGCAGCGCTCACATTCGCCGATCACGCGAGAGCCGACGTCATCTCGATCGACACATCGAAGGCGCTCGCCCTTGACGGCGTGGTGTCAGTGCTCACCGCTGCGGACATTCCCGGTGATCTGAAGGTTGGCATCATCTACAAGGACTGGCCGGTCATGATCCCCGTAGGCGGAAGGACGTCATACCGCGGAGATGTGCTTGCCGTCGTTGTTGCCGAGGACATGTTGACTGCCAGGGAGGCCGCTGAGCTTGTAGACGTCGAGTACGACGCGTTTCCCGCGTTCGTTGACGTCGACACCGCCCTTGCATCAGATGAGGATGCGGTCTGGGGACTTGACGGGAACATCCTGTCCGAAAGCACGTATGCCCGTGGAGACGTCGACGCGGCGATGGCGGGTGCGGCGCATGTGGTGCACGAGGTGTTCACGACCCAGAGGGTCGAGCATGCGTTCCTTGAGCCAGAGTCCACTGTGGCGGTCCCCGGCGATGACGGGACCCTGCACGTGTACTCCGGTGGACAGGGCGTGTGGGACGACCGCGACCAGATCGCCGCGATTCTCGACATCGACACAGCCAAGGTGACCGTTCAACTCGTCTCGAACGGTGGAGCGTTCGGCGGCAAGGAGGACATGTCCAATCAGGGGCACACGGCCCTCGCTGCGTGGGCCACAGGCAGGCCGGTCAAGTGCACGCTGACCAGACCCCAGTCTTTCGTGATGCACGCCAAACGGCACCCGATCCGCACAGAGATGTGGATGGCATGCGACGCCGAGGGAACAGTCACGGCGGTCAAGGCCCGGATGATCGGCGACTCCGGACCGTACGCATCGGTGGGCATGAAGGTGCTCGAACGTGCCGCCGGCCACGCATGCGGGCCCTACGCCGTGGAGAACGTCGATGTGTATGCGGTCGCAGTGCGCACCAACAACCCTGTCTGCGGTGCGTTCCGTGGCTTCGGAGCCAACCAAGCTCAGTTTGCGACCGAGGGCTGCATCGACAGACTTGCAGAGAAAGTTGGCATCTCTGGATGGGAGATCCGTGCGAGGAACGTGGCCAGACCCGGCAGCGTCTGGGGTCCTGGCCAGGTCATGGACGCCGGTGTTGCCGGGATCATGGAGTGCCTCGAGGCCGTGAAGCCACAGTACGACGCAGCCGTCGCAGCTGGGAAGGCGGTCGGGATAGGCGCAGGGATCAAGAACTCCGGGCTGGGTAACGGCTTCAAGGAAGTAGCGAAGGCCGTCGTCAGGTTCGAGGACGACGGCAGCGTCGAGGTAAGACATGCATGGACCGAGATGGGCCAAGGAGTGCACACCGTGGCCCTCCAAGTAGCGGCCGATGTGCTCGGAATCGACCCGGACCGCATCAGCGTTGTCGTTGATACCACGCGTGATCTCTCAGCAGGCCAGACGACTGGATCGCGCGGGACATTGATGGCCTCTGGCTCGGTTGAAGACGCGTGCAACGCAGCACTCGCTGATGACTGCAAGACAGGTATCGACTACCACGGCGAGTACATCGTCGACTGGACCAACAGCCTCGAAGAGGGCGTCGAGAACCCAATCATCCACTCGGCGTTCGGATACGCAAGCCAGGTCGTCATCGCTGACCCCAAGACGGGGAAGATCGAGAAGGTCGTCGCTGCCCATGATGTCGGCAAGGCGATCAACCCGATCCTGGTCGCAGGTCAGATCGAGGGTGCGGTCCACATGGGCCTCGGATACGCGCTTACCGAGGAGTTCCCTGCAGATGATGACGGGTTCCCAACCAAGTCGACCCTCCGCCAACTCAACATCATTCGGCCAAAGGACATCCCGGACATTGATGTCATCCTCGTCGAGGTACCCCAACCACGGTCGCCGTTCGGCGTCAAGGGTGTCGGTGAGATTGGCCTCGTGCCGACCGCCGGCGCCGTCGCCGCTGCCTACAAGGCCGTCGATGGAGCATGGCGGACGACCCTTCCTCTCGATGTCCACCAACCTCTGGCAACAGGCCAGTGACGGGGCTCCCATGTCGGCTGTGACCCCGGGCTTGGTGTGTGCCCACCAGCACCTGTACTCGGCCCTCGCCCGCGGGATGCCGGCGCCACCGAAGACGCCGACATCGTTCCTTGAGATCCTTGAGCAGGTGTGGTGGCGTCTCGACCTTGCGCTTGACCTCGAGATGGTCCGGTGGTCAGCCATGCTCGGTGCTCTTGAGGCACTCGAGCGCGGGACGACGGCGATGATCGACCATCACTCGTCGCCGAATGCGATAGAGGGGTCCCTGACGGTGATCGAGGAGGCCTGTGCGGAGGTCGGTGTCCGCGTTGCCTGTGCGTATGAGGTGACCGATCGGAACGGCCTCGATGAGGCGAAGCGAGGCCTCGAGGAGAACCGACGATTCCTTGCAGGCGGTGGACGGGGGTGGGTCGGTGCCCACGCATGCTTCACGATGTCCGATGACACGCTCGACGCCGTGTCCGGCCTTGCTACGGACCTAGGAGCGGGCGTGCATATCCATGTCCACGAGGGCCCGGACGACGTCGGTGCAGGCGAGCGACTCGCTGGCCACGCCGAGGAGTCATGGCTGATCGCCCACGCTGTCTACCTCGAGAACGACCTTCCGGGGACGATCCTCCACAACGCAGAGTCGAACATGAACAACGCCGTCGGCTACGCCAACCCCGCACGATTCCCCAACCCGGTGGCACTCGGGACCGATGGCATAGGTGGTGACATGCTCGGCTCGTTCAGGGCCGCGTATCTCCGTCACAGGGAGTTCGACGTCACCGCAACACCCGACACCGCGTGGTCATGGCTCGAAACGGGATGGGACCTGTTCCCCGAGGCTCGCAACGACACCGTGACATGGTCGTATGACCCCGTCGAAGCGTGGCATCTCGCCTTCACACCGGGCGTGAGGCCGCTCTCGATCGTGATGGACGACCAAGTCGTACTTGAGGACGGGCGTCCTACGCGAGTCGATGCGGCAGAGATCAGAGCACGGGCTGCCGAGCAAGCCCAACGCCTACATGCGAGGTTGTAACACATGACAGAGCCACCCCTCACTCCCGTGTCCCTGGGCGGCCTTCTCGGTCGCATCGCGTTTGAGTGGGAGTCAAGGAACCGAATCTTCGACCTCATCACTGCCCGTATTTGGAAGCCCGACCCCGAGATCGACCTTTCGTTCGACTTCCTCGGGCGGCCCGCCGCAACACCCATCGGTCCGGCGGCTGGTCCCCACACCCAGATGGCCCAGAACATCGTGCTTGCGTGGCTCGGTGGCTCGCGTGTCTTCGAACTCAAGACAGTCCAGGTCATCGACGATCTCGACATTGCCAGGCCTTGCATCGACATGGAGACGATCGGCTACAACATCGAGTGGAGCCAGGAGCTTGCGGTCCCGGTGTCGATCGACGAGTACGTGAAGGCATGGATGATCATCGAGATCCTCAGGCGGTGGGAGCCGCTGTCCGAGTACATAGGCGAGGACCCTGGTCCCCTGGTCTTCGACATGTCCGTTGGGTACGACCTCGAGGGGATCTCATCGGACAAGGTGCGCCGCTTCATCGAGACGATGAAGGACGCAAGCGACCGGATCGAAGCCTTGCGAGCCGAGATCCCTGCACCGTTCGAGGAGTTCCGCGATCTTGACTTCCCGACGATGATCTCGGACACACTCACGCTTTCCACGTTCCATGGCTGTCCGCCGGATGAGATCGATGCCATCGTCAGATACCTGATGGACGAGCACGAACTCGATGTGATCGTGAAGCTCAACCCGACCCTCTTGGGATTCGAGAACGTCGATGCAATGCTCCACGACACGCTTGGCTATGACGACGTAACCGTGACCCGTGACGCCTTCGATGCGGACCTTCAGTTCGACAGGGCGCTGGTCCTCATCCGTGAACTGCACGAGCACGCTCAGTCGAAAGGGCGGCTGTTCGGCATCAAACTGTCCAACACCCTCGTCGTCTCCAACGAGAAAGGTTGGATGCCGGACGACCCGATGTACCTCTCGGGGCCACCTCTCCATGTGATCTCATCGACGATCCTTGAGCGGCTTGTTGTTGCGCTTCCCGGCGTGTTCGACTTGCCGGGCCAAGGCGGTGACATCGCGGTTAGTTTCTCTGCAGGGGTGCGGAAGGAGAACGTCTCCGATACGGTCGCCATGGGCGTCGGGCCGGCGACGATGTGCACGGATCTCCTCAAACCCGGTGGCTACGGGCGTTTGAAGCCGATGCTCAAGGCTCTGACGGGCGACGTGCAGGCCTCCGGGCACACAACGCTCAGCGGTTGGAGAGATTCGAAACTCGCTGAAGCGATGGAAGCCGGACACAGGGACTGGGTCGCACAGCACGTCGCCGCGATCGTGGCCGATGACGTCGGCCTGTACAACAAGGAGGGCAACTCCAAGCTGCCTCGGAACGTGGATAGCGATCTCAAGATGTGGGGCTGCGTTGCATGCAACCTCTGCGTCACGGTGTGTCCCAACGACGCCTTCGTGAAACTCCCGAGCCCCGAGCACTTGACGGATGAGATCGGCGGTCGGTGGCAATACCTTGTCTTTGCGGAGTTGTGCAACGAGTGCGGGAACTGCATGACCTTCTGCCCTGAGGATGGAGACCCGGCGCAGGTCAAGCCGAAGCTGTACCTCGACCAGGATCGATTCGACGGTGCGTCGGGACAAGGGTTCCGACTCGTTTCGTCTGGCGGGTTCGTCGAAGCCATCCCTGCCGAGGGGTGGGCTCATGAACTCGAGACGTTGATGGCTGTCATCGGTGGAGAACAGGGAGTACCGATACGTGCCACCGAAATCTGATCCGAAAGTCCTGTTCAACGAGGTGAGCGCTCTTCCGGAAAGTGCCGTGCCGACCAAGGACCCGATCGCGTTCCACCGCAAGCTGCCTCGTTACGAACGGACTCCTTTGTACTCCGTCCCTGCTCTGGCTGAGAGGCTCGGAATCGCCGAGGTGGTGGTGAAGGACGAGTCCGTGCGTCTCGGACTGCCGGCGTTCAAGATGCTCGGTGCCTCATGGGCGTCCTACCGAAGCATCATCGAGCGGACGGGCATCGACCCATCCGGCTGGGACACGATCGAGGAACTTGACGAACAGATCAAGCCGCATCTTCCGCTGTCACTTGCTTCCGCCACAGACGGAAATCACGGACGTGCGGTATCCCGCATCGCTGCGATGTTCGGCCTTGGAGCGAGGATCTGGGTGCCTGCGGACACAGTTGACGCCCGTATCAAGGCGATCGAATCTGAAGGCGCAACAGTCACCGTCACCGACGGCACGTACGACGACGCTGTTGCGGAGGCGTCGAAAGCGGCAGACGACAGAACGATCGTCGTGTCGGATACGTCATGGCCTGGGTATGAGGTTGTTCCGCAGTGGGTCATCGACGGATACTCGACCAAGTTCTGGGAGATCGAGGATCAAGTCGGCGAAATGGGCGTGGGACATCCGACCGTGATGGTCGCCCCGATGGGCGTCGGAGCGCTGGCGGCGGCGATGATCACCCACTACGGCCGTGATGAACCGAGGCCAACGATCATCGGCTCAGAGCCCACGAATGCAGCATGCGTGCTCGCAGCGATGGAAGCGGGGGAGGTCGTCACGATTCCCGGACGACACGAGACGATCATGGCCGGGCTCAGTTGTGGCACGGCGTCTCCGATCGCCTTCCCGATCCTGCAGGCTGGCCTTGATGCAGTCGTCGCCTTCGATGATGAATGGGCAGAAGAGGCCATGCGATTGCTCGCGGACGTCGGGATCGTCGCCGGCGAAACCGGAGCTGCGACGCTGGCAACCCTGATGTCCGTCGTCGACCGGAGACCGGACCTTCGAGATGCACTGAGCCTTGGACCGGATGACATCGCACTTCTCGTTGTCACGGAAGGCGCCACCGACCCCGGCAATTACGAAGCGATCGTTGGTCGGTCACCCCACGACGTCGCCGCTGGTGTCTGAGAGGATCTACGTCCAGTCGAGGATGACTTTGCCGCATCGGCCGGAGCGCACGACGTCGAATGCTTCTTCGTAGTCATCTGCGGCGAATCTGTGCGTAATGACGGCCGACACGTCGAGGCCTGTCTGGAGCATGGCGAGCATCTTGTACCAGGTCTCGAACATCTTTCGTCCGTAGATGCCCTGCAGCGTGAGGCCTTTGAAGATGATGTCGTTCCAGTCGATCGGTGCCTGCGTCGGGGGAATGCCAAGAAGGGCGATCTTCCCACCGTTATCCATCGTCGTGATCATGTCGTGGAGTGCATCAGGGTGGCCTGACATCTCCAATCCAACGTCGAAACCCTCGACGATTCCGAGCGACGCCATCGTGTCTGTGAGCGAGTCCCGTGTCGTGTTCAGTTCTGCGTCGGCGCCCATCGTCTCGGCGATGGCGAGGCGGTAGTCGTTCACGTCAGTGGCAACGATGTACCTGGCGCCGACGTGCCTGGCGATGGCGATCGTCATCATGCCGATGGGGCCCGAACCTGTGATCAGGACGTCCTCGCCTGCAAGATCGAAGTTGAGTGCTGTGTGGACAGCGTTACCGAGCGGGTCGAGGATCGTTCCGATGTCATCGCTGATGTCATCGGGAATCGGCTGCACGTTCGAGCCGGGAATCGAGACGTACTCAGCGAACGCTCCCGGTCGGTTCACACCGACACCCTGG
>CAXMSN010000024.1:0-22193 GCA_964196275.1 uncultured Kiloniellales bacterium | reverse complement strand
GTCTCTCTCGAAGCGTTCCGGCATGACGGGTTACCGATCAGGTGCGATCGTCGGCGATGCCGAGGCGATAGCGGCTCTCAAGCAACTTCGCGAGACCACCGGCACCGCTTCACCGAACTTTGTTCAGGACGCAGCAGCTGCCGCGTGGAGCGATGACGCCCACGCAGCCGATCGGCGTGCGATATTCACCGAGAAGCGCCGCATTCTCGAGCGGGCGTTCACCGACCTCGGCATGGAGGTCGTCGCTTCGAGAGCTGGCCTGTACCTGTGGGTCAAGGTGGTCGACGACATCAACACATCCGATACGCTTCTCAAGCACGGCGTCGTGGTTTCGCCTGGAAGGTTCTTCGGGCCCGGTGGCGAAGGGTTCATTCGGTTGGCTTTGGTTCCCGCTCTGGGAGAATGCGAACAAGCAGCCGCGGCGCTCAAGGAAGCGCTTGGCTGAACGTGAGGGGAAGAATGTCGAATCAATCCAAGATCGACGCCGCGTATGACGGCGACATCCCGCTCGCCGAAGCCGTCAAGGCTGTGCGCGCCACGATCGCGAAACTCGACGCCGGAGAAGTTCGCGTAGCGGAGAAGGTGGACGGAGAGTGGATCGTCAACGAGTGGCTCCAACGTGCGATCTCGCTCTACTTCAGGATCAGTGAGGTCACGACATTCAACGCCGGGCCCCTCGAGTACCACGACAAGATCCCAACGAAAACGGATCTCTCAGACGCAGGAATCCGTGTTGTACCCCCGGGTGCCGTGCGGTACGGGGCGTTCTGCGAGCCGGGGGTCGTCGTGATGCCTGGGTACGTCAACATCGGCGCCTATGTCGGTGCGGGAACCATGGTCGACACGTGGGCGACGGTCGGATCGTGTGCCCAGGTCGGCCGCGATGTGCATCTGTCCGGCGGCGTTGGACTGGGCGGTGTGCTCGAACCACCGGGTGCTCGTCCCGTGATCATCGAAGATGGTGCGTTCATCGGGAGTCGGAGCATCGTTGTGGAGGGAACGCTCATCGAGGAGGGTGCGGTGTTGGGAGCGAACACGACCATCACGTCGTCCACCCCGATCATCGACGTGTCAGGGCCTGAGCCGATCGAGATGCGAGGCATCGTGCCGGCAAACTCCGTCGTTATCCCCGGTACCAGACCAAAGGAGTTTGCAGCCGGGACGTACCAACTGCAATGCGCCCTCATCATCGGGAAGCGCACGCCATCGACAGATCGCAAGACGTCGCTCAACGATGCGCTCCGCACGTTCGAGGTGCAAGTGTGACCGTGCTGGACACGCTCATCGAGATCGTCAACATCCCCTCTGTCACCGGCAACGAGGACGAACTCTGCACGTGGATCGAGAGTCGATTCGCCTCGGGAGCGAGAACCGTGGCCCGTATCGGCGACTCGGTTGTCGTCGGCGATCCGGCCGGGTCGGCCCCCTTCTACGGGCTCTACGGCCACCTCGACACGGTTCCGGTTCAGGGAGACTGGGAGGCGAACCTTGATGGTGACAGGATCACGGGGCTCGGCGTCAGCGACATGAAGTCGGGCCTCGCCGTGATGATCGGCCTCCTTGAGGACCCTGATCTGGCGGACACCGGACTCGTCTGCGTCTTCTACGACAAAGAGGAGGGTCCCGCGGCGGACAACGGCTTGGAAGCTGTTCTGGAGGAATGCCCATGGCTCACGGATGCCGCCCTGTCGATCGTTATGGAGCCGACCGACCTCAACGTGGAGTACGGCTGCAACGGCGTGGTCAACGCAGATGTCGTGTTCGAGGGCTCCAGCGCTCACTCGGCGAGACCATGGCTTGGCGAGAATGCTGTCACGAAGGGCGGAGCGTGGCTTGCCGAGATGCACGACCGCGAGCACGAGGTTGTCGAGGTGTCCGGTCTGACGTTCACGGAGGTCTTCTCCGTGACACAGGCGCACGGCGGGTTCGCCAACAACATCATTCCCCCGACCTTCACCATCAACTTGAACTACCGCTTCCCGCCGATCTACTCGATTGACGATGCCGAGCTTCGGCTCCGTGCTGTGGCGTCGGCCGCAGACCGGATCGTGATCAAAGACCGCGCTCCGGCTGGGCGAGTGGACCTCGATGACGCCAACGTACGCCGATTCGATGCACTCGTGGGTCGTGATCGTGTGGCTAAGCAGGGTTGGACCGATGTTGCCAGGATCACCTCGAGGGGTGCGATCGCGGTGAACTACGGACCAGGCGAAGTTGCCCAGGCGCACCAGGTCGGAGAGTCGATGCAGATCGAAAACCTCTCCGTCGCCTACGACGTGATGAAGACGTTCCTGAGCTGAGTCAGTGTGGCCAAGGCTGGTCGGTGTTCATGATTCGGTCTGGTTCGCCCGCTCAACCTCTTCGAGAGGTGGAACGCTCAACCTTGGCAGCAGGATGGCGATCAGCGGTCCCATCCCGAACGCGAAGAGCACCGTTCCGATGCCGACGGTTCCTCCAAGCAGCCAACCCACGACGAGCACGGTGATCTCGATGCCGAAGCGGGCGAGACCGATGTTGACGCCCCGTTTGGCAATTCCGGTCATGAGCCCGTCTCTGGGGCCCGGGCCGAGGCCACCTCCGATGTAGAAGCCCGAACCGACACCGACCAACAGGATGCCGCCGACCAGGAGTAGCCAACGCACTACCAGGCTCTCGACCGAGTCGGGGGTAAGCCAGAGCGTCAGGTCGATGACGATCCCGATGATGAACACGTTGAGGATCGTGCCGATACCGAGTTTCTCCTTGAGCGGGATCCACAAGAACAGGACGACGATCCCGATCAGAATTCCGACGGTGCCGATTGGGATGCCGGTCTTGAAGGAGATCCCTTGCGCCATCACTTCCCACGGTGAGAGGCCGAGACCTGCGAGGACCATCATTGCCGCGCCGAGCCCGAAGAGGATGAGTCCGAACACGACACGCGGAATCCGTTCGATGAGCTGTTGCCGTGACGGGATCGGGAGCATCGACGCAAGTTAGCGGTCGAGTGGTCCGGATGAAAGAGTGTGTCGCCTCGGTACCATCGCCACCATGCCAATCGACATCGACATTGCCAGGGTTGCCCATCTCGCGAGGATCGCTTTGACCGAGGAAGAGCTTGCCTCCTATGGCGCTCAGCTCGAGGTGATCCTCGAGCATGCGGAGCGTGTGCAGGCACTTCCGACGGAAGGTGTCGAACCTACGTCGCATCCGCTTCCAATGGTCAACGGTTTTCGGGCAGACGAGGTCGGCGACTGTCTCGAGCCGGAATCCTTCCTCAGCGAAGCTCCGGACAGTGAGGCTGGCCAGTTCCGAGTCCCGAAGATCCTGGGCTGACCGTGTCGGATCTCTCTGACCTCACGATTTCCGACGCGGGCGCCGGGCTCCGCAACAAGGACTTCACGTCGGTTGAACTCCTCGATGCTGTGACGACACGGGCATCGTTCACCGAGGCGCAGCTCCATGCGTACCTTGTACTTGATCGTGACGGTGCCCGGTCCGCTGCTGAGGCTGCAGACGCACTTCTGGCCGAAGGAAGGGACCTAGGGCTGCTCCACGGGATCCCGATAGCGCTCAAGGACAACATGTGCACCGAGGGGCTTGCGACCACGGCGTCGTCGCAGATCCTCGCCGGTTGGAAGCCGCCGTACGACGCGACCGTCGTCGCGAGGCTTCGTGACGGCGGTGCCGTTATCACGGGAAAGACCAACCTCGACGAGTTCGCGATGGGATCCTCGACCGAGAACTCGGCATACGGCACGACCAGGAACCCGTGGAACCCCGACCATGTGCCAGGGGGCTCGTCCGGTGGATCGGCTGCCGCCGTGGCTGTCGGCTCTGCCTTCGGTGCGCTCGGCTCGGATACGGGTGGCTCGATCAGGCAGCCTGCAGCACTCTGTGGCGTTGTCGGCATGAAGCCGACCTACGGTCTCGTGTCGCGGTACGGGCTGATCGCATTTGCCTCTTCCCTCGACCAGATCGGCCCGCTCACGCGATCGGTGTCAGACTCTGCGGCGGTCCTCGACACCATTGCAGGATGGGACCGCTTCGATTCCACCAGCATCGACGGCAAGGTCCCGGACCTCTCAGGCTCGATCGGCAAGGGAGTCGATGGACTGCGCATCGGCATCGTGTCCGAGCTCATGGGTGACGGAATCGACCCACAAATCAGATCAGCGGTATCCGCCATGGCAAGCAAGCTCGAAGCGTCCGGTGCGGAGGTGGTTGAGGTCGGTTTGCCGAGCTCCGAGTACGCCTTGTCCGCTTACTACCTCATTGCCCCCGCAGAGTGTTCCGCCAACCTTGCGAGGTTCGATGGCGTCCGCTACGGCCATCGGAGCGACGTCGAAGGGACCACGGAGGACATGATGTCTCACACCAGGGCCGAAGGCTTCGGGCCAGAGGTGATACGACGGATCCTGCTCGGGACGTATGCGCTCTCGGCCGGCTACTACGACGCGTTCTACGGTCAAGCGCAGCGGGTGAGGACGCTCGTGCGGAAGGACTTTTCAGCGGCGTACGAAAAGGTGGACGTCCTGATCTCGCCGACAAGCCCCACGACGGCATTCCGTGTGGGGGAGCGGTCCGCTGACCCGATCGCGATGTACTACTCAGACGTCTGCACGATCCCATCGAACCTCGCCGGCGATCCTGCGATCTCGATCCCGATCGGCCTCGACGAATCCGGGCTCCCGATCGGCTTCCAGGTGATGGCACCTGCACTCGGCGAAGAGATCATGTACCAGGTGGCGGCCGCCGTTGAATCGCTCGCTGGGTTCGAGGACCGTGCGGCCCTCGCGACCTCGAAGGTCGTCGCACCGTGAATGCCTGGGAAGCCGTTATCGGGATCGAGACACACGTCGAGTTGTCGACGAACTCGAAAATGTTCTGTCGGTGCCCTGTAGACGACAATGCCGAGCCGAACACGGCTTGCTGCCCCGTGTGTCTCGCCTTGCCGGGTGCGCTGCCTGTCCCGAATGAGAAAGCGATCGAAGGCATCATCAAGATCGGGACAGCGCTTGAGTGCGACATCAACGAGTCGTCGCTCTTCTACCGCAAGAACTACTTCTATCCGGACCTCCCGAAGAACTACCAGATCAGCCAATACACGTTCCCTGTGTGCGAGTTCGGGAAGCTTGAGATCGACGTCGACGGTGAGTTGATGACCGTCGGGATCACGAGGGTGCACATGGAGGAAGACACGGGCAAGAGCACCCACATGGGCGACAGCGGTGGCAGAATCCATGGTGCCGATCACACGCTCTTGGACTTCAACCGTGCCGGTGTGCCCCTTGTCGAGGTGGTCACCGAACCGGATATCACATCGCCTGAGCAGGCGCGGGCGTACGGCGAAGAACTTCAGCGCATCGTCCTGGCGCTCGGCGTGTCCGATGCGCGCCTTGAGACCGGATCCATGCGATTCGATGCGAACGTTTCGGTGCGGCCGAAGGGCACGACGGAGCTTGGGACGAGAACCGAGACGAAGAACGTCAACTCTCTCCGCTCACTCCAGCGTGCGATCGCCTTCGAGATCGACCGCCAGGTCAAGCTGATCGAAGACGGGGGTGAGGTCGTTCTTGAGACCCGGCATTGGAACGAGGACACTGGGGTCACTACGTCAATGCGCAAGAAGGAGGAGTCCGAGGACTATCGCTACTTCCAGGATCCGGATCTCCTCCCGCTTGAGGTGACACCGGAATGGAAGACAGCCATCAAGGACTCCCTTCCCGAACTGCCCTCTGCCGCACGGGCGAGGTACCGGTCGCTTGGTGCGGATTCAGCCACCGCTGCCATTCTCGGCGACAACCCTGTTCTGGCTGGCCTGTTCGAGACGTCGGTCGGATCTGGAGCCTCGCCGAGGAGCGTCGGCAATTGGCTGACAGGAGAGGTCATCGCCCACGCACGCCGAGGCGAGATCGGGGTCGAAGACACTTCACTGGACGCGGATCATCTTGTCGAACTCTCATCGATGATCGATGACAACAAGCTTTCCTCCTCGGCTGCGAAGGAAGTTCTGATCGCGGCGATGGACGGGGAAGGCTCGCCAGTCGACATCGCACAGGCGAGAGATCTGCTCCAGGTTTCGGACGTCGGTGCCGTCGAGGCTGCCGTCGACACCGTACTTGCCGAGAACCCCGATGCGATCGAGAAGATTCGTTCGGGAGACATGAAGCCGATCGGGTTCCTGATGGGACAGGTGATGCGCGTCACCGGGGGCAAAGCCGATCCGAAGGTGGTCCAATCCCTGCTCAGGAGCAAGACGCAGCAATGACTTCCTCCCGACCCCTCGTGATCGTTGCCGAATCGATCGCACAAGCCGGTATCGATGCACTCGAGAAGGGATGCGAAGTCGTTGACTTCGTGGGCGCCGACCGCGATTCGCTGCTCGCCGCGATGGCGGACGCTTCTGCCCTCATCGTCCGGTCAGCAACGCAGGTCGACAGAGAACTCGTTGAAGCCGGTCCGAAACTGAAGGTGATTGGGAGAGCAGGTATCGGTGTCGACAACATCGACGTCCCTGCCGCAACCGAACACGGTGTGCTGGTGGTCAACGCTCCGAATGCCAACACGATTTCAGCGGCAGAGCACACGATGGCACTTGTGCTCGCCCAAGCGAGACGGATCCCCGAGGCTGACCGCAGCCTGAGGGAGGGCAGATGGGACCGGGCCGAATTCCAGGGAATGGAGCTGCATGGCAAGACCCTTGGTGTCCTCGGTCTCGGAAAGATCGGGACGTTGGTTGCCCAGCGCGCTTCTTCGTTCGGAATGTCGATCGTCGCCCATGACCCCTATGTGGCCGCAGACAGGGCCCGAAGGCTGGGCGTAGACATGATGTCTCTCGAAGACGTGTTCGCCAGGGCAGATGTGATCACGGTGCATCTCCCGCGGAACGCAGAGACAGAGAACCTCATCGACTCGGACGCCATCGCATTGATGCGCGATGGCGTGCGGATCATCAACGTCGCCCGCGGCGGCATTGTGAACGAGGCCGATCTTGCGGCGGCGGTCGTGTCAGGAAAGGTCGGCGGTGCAGCCGTCGACGTGTTCGTGACGGAGCCGACGACGGAAAGCCCTCTCTTCGACGTTCCGCGCATCACGGTCACACCCCACCTCGGTGCATCGACGAGGGAGGCTCAGGACAAGGCTGGCATAGCGGTGGCCGAAGCAGTCGCAGACGCGATCGCTGGCAATCTCGTCGTCACAGCTGTCAACCTCGATCTCGGGGCAACGGTGTCGCCCGAGATCAAGCCCTTCATCGGACTGGCCGAGCAACTCGGGAAGATCTTCGCCGTCCAAGCGAAGGGCCTGCCGCAGGAGCTCGTGGTGACCTCGAAGGGACAGCTTGCACGGGAGCCCGTTCGGCCCATCGCACTGTCGGCACTCAAGGGTGCATTGGATGGCTCAGCTGACGAAGCAGTTTCCTACGTCAACGCACCGCTGATAGCAGCGGCGAGAGGAGTGACGGTTCGCGAGGAGTCACAGACGGATGTCGATGACTATCAGTCTGTCATCAGGATCACGGGTGTCGTCGATGGTCGCGAACGCACTGTCGCCGGGACCTACATGGCCAGGAAAGGCCCGGTCCTCGTTGGCGTCGATGGATACGACATCGAGGTTCCGTTGACGAACCATATGTTGCTGGTGCGCAATGACGACACGCCTGGCTGTATCGGCAGGGTCGGCACCTACCTCGGTGAGTTGGGGTACAACATCACGGACATGGTCGTCGGCCGAACGTCCGGCGGTCCCGGAGCGATGATGGCGATCGCGCTGGACCAGCGGTTCGACGATGTGCACTTGGCAGACTTGCGAGCGCTCGAGGGAATCGCAGCTGCAAGGCACATCGACCTGAGCTAGATCTCTCGCTGCTCCAGTCGGCGAACGCCGAAGCCGACCAGGACCACCGATACGACTGCTGTGGCGATCAGTGGCGCGCTGTATGTCCACCCGCCGCCGGCCGCCAAGTGGAAGGTTGCTCCGATCAACGCCGATGGGAGCCAGTCGCCGACTACGGGAAGCAGCCCAACGATGCCGGTCAGGATGAGGGCAACGATCGAGATGACGGAGACGATCGGGATGGGCTTGGCCAGCGACGATACGAATACAACAACCGCAACAGCGAAGACGAGGTACGCGCAGTACAGAGCTGTTCCCATTGCGACGTCTGCCAGCGGAAGCGGCCCGAGGACGGCACGGGTCGTGAGGTATGCGACGAACGCTCCGAGCCACACGGAGACCATGCCGAGAACGAGGGGGACCGCGATGCGGGGCGCAAGGAGCGTCCCTACGCTCGATCGAGATCTGAAGAAAATCGACAGTTCGCGCTTCGCGTCGATGCCGATAGCCATTGCCGCCACAACAACGACTCCGGCAAGACCGAGCTGCTCGATGTTGCCGAGATACTGGGCAAGGCCCTCGAGTGGAGAGGGCTCCGGGAGGATGATCGTGATCTGATCGGCGAAGCGGTCGATCAGGTCTGGAAGATAGCGTGCCATGACGGGGCTCAGAATTGCGAAGAACACGAATACGCCGGGAAGCAGGAAGACACTGAGGGTCCGCACGATCCTCGTCCACTCGAGTCGCCACAACGTCATCGCGTTACCTCGAGGAAGACGTCTTCGAGAGATCGCCGACGCGGGGTGACCCCGATCACGATGTATCCAGACGCCCCGAGCCACGGGATGAGATTCGCCTCGAGAGTGTCAGTGTCCTTTGCTGTGACGAGGATGTCCGTGTCGCCGCTCGTCTCAGCAGACGTGACCCATTCCTGCTGGTCGATCAGCTCAGCCAGTGCTGCAGCACCGGACCGAAGCTCGATCGAATACGAGGCGACAGTAGATGTCGTCGCCAGCAGCCGTTCAAGCGAACCCTCGTAGACCAGCCGACCGGATGACAGGATGCCAATCGTGTCGCACACTTCCTGGACGTCGTCGAGGATGTGGCTTGAGAAGACAACGGTCGAAGCGCCCCGCAGTTCTCTGATGAGATCAAGCACATCTCGCCTTCCCAGAGGATCCAACGCAGCCGCCGGCTCATCGAGGAGGAGCAATTCGGGTTCAGAAACGAATGTCGCCGCGAGCCCGAGGCGTTGCAGCATGCCACGCGAGTACCCGCGTACCCGACGATTCTTATCCTTGCCAAGATCAACGATGTCAAGGATGTCGTCGACTCTTGATTCTGCCGTGCCCCGCTTAGACAGGTTGAGGGCCAGTGCGACGACCTCCCGTCCCGTCAACCATTTGTCGAACAAGGGCGTGTCTGGGAGGACGCCGATCGTGGCTGTCGCAACGTCGACAGATCCGCTCGTGGGCGATGCGAGGCCTGCCATCAGGTTCAACATCGTGGTTTTACCAGCCCCGTTCGGACCGACGAGTCCGTGCACGGTTCCCTGTTCAACCGTCAGAGTGACCTGATCGAGTGCGTTCGTCTGTCCAAACGTCTTGGTGACCTGTCTTGCGTCGACGATCACTAGACGACGACCAGTATCCAGGTGAGCACCCAGCCGGCGGCTAGGCCGTAGGCGCCGGCTACGACGTCGTCCATGGTGATGCCTACGGCTCCCGGGAGACGTTCGGCCTGTGGGACGCCGGGGAGGACCTTGAAGATGTCGGCAAGTCGTGCGACTACCACCGCAACGAGCCACGGGATACCGCCGAGTCCGATAACGGCGATGAACGTGCCTGCCATCTCGTCGATGACGATCCATCCCGGATCGGCGTGATCGTCAGCGAACGGCCGAGACGACCAGAGCGACAAGGCGAGGAACAGGATGAACACACCCGCGTGCAACACCCAAGACTCGTCACGCCAGAAGAAGGCAGGAATGGCAGCCAACGCTGCACCGAAGGTTCCGGCGCCGTTGTCCGAGCCCCACAGGCGCGACGGAATGAGGCCGACGCCGAACCCCGAAGCCACGAATCGATGCATGACGACACGGTACACATGCGTTCTGTCGAATCTGATACGCAGTGCGACGCGGGCTTGCCTAGCGTTGCCCGGAGGCACTCAGAGAGGATTCCATGCGTCCATCGCAGCTCGGCGACTATCGCGTCCCTTCGGATCCCCAGATGCACCCGAACGGTCAGAGCAGTGTCTTCGTGGTCACGCGGATGGACCTGGGGGCGGACAGGTATCTGAACCAGATATGGCGATCGGATGGCCCAGACACAAGTCCGCTCACACCCGGCCAGACCGACCGCTCGCCACGATGGTCGCCTGACGGCGAATCGATCGCCTACCTCACCGAAGATGACGACGAGACGATGCAACTCGCTGTCCTCGACGCGGGCGGGGGAGAGCCGCGAGTTCTCACATCGTTCGGCGCATCTGTGTCTGAACTTGCCTGGTCGCCCGACGGGCACACGTTCGCGATCGTCGTCAGTGAGTACGTGGATGGACACACCGACGAGGACGAACGCAAGCGTTCACCGAGGAGGATCACCGCACCGGCGTTTCGCTACGACAACAAGTCGTGGGTGTACAACAAGCGCAAGCATCTGTGGCTCGTGGACGTCGAGAGCGGCGATGCGAGGCAGCTGACATCTGGCGAGAACTCGGAGGCGGGGCCTGCGTGGAGCCCTGACGGGTCAACGATCACCTACCGCTCATCCATCCACGATCGCCACTGGATCAACTCTCTGAACCAGGTGTGCACGGTGTCGGTCGAGGGTGGCGAGATCGAAGTGGCATCGCCGATGGGAGAGTGGGATTGGTCGGGATTCGACGTCTCCGGTGTGCTGCTGGCGCTCGGGTCGATCTCTGACAAGAAATCTCTCCTCCTGCCGCAATTCCACGTCATCGAAGGCGGAGGGTCGGCGTCCGCTTTGACTGCGACCGACCATCACATCGACTCACCGGACCGTGCAGGAGCGTCGGGTGGCCCTGTTCCGTTGCCGAACGGGGGATTCAGCTTCATCGCTGAGGACCGAGGAGCCTGGCGGGCATTCTCGCTGGACCTTGACGGTCGAGTCGAGGCACTCGCTTCGGGGAATCGTGCGATTACAGGGTGGCACCCGGGCCATGACCCCTCCACGGCTGTGTTCACCTCAACTTCCACGACGCAGCCCGGTGAGGTCTACACGTTCGCCTCTGGTGACGAACGACGTATCACGCATCTCAACGACGACTTCTGCGCCAAAGCAGGCCTGATACAGCCCGAAGAGTTCACCTTCGAGTCCGATGGAGTCGAGATCCACGGCTGGGTGTATCTGCCCCCCGGCGACAACGATGTGCCCCTTCTGCTCAACGTCCATGGCGGTCCGGCGACCCAATACGGCTGGGGATTCTTCGACGAGTTCCAGGTGTACGCCGGAGCGGGCTACGGGGTCGTCGCCATCAACCCAAGAGGATCATCGGGATACGGATACGACCACGTGCACGCGGTCGTCGGCCGGTGGGGTGACCCGCTCCCGCCGGACTTCGCCGATCTCACAGCGGCTCCGTACGAGGCAGCGAACCGGTTCCCCCGTCTCGATCTGGATCGCATGGGTGTCATGGGAGGCTCGTACGGTGGCGTTGCGACGGTGATGGTGACGTCGCTGGATCAGCGGTACCGCTCGGCCGTCGCAGAACGAGGTGTCTACAACTGGGTTTCGTTCGCCGGTACCACTGACATTCCCCACTTCGTCGAGATGTACGTTGACGCGGTGATGCCTCACGATGTCGATGCGATATGGAAGGCCAGCAGCCTTGCACGAGCCCATGCGATCACGACGCCAACGCTCGTGATCCACTCCGAAGACGACTTCCGTTGCCCGCTGGAACAGGGCCAGCAATTGTTCACGTTGCTGTATACCGCGGGCGTCGAAACCGAGCTCCTTCTGTTCCCTCCCGGAGAAGGACACGAACTGTCGCGCTCAGGAGATCCGAAGCACAGAGTTGAGCGATTCGATGCGATCCTTGCGTGGCACGAGGAGCATCTGGGGTCCTCTCAGTAGTGGCGGGCTTCGTGCCAAACTGAGGGCATGGAAGCCACTGAATACATCTGGATGGACGGCACGCTCGTTCCGTGGAGCGACGCGAACATTCATGTCCTGTCCCACGGACTCCACTACGGCACCGGCGCTTTCGAGGGTATCCGCGCCTACGAAGCGATCGATGGGACGGCAGTATTTCGCCTGACCGACCACATCGATCGTCTTGCCCGCTCGGCGAAAGCTTTGGGCATCCCCTTCGAGTACACCGTTGACGAACTCGTGGAGGTCAGCAAAGAACTGCTTCGTGTCAACGGGCTCACATCGGGCTACCTACGGCCGATCACGTTCTTCGGGACTGGGTCGATGGGTCTCAACCCGGCAGGAGCGAACGTTCAGATGGTCATCGCTGCGTGGGAGTGGGGGGCGTATCTGGGTGACGATGGACTCCAGAACGGTATCCGCGTAGCAGTGTCGTCATGGAGGCGGCTGGGCCATGACTCCTTCATGCCCGACGCCAAGGGAACAGGTGGGTACATGAACTCGGTGCTTGCCAAGACGGCCGCGATCCGTGCGGGGTACGACGAAGCCCTGATGCTGAACAAGGATGGTCTCATCGCTGAAGGAAGCGGTGAGAACCTGTTCATGATCCGCAACGGTGCAGTGTTCACGCCACCGACCTCGGCCGGCGCCCTCGATGGCATCACCCGCGATTCGGTGTTCCAGCTTCTCGAGGAGGACGGCTACACGATGCGTGAAAGCGCTATCAGCAGGACGGATCTGTACTACGCCGATGAGGTGTTCTTCACCGGGACCGCTGCCGAGGTCACTCCGGTGAGAGAGGTCGACGATCGTCCCGTTGGCGACGGCAAACCGGGCCCCGTCACCAAGAGAGCCCAGGAGTTGTTCATGGGTACGGTGACCGCGAAACTCGGCCACCATCCCGAGTGGCTTGAATACATCTAGATCGCAAACGCGCACAGTCGTTCACTCTGATCGGGAGGCAGCATGAAGATCGTCCGCATCGACGCCGATGCCAACGACATCACGTATGGGACCGTTGAGCCTGATGGCATACGGCTCTATCACGGATCGCCGTTCTTCCAATGGGAGAGGTCCGAGACCGTGCTCCCCATCACACAGGTGAAGCTTCTCGCACCCGTGATCCCGACGAAGATCATCGCTGTGGGCAAGAACTATGCCGACCACGCGGCCGAGATGAGCTCAGACGTACCCCAGTCTCCGATCATCTTCCTCAAGCCGCCAACCACCGTGATAGGGCCGTTGGCGCCGATTCGGCTGCCTCCCGAGTCATCCGAGGTGCACCACGAAGGTGAACTCGCTGCTGTCATCGGGAAGGTGACGCGGCGAGTGCTGCCTGAGGACGCGAGCAGCCACATCCTCGGGTACACGGCCGCCAATGACGTCACCGCGAGAGATCTGCAGCGCTCTGATGGCCAGTGGTCGCGGGCGAAAGGATTCGACACGTTCTGTCCGCTCGGTCCGGCGATCGATACGGAATTCGATCCGAGCGAGGATCACGCGATCACGTGCTCGGTGAACGATGTTGTCAGACAGGATGGGTCCACAAGCGACTTGGTGTTCGACGTGAACGCTGTGGTCTCCTTCATCTCCCAGGTCATGACGTTGTTGCCCGGAGACGTTGTGCTCACCGGAACCCCGGCAGGCGTCGGGCCGATCGTGGCCGGTGACCGAGTCGAGGTGGACATCGAGGGCATCGGGACACTGATGAATCCGGTGGCTGGGCCATGACGGTGAGAGTTCGGTTCGCACCGTCACCGACAGGCTATCTCCACGTCGGCGCTGCGCGGACAGCGCTGTTCAACTACGTGTTCGCCAAGCAGAACGGCGGTTCGTTCATCCTCAGGTCGGATGACACTGACCAAGCGAGATCGACCGATGAATTTCAAGAGGACATCCTCGAGCACCTGAGATGGCTGGGACTCGCATGGGACGAGGGCTTCGAGGTCGGAGGAAGCCACGGAACCTATCGTCAAACGGACCGATTCGACCGGTACCGCGAAGTCACCCGGGAATTGCTTGAGGCCGGCCACGCCTACTACTCGTTCGCTACGTCGGAGCAACTTCAAGAATTCAAGAAGCAGGCGAGAGACGCTGGAACATCTCCGGCCTACGACGGCAGCCTCGAACCTGAGATCGGTGAGATCTCGAGGCGGATGCTTGACGGCGACACTGCCGTCGTTCGCTTCCGGATCCCGAGGCCGGGCTCGACCGAGTTTGTGGATCTCGTCCGTGGGGATATGGTCTTCGATCACGCCCAGGTCGATGACTTCGTCATCATGCGAAGCGACAACACGCCGACTTATCACCTCGCATCAACAGTCGATGACGTCGACTATGACATCACGCATGTGGTTCGTGGCGAAGATCTCTTGTCATCGACGCCAAAGCACATCCTGCTCACCGAAGCGATGGGAGCCGATCGGGCGACCTATGCCCATCTCTCGCTGCTGATGGGCCCGGACGGGAAGAAGCTATCGAAGCGTCACGGCGACACCGCCATGAGCGCCTACCGCGAAGCTGGGTATCTGCCGGAAGCGGTCAACAACTATCTCGCACTCCTCGGTTGGTCGCCAGGCGACGATGAGACGATCATTTCGATGGGTCAGATGATCGACAGGTTCTCGTTGTCGTCCGTATCGAAGAACCCGGCGGTGTTCGATCCAGCGAAGCTTGAGTGGATGAACGGCGTGTACATCAGGGAGATGTCAGACGAGGAGTTCGCGGTTGTGACCCTCCCGCTGATAGCTGCCGACCTGGGACGGGACCTCGCACCCGCTGAGGCGGACGCCTACGGGATGCTCGTCCCATTGGTGAGGGAGCGTACGAAGCTCCTCGCTGAGGTGCCGGTCCAGGCGAGATTCCTATTCGAAGCACCTTCCGCCTACGACGAGAAGGCGTGGGCCAAGGTGATGGACACACCCGAGGGCGCTGTCGCCCTCGACGGTGCCACTGCTGCCCTGTCCGGCCTGTCCGAGTGGTCCACGGGGGAGATAGATGCCGCCCTTCGTTCGATGCTTGAAGCGAACGAACTGTCGGCACGCAAAGGACTCCAGCCGATACGCGTCGCGCTGTGTGGTTCGACCGTCAGCCCGCCCCTGTTCGAGTCGATCGACATCCTCGGAAAGGAAGAGTCACTGGCGCGGATCGCCTCCGCAAGAGCTCTTTTGGCATCGGCGCCCGTCCCCCTTTCAAGGGGGACCGATGAAGAGCGCAGCGATGAATCAGGGGGATAGAGGGAGTGCCAGCGACCGACGAAGGAAGTCGGACGACGGGCAACGGATGACGAATTCGGACGGTGGCCCTTGGATGGCTGATGCGCTGGTCACGTTCCTTCCCACCATGGACCTCGGTGCCTCTCGGGATTTCTACGAAGGTGTTCTCGGACTCGAACTCGTCGTCGACCAGTCAACGTGTCTGATCTTCCGAGTGTCGGCAACGGGGTTCCTCGGTGTATGTGAGAAGGATCTGTCGTTCGTCTCGAATGGCGTGATCACGACTTTGGTGACGGACGACGTCGATGCGTGGTGCGATCGCATCGCGGGTCGCGCGTGGGCTATCGACAGTGGTCCGGAGCACTCAGATGTGTACGGGATCTATCACGCGTTCCTGACAGATCCATCGGGAAATCGTCTCGAGATCCAACGGTTCGACGATCCAGCATGGATGACGCCGTAGCGACGCTTTCGAGCCGCGAATGCAGGCGATCGGGAGCGCAACCGTGTGTGCGGTACGGGGGTCGCTATCGTATCCTGCGCTCTCTATCGGGGGTGGTGTAATTGGCAACACGCCGGGTTCTGGTCCCGTCATTGAGGGTTCAAGTCCTTCCCCCCGAGCTGGCAGACCCTCCGGTCAGCCAAAGCGGCCCCGTCGTCTAGCGGCCTAGGACGCCGCCCTCTCAAGGCGGTAGCGTGGGTTCAAATCCCATCGGGGCTACAAGCAAGAACCTCGTGCTTTGCACGAGGTTCTTCTGCGTTACGTGGGTTCCGATTGCGATGTGTTCTGTGGGGGTCGGTTGGGTTGGTCTGATCTTGGGAGCCCTCGGGGCGTTGGGGTTTGTGGATGTGTACGGGGCTCGGGCTGAGATGGTTCAAATCCCATCGGGGCTACAAGCAAGAACCTCGGGCGTTGCACGAGGTTCTTCTGCGTTACGTGGGTTCCGAGCTCGAACCGATTACCGGCCTTCGAGCGTGTGAACCGGCGAACCCATGAGGCCGACCTTCCGGTTGTAGTAATTGACGACGGCCGAGATCACAAGGCTGAAGGTGAGGAAGAAGGTGGTCCATATGAGCAGAACCGCGCGGAACTGACCTGTGGCGTTGATGATGCTGAACCCGACCTTCTGGATCTCCGGATAGGCGACGGCAACGCCCAACGCTGAGTACTTGAGCACGTTCAGGTACTGGTTGCCCAGTGGCGGCAGGATTATCCGAAGAGCCTGGGGCAGAACGACGAATCTGAGCGAGACGAAGCGAGTGAGTCCCAGCGCCTGGCCAGCTTCGCGCTGTCCGCGGGGGACAGCGAGGATTCCGCCGCGGACGATCTCTGCGATGAACGATGCTGCGTATATGGATAGGCCGAACCACACAGCGAAGAAGGACTCAGTCATCACCATGCCCGTCGTTCCGAACTGCGTGAAGTTGCCACGCTTCACGACGGATGCCATCTCGAACTTCAACAGCGGCCCTGTCACTGCATCGAGGACCCACCAACTGAGTAATGCCACTGCGAGTGCCCCGAGCATCCACGGGAGTCCACGCGATGTCTTTCGGCCCGTCCTGCGACGAAGGAGAAGGATCACGACCACAGCGACGATCGCGACCCACAGCCAGAATCCCGCAGCCAGCCGTGGCCATGCGATGCCGATGCCCTTGTTCGAAGGCTTGATCAAGTACTCGCCGATCGCATCGGACTTGAGTGACGGGAGGCTGATCACCAGCGCCTCCCAGAAGAACATCTGCAGGAGCACAGGGATGTTGCGGAACGTTTCGACGAATACGGTCGCGGCCCTACGAACGATCCAGTTCTCGGAAAGTCGGCCGGCTCCGACGGCGAGACCGATGACGGTGGCCGCGACGATCGCTGCGATCGTGACTCGGAACGTATTGACGATGCCCACGAGGAGAGCGTCGCCCGCCGTCTCGGGGTGGGTGTTGAACCCTTCGCTGAGCTGAGTTGGGAACTCGTGAGACAGCCAATCCCACTCGAAATCTGTTCCGGTTCGTTGCCAGTTGTGCATCGCCTCGCTGGCAACGATCGTGAAGAAGGCGAGTAGAACACCAAGGACGACCAGTTGAGCAACCCAACCGATCACCGTCGAGTCTCGCGACAGGCGGAAGATGGACGTCCGAAGTCGCCTCACGTTCGCACCATTGCGTCAATAGGTTCGCCGTCGATCAAGGTATTCAAGCTGGAGTGCATGACCCGCCAGTTAGGCACGGCCGAAGTATTGCATGGCGATGTCGATCCATGCTTCGCTCTCGGACTGTACGCGAAGTCGTCGGTCGTTTCTGGTCTGTAGCTCGGGAGTAGGCTCGGTGCCATGAAGGTCCTTGTCACCGGTGCTACGGGCTACATCGGAGGCCGGCTCGTCCACCAACTTCTCGATTACGGCGCCGAGGTTCGCTGCATGTCCAGGGATCCGAGCCAGCTGACGATGGATCCGTGGCGGGACCGTGTCGAGGTGGTTGAGGCGGATGCACTGGAGCCCTCGAGCCTGGATGCGGCCCTTGCCGGCTGCGATGCGGCGTACTACCTGATCCATGCGATGAGCGGAACGACGCGGAGCTTCGCGGAGCAGGATCGTCGAGCTGCCGAGAACTTCCGGGACGCCGCGGATCGGGTCGGCACTGGACGGATCGTCTACATGGGTGCCCTTGGCGCCGATGACGAGGATCTGTCGGAGCATCTGGACAGTCGGCACGAGGTGGGCCGCGTGCTCGCTGAGGGAAAGACTCCTGTCACTGAGCTCCGTGCAGCGGTCATCATCGGCTCGGGGTCCATGTCGTTCGAGATGATCCGTCATCTCACTGAGGTGCTCCCCATCATCATGAAGCCGAAGTGGGTCGGTACGCGATGCCAGCCGATCGCGGTGCGCAATGTCCTCGAGATGCTGGTGTCAGTCGTCGACGATCCCGACCCGACGAACAAGATCTTCGACGTCGGTGGACCGGACATTCTCACGTATGCAGAGATGATGCAGGTATATGCCGAGGTTGCAGGGCTCAGAACACGCCCGGTCATACCGCTACCCATCTTCAGCGCTCGTCTGTCTCCTCTCATGGTCGGTCTCGCAACTCCACTACCCGTAGGAGTTGCTCGCCCTCTCATCGAAAGCCTGAGTCATGATGTTGTGGTGAGCCGTCCGTCTCCGCCGGGTTTCCACCCGATCGATCTGCTGTCCTATCGGGAGTCGCTACATCGGGCCCTCGCTCGAATCTCAACGTCGGACGTCGAGACGCGCTGGTCCGATGCTGTCTCGGCCCCGGCTGCCCCGCTGCCGGGCGACCCTGCCTGGTCGGGAGCCACGATGCTCGTCGACCGACGGTCCGTTGCATCGTCAGCTTCCGCGGACGACCTGTTCTGGGCCGTGACGCGCATCGGTGGTGATGTCGGCTACTACACGATGAACTGGACGTGGATAATCCGCGGTTGGTTCGATCGTCTGATCGGTGGAGTCGGCCTTCGGCGCGGGAGACGGGATCCCAACGAACTGCGACCGGGTGAGGCGCTCGACTTCTTTCGAGTGGCTGAGATCGATCCGGAGAAGCACCAGTTGCTGCTGCGGGCCGAGATGAAGGTACCGGGAACGGCGTGGCTTGGCTGGTCCGTTCAGCCAGCAGAAGATGGCGTCCGGCTGATACAGGTCGCCCGCTTTGCGCCGCGGGGTCTGGCGGGAAGACTGTATTGGTGGTCGTTGCTGCCGTTCCACGCCCCGATCTTCCGGAGAATGGCCGCCCGTATCGCGCATGCCGCCGAAAAGAGGGATGAGATCGCTGGCTGACCGCGACCTCGTTTCCATCTCAGCGACTGGCCGAAGCCCTGGGCTGGCGCCGTTGCTGAATTCCGTGATCCCCTTGGCTCGCTTCGCTCGTCCGTTCCCCTTGAAAGGGGAACAGAAGCGAGGCTGGTCCGTGTTCTGTGGTCTGGGGTCTTCTACAAGCTATCGTGCCGTCGACGCGACGGGAGGGATGAGACGACATGGCCGGAGTGGTACTGCTCGTCGCGTTCGTCATCGGCTATGCGTTGGTGTCGAAGTTCCTCTCCACGACTCCGTTCACGGGTCCGATCCTCTTCACGGCTTTCGGGCTGTTGGCAGGGCCCGAGGTGCTCGACGTCGTTACGGTTAAGCTCTCGTCCGAGGTCGTCCAGTTGCTGCTCGAGGCCACACTCGTGGTGATCCTGTTCACTGACGCCGCGATCATCGATGTGAGAGCGGTGGGCAGGAACCTGTTCGTTCCAGCGCGGTTGCTCACCGTTGGGCTCGTACTCACCATGGCAGCCGGAATCGCAATGGCATACGCCCTCTTCGGCGGTATCGGATTCTGGGCAGCTGCGGTCATAGCCGTTCTTCTCGCCCCGACCGATGCAGCGTTGGGTCAAGCGGTTGTGACGAACGAACGCGTGCCGCAGGTCATCCGGCAGGGTCTTAGCGTGGAGAGCGGTTTGAACGATGGCATCGTTGTCCCTTTCTTGGCAATCGCACTTGCGGGTGCGGCGGGCGAGATGCAGACTCTCGCTGGGGTAGCGGCGGTCTTTCTTCAAGAGATCGGTGTCGCGCTGATAGTCGGCCTTGTGGTCGGCTGGGTCGGCGGGCGTCTGATGGTGTTCAGTTACGAACGGGGATGGATGTCCCGTGAGTGGAGGCAGGTAAGCGTGCCACTGCTCGCAGCGTTGTGTTTTCTCATCTCCGACCCGTTGCATGGATCGGGCTTCATGGCTGCTTTCGTCGGCGGTCTCACGTTCGGCCACATCGTGCGCGAGCGATATCCGGACATATGCACGTTCTCGGAGGCGATCGCGTATCTGCTGACAATGCTGTCATTCTTCTTGTTCGGTGCAGTCCTTCTGGGTCCGGTCGTATCGGCGATTACGTGGCAAGTTGTCGTCTATGCGTTGGCGAGCTTGTCGATCGTGCGCATGGTGCCCGTCGCCGTCGCTCTCGTCGGCTCGAAGTTGGCGCTGCCGTCAGTTGCGTACGTCGGATGGTTCGGTCCGAGGGGGATCGCATCATTGGTGTTCGTCGGGACCGTCGTGGTCGAGGCGGAGCCGGAGGCTGGCGCGACGATTCTTACTGTTGTGGCCACTACGGTCGCATTGAGCGTGCTGCTCCATGGCCTGTCGGCATGGCCGTTGTCCAACCTGTACGCCTCCTGGTACCAGCGGTCCCAAGAGTCTGAAGAAGGGATGATGGAAGCGATCGAACCCGAGCACATCCCTGTCCGCAGTCGGGTGACAGTGGCGCGCAAGGGAATGCGAACGCCTTAACTGTCGCCTACCCCGACCTGGCGATACGGCTCGCCCTGTTCCGGTCGTGGATCAGGCTCTCCCTTCTGAGGCCATGCCGAAACAGCACGTTCGGCCATCGCGGTGATCGTCAACGATGGGTTGACTCCGAGATTCGCTCCGATCGCGGCGCCGTCGATTACATGGAGCGACGGGTATCCCCAAACGCGGTGATACGCGTCGACGACCCCCGTGTCGCGACCCGTGCCAATGGTTGCCCCGCCGATCAAATGTGCGGTCGTGGGTGTGTCGAACAGAACCTCGTTCACTGAACTCATCGCTGTTCCGCCCATGATGTCGGCGGCGTGTCGTGCCGCATCGTTGGCCTCGGGAATGTACGTCGGGTTCGGCTCAGCGTGGCCTTGTTGGGATGTCAGCCGTGTTCGGAACCTGCCCCTTCGTCGGAACAATCGCAAGCTGTTGCTCTTCGTCTGCATGACGAGAAGGATGATTCCCCTCTCAGACCAGTGCCAAACCGAAAGCGTACGCAAGAAGGTGATCGGGTGATGCAGGACGTTGCTGAGGAATCGCATCCGCCTGGACCGCCCCGGACCGCCGTCGGTGAGCAGCGTACCGAGGAGTGCAAGAGCGTTCGATCCCTTGCCGTAGCGGACGGGCTCCATGTGTGTGTCCTCAGTCGGGTGGATAGATGACGTGATGGCGACGCCACGCGTGAAGTCGGTGTCCCGATTCGATGAGACGACGCCCAAGAGCGCCTCGCTGTTCGTGCGAACGAGGTGGCCGACGCGTGGTGATATTTCCGGCAAACGCCCCCGCTCCTGGAGCTCCAGCAGGAGCCGGGTGGTGCCGAGGCCACCTGCTGAGAAGATGATCTCGCGAGCGGTGCGGGCCTTGGTCCGCTTGCGGAACCATGCGCCCGGTCGTTGCGTGGTTACCCGCCATCCTCCATCCACCTCCTCCAGATCCGTGACTTTCTCGTTGGGATGGACGGTCGCTCCTCCCTTCTCGGCGAAGTAGAGGTAGTTCTTGTCGAGGGTGTTCTTGGCGCCGACTCTGCATCCCACCATGCAGTTGCCGCAGGACGTGCATCCTGAGCGTCGCGGACCCTTGCCGCCGAAGTATGGATCATCCGTCTCGACGCCGGGTTCCCCGAAGTACACGGCCACAGGGGTCGGGTGGAATGTGTCGGGAACACCCATTCGGTCTGCGACCTCGCGCATGACCGTGTCCGCCGGAGTGTCGGCGGGGTTCTCCACGACGCCGAGCATCCGTTGGGCGACCTCATAGTGAGGAGCCAGTTCTGATTCCCAGTCGGTGATGTCACACCACTGAGGATCGTTGTAGAAGGCTCTTGGTGCGACGTAGTGCGTGTTGGCGTACACCAAGGAGCCACCGCCGACACCGACACCGCTGAGGGCCATGATGTCGCTGAGCAACGAAATGCGCTGGATTCCGCGCATCCCGAGCCGTGGGAACCACAGGGACTTGCGGAGATTCCAATTCGTCTTCGGGAAGTCGTTGGTTCGCCATCGTTTCCCAGCCTCGATGACGCAGACGTTGTAGCCCTTGTCGACCAGGCGCATCGCGCTGACGCTCCCTCCGAAGCCGGAGCCGATGATGATGACGTCGTGGTCCACAGCCACTCAGATCAGGGCGGATCCCCAGACTGGGATGAACGCTCCGTTGACCACCTTTGACTCCTCGCTCGCAAGGAAGTTGATGACGTCTGCGATCTCTTCAGGCTGTGGCCAGTTGACGTAGTCGACGTAGGGGAGCGCCGTTCTGGTTGCCTCG
>CAXMSN010000023.1:0-3744 GCA_964196275.1 uncultured Kiloniellales bacterium | reverse complement strand
TATCGACTCGACCGGACGCTCACCGCCCAACCGGTGCGTACAACACCACCTTGATCATCGCATAGCGACACCCCCAGCCGGTTATGGACGGCCGATTGGGCTGGAAGATTCAAGATTCCCTGTAACCACTGGCGGAATCTGGACATAGAACGTATTGAGGAGCGGCTAGCTCCCGGAGGTGAGGGCGGGCATGATGAATGACGTCACCTTCAGGAGGGTGAACCATGAAGAGAACAATGATCCTGCTTCTCGCGGCGGCGGTTGTGGTCATCTCGGCGGCACCGGTGGGAGCGAAGAAGCCGGATAATCCAGGGAAGCCCGGCTCCGGCCCAACAAGCCCCCCGGCGTGCGAAGTGACGGAGCCACTCTTTGGCATACAGCTCAAATCCTCCGGCGCGAGGGAATACACCACCCATCCGATCGAGTTGACGGCGACGGAGCTGACCACCGAACGCGACGGACGAGATCTGTGTGTGGAGGTCACCGTCGTGTCCGGCACGCTGAGCGACATGAACGTGGCTTTGATTGACTATCCCGATCAGGCGGCGCGCCGATGTGGCTTCTACTGGCCGGGCGGGAAGATCAACCAGGGTGACGTGTTCAACGTGGGTTTCAGCCTCGACGGATACGACGGTCAACCTGGGTTCTGCGGTTCCGATCCTTCTGCGGAGGATGACGGCGACCTTGTCGTCGTCGTCATGCCAAAACTGCACGCCAAGACTGCCCTTGCCACCCTCGAAGTGAGAGTCGGGTTCGCGGAAGTCGTCGCTCCGTAGTTGAACCAGTCCGCCTGGAACCGATAACTCGGCGCCGCGTAGATCGCTGGAACCGAAAGAAGCATTGGCACGACCTATCAGGTAGCGCATATGGGCAGCTTGGGTTGTGGGTGGGGTGGAGTTGGGCCTGGATACTTGTTGGTTGGGCGTGAGATGATTCCTAGGGAGGTCGTATCGTGTTGGGAAGACTCGTGACGGGTGTATGCGTGGCGGTTCTGATCGGTTCGTGTTCGACATCTGACACGACCGAATCGACTGTGACCACCACAGTTGCCGAGACAACGACGACAACTCTGGAGCGAACGACCACGACAGGGCCGATCGGCGTTCCCGATCCTGACCTCTCACCTGTGGTTTGGACGATTGAGCTGGATGATCTAGGCGAGGGCATCTACACGATCTTCACGACTGCGGATGTTCGCCCCGTACCGTACGGTGTCGTTGATGATCTATCTGGCAGGCTCGTCTGGGACGAAACGGTCGTCGACCTTTGCGGCGTCCAAATCAGGTACATTGGTGATGGATACATTCACATTGGTGATGTACACGAGACCACAGAAGGCTGTGGTACCAATCCCACAGCAATGCAGGATGCCTTCGACAACTTCGGCCTACCTGAGGCGGCATGCGTCGGGATCACAACTGATCGCCGGACATACGAGTACTGCGCGCCGCTACCTGAGATCTAGGACGATCCCGGCCACGCGTGTACGCACTATCCGGCACTGCCTTGCCAGATAGCCGCCCATATCGGCGCATGTGGGCGGCAAGGGTTCTTGTGGGGCGTCGTGAGGGTTCTGTGGTGGGTTTCTGGTCGGATGCCTCTGGTGAGGGGTTGAGGTTGTTGGGAGGGTGTAAGGAATCGACTGGTCGCGACTGATACTCGGGTAGAGAGGGTTGTGGGCGACTGTTGGGATGGTTGCGCATGGTTGATGCAGCGGCAGAGCAGCGGTTTCACCGGCTGTATGACGTGCATCACCGGGCGGTGTTGAGCTACATGGCACGTCGTGTCGAGCGCGATTCGGCGTATGACGCCACCGAGGATGTCTTCGTGATCGCGTGGCGGAGGCTCGACTCGATCCCTGACGGGGAGATGGATGAACCGGTCCGGGTTCATCGGAGACTGTTGTGCTTGAGTCCAGCAGTGTCGACTGGGCTCGTCTGACGGTAGTAATTGGCTTCGTATTCGGCTGGTGGGATGTCTCCGATCGGTCCGAGGATCCGGCGGTGGTTGAACCAGTCGACCCACTCCAACGTGGCGTACTCGACATCGTCGAGTCCCTCCCACGGTCCACGCCGGTGGATGACTTCGGTCTTGTAGAGGCCGTTGATCGTCTCCGCCATTGCATTGTCATAGCTGTCTCCGACCGAACCGACCGACGGTTCGATGCCGGCATCGGCGAGCCGTTCGCTGTAACGGATCGATAGATATTGCGACCCCCTATCGGAGTGATGGATCAGACCCTGCGGGTCGCCGTCGAGTCGGTCCCAGATCGCCTGCTCCAACGCGTCGAGTGCGAGGCCGGTGGCGAGCGAACGGGAGGCCCGCCACCCGACGATCCTGCGTGAGAACACGTCGGTGACGAACGCGACATACACGAACCCGACCCGAGTCGGCACATACGTTATGTCGGCAAGCCAAAGACGATTCGGAGCTGTGGCGGTGAAGTCCCGATCAACGAGATCTCTTGGTCGGGCCAGCAGGTCGTCTGGGATCGTCGTGACGGTAAACGCTTTGCCCCGTGTGGCGCCACGCAGCCCAATCTGACGCATCAGACGTCGCACCGTGCACTTCGCTGCCGTGATGCCTTCCCGGTTGAGTTGTTTCCAGACCTTACGAACCCCATACACGCCGTAGTTGTCATCGAAGACGCGTTGGATCTCCGGTATCAGCGCCTCATCGTGTTTCGCCCGCTGCGACCGCCTGTCGGGTTCCCACTCCTGACGCTTCCGTTCGTAGTAGGTGGCTGGGGCGATCTCGATTGTCTCGCAGATCGGCTCGACCCCATAGCTGGCTTTGTGTTCGTCGATGAAGTCAATCATCGTCGCGGTCGGCGGTCGAGCTCCGCCTGGGCGAAATACGCTGACGCCTTACGAAGAATCTCGTTCGCCCGCCGCAACTCTCTGACCTCACGACGCAACTCACGGAGCTCTTCGTGCTGGCCCGACGTCATCCCCGCCCGCTGACCCGAATCCCGTTCCGCCCGTCGGACCCAGTTGCGTAGCGTCTCGGTCGAGCATCCGAACTTGCTGGCGATCGACGTGATCGCCGCCCACTCCGATTCGTACTCATCACGATGCTCGAACACGAGCCGAACCGCCCGCTCCCGCACCTCCGGCGCATACCTGTTTGAACTTGACATGACCCCATCCTCTCAGGAAATGGAGCCTCCGGAAAACCCGGACCGGTTCAGGAGTTGGCGTGGCTGTATACGGTGGCACGGGGGGTCCTGTCGAATTATCGTCGCAAAGCGGCGAGGTTTGCGCGTCTTGTTGGCCGTATTCGCCGCGAGCGACCGGAACCGCCACTTTCACCTGAATCGCAGGTGATCCTGGGCGTCGAGCATCGTGCCGTTCTTGACGCGTTGGCGACGTTGTCGGATCGGGATCAGGAGGTTTTGCGACTAGCGGTGTGGGAGGAACTCCCGCACGCGCAGATCGGGCAGATCGTCGGGTGTTCGCAGGGCGCGGTCGATGTGCGTATCCATAGGGCGATGCGCCGTCTCGTGAAAGCTTTCGACCGGACCGGACTCAATCCAAGTGCACGGCCAGTCACAGGTCCAGTGCCCCAGATTGGAGAAGAGACGTGACGACACCGAACCGCATCCGTCAACTGTTGGAAGAGGCCAACCCGGTCACTGACCCGACGGCGGTCCACAGCGACGATGCGGCCGCTGATGCTCTCTTCTCTGCCATCAACACGAGGAGGGGTGTCATGCATACGACACCAACGAAGGACCGGCTCGGC
>CAXMSN010000022.1:0-7450 GCA_964196275.1 uncultured Kiloniellales bacterium | reverse complement strand
CTGCTGCATTGTCAGGCCACGGCCTGGTGAAGAAGGACACGTTCCTCCTCTGGAGTGGCTTTGGGACCGCAGGCGTCGTCGCAGCTGTGATCGCCGGATTCAACGCAAGGCCGATCGCCATTGACGGACCGTGGGTGGCCGTGGGCATCTGGTTGGTCGCCGTGACATCTGAGCGCTGGGCACGGCTCCTTCATCGCAACATCCGATACGTGACGCCAGTCGTCGCTGCTTCCGGGTGGGCCGTTCTTCTCACAGGCCTCAACGTGTCGCTCACCGATTCCGCTGCATTGACAGCGATCCTATTCGGGATCGTCCTTGTCATCTCGGTGTTCGTGGCGGACCGAAGGGTCTTGAGTTCGTCGAGCGAGCAGGCCGCTCAGCTCAACCTTCCAGCCAGGGCATGGGCGATCGTTGCACTTGCTGGTATCACGGTCTCGACTGCCATCGCTGTCTCGAGCGACTCCAGAGAACTCTGGCTCGGAGTTGCCCTGGGGCTGGCGTTTGTGACCGTTGCCACCGCGTTGGGCGAGCGTGCATTCGGCATCAATCGCCTCCGGATAGCGACCGGTGCTCCTGCCCTCGGTGCGCTCACCGCGGTGCTGGTCGCGTTCGATACCTCAGCGTTGGGTATCGGAGTCGCCATGACCACCGTCGCTGCGCTGGCAACGCTGACGACTGTGCTGCTCGTAGACAAAAACTCCGATCTCGGATGGATCGAGAGTTCACTAGTCACCGGATTCGCTGCGACCGCGGTCACGGTGCCCATCGCCCTCATGGCGCTGCCTGCCACCCAGCTGACCGCTGTCCTGCTTGTGGCGATCGGTGGCCAGGCGATCTCCTACGGCGTCACTTTCAACCGAGACGCTCTCCTAGCCTTCGGGACTCCGGCACTCGGACTTGCAGCGATCACCCTCCTGACCGAGTCGGCCTCGGGGACGGCACTGTGGTTCACGGTTCCCATCGCTGTCGTGTTGCTGGCCGAGGCGGACATCCTCCACCGAATGACGGCAGGCGCTCGCGATGAGAAGCGGTCCATCGCACTCTTGATCCTTGAGTGGTCGGGCATCGCTCTCCTGGGCCTCCCACCGATCATCGAGATGTTCACAACCGACGTTGCCTTCGGCCTGCTCGGCTTCGCCTTCGCTGTCGGGCTACTCATGTGGGCCCTCCTGACGCGAGTGAAGCGGCGCGTACTCGCCGCTGTCGTCGTGGCAACCCTGTCCGTGATGCTCACGCTTGCAGCCGCAGCGGCGTCCAATGCGCCGACCAACGCTGCATTCTGGATCGTCGGTGGCGGGATCGGCTTCTCGATCATGCTCATCGCCGGGTTCGTTGAGGCGTACCGATCCCGATCCGGTGCCCTGATGACACGCCTCGGAGATCTGATGGAGGAGTGGGAATGAACCGGAAGTACATGGCCGCAGGAATCGTGGCCCTGATAGGTATCGCGTTGGCGGCGACATCGATCGTTTTGCCGTATTCAATCGGGTTCGGCGGACTGGTTCTCGCATCGGCCGCTGTGCCAACTGCGGTTCTCCTCGTTGTGCTCGGAAGGCTCGACCGAAAACTGCCGGTGGCTGCGCTCATCGCTGGCGGAACGCTCGCAGTCGCCATGTCACTGATCGGGTATGCACTCCTCGGTGGCGCGGTCTACTACTTCGCCGGCGGATTCGGCGAGTGGCTCGTCAGCAACGGTGAAGGAGTGCTGGATACCGATCTCATGGAGACGCTCCGCCATCCCTGGATGATCATCTTCGCGATCGAAGTGATCGTTCTTGCACCGCTGGTCGAGGAGTTCTCCAAAGCGATCAGCGCCCGGCTCTCGAAGCCGTTCGATCGCAAGTCAGCAATGCTCGCCGGCGTCGCCGCCGGTGTCGGGTTCGCCGTTATCGAAAACATCGCATACGCGACGGGAGGCTTCCTCGTCGAAGGTGGATGGGAGACCGTCGTCCTCGTGAGAATGCTCGGATCCGCTGTGCATCCCGTAGCGGCCGGGTTGGTCAGCCTCGGCTGGTGGGAGTTCCGCACACAGGCCGACCGTGGAAGCGCCCTGCGACTCATCGGCGTGGGCGTTGGCGTCCATGCCTTATGGAACGGGGCAGTAACGGCTGTATTCGTGGCTTCCTCGGCGTTCACCGGTGACGCAACGCCGCTCGAGTCGGTTCTCGTGACGATCGCCTACGCAGGTGCCCTCGGCGTCATCATCGCCGTCGCAGGTTGGCAGGCGCTCGTCCGGGTCGCAGACGGTGACCTCCCTGCAGCAACCGCCGACCCAGGCGACGCGAGAGTGATGAGCGCCTGGGTGGTCATCGCGTCAACCATGCTCGTCCCAGCCATTGCGGTGGTCTTCGCTCTGAATTCGGGGCTCTAGCAGGAGGCCCACGGGGGTCAGTCCTGCCGACTGCCGCTGGTTGAACCTTCAGGAAACACCCCCGACCGTTCTAGCTGGGGGAATAGAGTGGGTGTTCACTCAGATGGGGGATGCGGAGATGTACGCACGGCTGGCAATTGCTGTTGTGGCAGCGCTCGGACTGATCGCGGTCGGATGCAGTTCTTCCGATGACACTGCAGGCATTGAGATCGATGACGGGCGATTTTTCGACGTCGAGGGTCACCGCGGGGCGCGTGGGATTCGCCCAGAGAGCACGTTGCCATCTTTCGAGGCAGCCCTCGACGCTGGCGTAAGCACGCTGGAACTGGACCTGCACCTGTCCGGCGACGGGCAGCTTGTGATCTGGCATGACGCCGAGATCTCCTCGGACAAGTGCCGGACAGAGGACACGACCGTGCCGGACCCGGTCACGCTCCCCATGGTGCGCTCGCTCACTGCTGCAGAACTGGCGAGATACGAATGTGATCTCAATCCAGATCCCAAAGGCCGCCTTCGTCATCAAGAGTCCGAACCCGGTGAGGTTGCCGCTGGCGACTATTCGATCATCACGCTCTCACAGTTGTTCGAATTCGTCGACCAGTACGCGGGCGACAGCCAGAAGACAGATGATCAGCGCACCAACGCTGCCGACGTTCAATTCAACCTTGAGACCAAGAGATCACCCCAACGGCCCGAAACCATCGATGATGGCTTCGACGGCACCAACCCCGCAGAGTTCGAGCAGACGTTGGCCAAGGTGATTAAGGACTGGGGCTACGAGTCTCGAGTCATCGTCCAAAGTTTCGACCATCGATCCCTTCGGGCATTCCGGACCATCGCCCCTGATGTGCGGCTGGCGGCGCTGACCTTCGGCGATCTGAAGCCATCCTTTAGGGCACTGTCTGAATCGGGGGTGTCGATCTGGTCACCGCAGTACATCTTCGCCTCGCTACCTGCAGATGTCGTCATAGACGCACAATCCTTTGGCATCTTGGTCATCCCCTGGACGGTCAACTCCGAACAGAACGTTTGTGCCGTAGTCGCCGCCGGAGGAGACGGACTGATCACCGATCGACCCGACATGGTGCTTGGCGACGGTGGGTGGTTGGCCGGTTGCCTGGCGGACGAGTAGTCACGTCAGCGATGCGCCTCTGGGCTAGCTGGTGACGTTGAACATCGTTACGTGATCCGCGCCGCTCTCGGTTTCGGTCGAAAGATCGAAGCAGACGATGCCGTGTTGACCCTCCTCTTCGAATGTCACGGAAAACTCGAATGCCGTCCCGATGATCGTTGGGGGCGAGACGATCCCAAGCCAGGGTTCGTCTTGAAATTGAGTGCCTTGCGGTTGGGAGGAGAGGATGCCCTTCTCCAGAACTTCCTCTGAGGTCACCCCTTCGGGGATCTTCCATACAGAGAAACCCACTTCAGTCGTATCCGAGTCGTTGACGACAACGAATGTGACAGTCGAGGTCCCATCGAACTCCGAAGGACCGTCGTATGTGCAGCTACCACCGTGATAGGTCGCCGATGGCTCGCTGCCACTGCTGCTGTCACTGCTGCTGCATGATGCGAGCGTCAGTAAGAACAGCGCCGCGATCGTGGTGACTCGTCTCATCGTTGCCGCCTTCCGTCAGTGCACCGGAGTGCCAGATCCATGCCACACACCCTATATGGGTCAGAATCGCGACATCGTACGGTAGAGATCTCCGTCGGTGAGGCCGACTGTCGTCATGGGAATCGAGACTTCGCGCTAGCTTTGGCGTGTGGAAACCTACGACCCCTACAGCGATGACTCAACTCCCGGCTTCGTTGACGATGGCGACCGCTTCGACACGCCGTTGCCTCGCCGCCGATTCCGAAAGGCCGTGCGCACGGTTGCCGCGCTCGTTCTGTCAGGGATGTTGTTCGCCGCAGGCACACCGATCTCGTGGGTGGCCGTTGTGACAGCGATATTGATGTTCCTCATCTGGACAGAGATGTGGTCGTCGCGGTCGACCGACCGCGACGACGTGATCTGATCGCTACACGGCAGCGGTTCTCACCGCTGCTCTCACCGCGTCGTGGAGATCCTGATCCAGAGGATCCGGGAGTAACTGCCCTTCAGCTGCAGCATCTGCGATCGCATACGCCGCCGCACGCTTCATCGCAGCGGTAACCGACGGCGACTTTGCGTCAAGCGCTCCGGCAAGGAGACCCGGGTACGAAAGCACGTTGTTGACGATCGACCCGTCTGCCGCAACTGCGGCACCGGCGTCACGCGCCGTGCGGTAGGAGATCTCCGGCACAGGGTTCGTGAGGGCCATGATGATCTGACCCCTCCTGACCTGCTCCGGCTTGAGGAGACCGGGCTGTCCCGTCGTGAGGACGAGAACGTCGGCCTCTGCGACCATCCTGTCGAAGTGCTCGGTGGTGGTTCCGGCGTCGATCTCGATGCCGGGCTCGGCGACCTCCATGAGCCGGTCGATTCCCAGTGGGTTCGGATCGAACGCAGAGAGCGAACGGAAACCGAATCCCGAAGCCAGACCGGCGATCGCACTGCCGGCTGCGCCGAGCCCAACTTGCGCGAATGTCATCTCCGACAGTGACTTGCCGATGCGACGTGCAGCCGAGATCACAGCGGCGATGACCACAACAGCCGTTCCGTGCTGGTCGTCGTGGAAGACGGGAATGTGGAGTCTCTTCTCCAATTCCCGTTCGATCTCGTAGACCTCAGGTGTGGCGATGTCCTCGAGGTGGATTCCCCCGAACCCGGGGGCCAGCCGTACAACCGTCTCGATGACCTCTTGAGGATCCTTCGTGTCAAGGACGATCGGAACGGCGTTGAGGCCAACGAGATCTGCGTAGAAGAGCGCCTTCCCTTCCATCACAGGAAGCGCTGCAGCCGGGCCTACGTCTCCGAGGCCAAGCACACGTGTGCCGTTCGTAACGATCGCGAGCGTCCGTCCCCTCCACGTGAACTCGTCTGCGATCGACTCATCGTCAGCGATAGCGGAAACGACGCGTGCGACTCCGGGCGTGTAGACCTCGCGGATGTCCTGGAGCGTTCTGACGACCGCGTTGGTCTGGATACTGATCTTCCCTCCGCGGTGCTGCTCCCACACCTTGTCGACTCTGCCTGGCAGAACCTCGACGCCGTCGATGGCGTCCATCGCGGCGATGATCTCGCCGATGGCATCATCGTCCGGGGCGATCACAGCGACCTCACGAATGTTGTAGTCGGCGCCGATATGGACCGTTTCGATCTCGCCGATGTTCGCACCGTGCTCACCCGCAGCAGCGAGCGCCTTGGCAAGCATGCCTGGCTCGCGGCTCGTGCGGATACGGAGCACTTCATCGCGCTCGATCGATAGTTCGCCCATCTGTTCTCGCCCTCTCCGCTACAGGTCTACAACCTTGGTGTAATCAACGTATCCACGCACACGCTCGAACCCCAATCCGGTGTACAGACCGTGTGCGCCAGTTGGATTCTCTGTGTCAACCTCAAGCGTGGCGTATTCGATTCCAGTCGATGCGAAAACGGCCATCGCACTCTGGATGAGTGCTGCCGCCAGCCCTCTGCCCCTGTGGGCCCGTGCGGTCCCCACCTGCTCGATCCATCCCTCCGTGTAGCCACGAAGTTCGGCGTCGTACGGGTAGACGCCACAGCGAACGAAGGCCACAGGAACCGTCCCGTTGACGACAACGAAGGAGGCGTCTGCCCGGTGCATCTCAGACCACCGAGATTCCCAGAACTCAAGTGTCCACTGTTGGGAGCCCCGATGATCGCGGAACGCATCGTTCCTAACCGCAAGCACATCGATCGACGCCACATCACCGATCGGTTTGATTTCGTATTCCTCAGGGACCACCGGCGGATCAACTGGTTCTGAGAGATCCCTTCTCAGCTCGTCGAAGTAGATCCAAGGCTCATAGCCTCGCCCAGCGATATCCACGATGTGCGTCGCCTGTGATGGGTACACGTGCTGATGGAAGCGGACAGGCAGGCGACCCGTCCTCGTTTGGAGGAGCGTGACCCGTTCCAAGGAGCGCGCTTCCCACCAGTCGAGCGCGAAAGAGCGGAGGATCTCCGTTCGCCGGTCAGGATGGATGTAGTTGTCGTCGTAGACCGCCCACTCGTCCGTCGGTTCCGGAAGAATGAGCGACCACAGGCTGACCAGGACGTCCCCCGAGGTAGACACGCCGATGAGGCTGTCGACACCAGCGTCCGCCATCGGGCTCTCGAATCTCTCTCGTATCTCCGACGGGTCCTCGATCCAGCCATCGTCAGCGACGGCGCACGCGCCCTGGAGAACCGCAATCGCGTCCGCATCATCAGGTGTGGCCCGGCGCCACGTGATGCCATCGACGTCAGGCGGCTCCGGTGGCGATGTCATGGCTGAGGCGCAGGGTCGTCGTTGTCGGTTTCCGTGGCGAACCGGGCACGAAACACGAAGGGCACCGACGCAAGGGCCACGAACGTGACAGCCGTGACCAGATTGAGTGAGACGCCATAACTCGAACCGGACCGGTCGACGATGCCCACCAGAGAGAGGATCTCGGTGAGAACGACAGCCACCGTGATCGCGATGGCTCCTGCCGCAAAGAGCCACGCAATGAACATCAGCACGAGCTTCCGGGTGGTCATCGGCGGATCAGTTGACGATCGTGTAGGCCTGGGCTGGGCCCCATCGTCTCGCGACCCGCTGATAGGCCTCACCGGACTGCTCGAAGTCTTCCGCCTCGAGTGCGAGCAGGCTCTCGCGAATGTCGTGTGCGCTCTCGTCGAAGACGAGGTCACCCTCGCCGAACAGGGTTGCGACGCGTGCGTAGTCCACCTCCACCATCGAATCAGCCGGGAACTCGGCCAACCACCTGCTGAGCTCATTGACCCGGTCGATGACCTGGTCCGTAAAGCCCGCCGCCTCCAGCACGGAGGACGACCATCGCACTCTGTCTATCGCCTCACCGGTGGATGTCCTGTATCGGATCGAGGTGATGGCACCCTCCGTGTACACGTCACGCTCAGATGCGTGGAATGCCGAGAACCATCGCAGAGGAACGTGCCACGCAGACGACAGGATGTACGAGCGGCCGTGCACG
>CAXMSN010000021.1:0-16627 GCA_964196275.1 uncultured Kiloniellales bacterium | reverse complement strand
TTGCATCGGGGCGAACTCGATCTCGACATTCGGTGGCAACCCGTTGGTTTCCGCGGGAGCGCTTGCGAACCTCAAGTACTTCCTCGACAACGATCTTCAGGGCAACGCACTCAAGATGGGCTCCCGTCTGTACGAGAACCTCCTTCCCGTGTCAGAGGCATCCCCATGGATCCTTGAGCTCAGGGGCAAGGGGCTGATGCTTGCAATCGAGACCGTCGAACCCGGCACCATCGAGCCCGACGGTGCCCGCGCCGGAAGGCTGCTCGAGGAGTGCAAGACACGAGGATTGCTGATCGGCAAGGGCGGCCTGTACGGGAACGTGCTGAGGATCGCTCCACCGCTTACCGTGACCGAGGCAGAGATCGATACTGCCAGCGAGATCATCGCCGATGCCGTTTCGGCCATCGACTGAATCAAATCGACTGAACGACGAGAGGACGGACATGAAGACACTTATCGCAGGTGGGACGGTCATCACGGCCATCGACATCACGGCAGCGGACGTACTCGTCGAAGACGAGACGATCGTTGCTATCGCGGCTCCCGGATCTCACTCCTGGGCCGATGAGGCGGACAAGGTCATCGATGCCTCGGGCAAGTACGTGATCCCCGGTGGGATCGACCCCCATACGCACATGGAGCTCCCGTTCGGCGGAACGTCCGCATCAGACAGTTTCGAGTCAGGAACCCGAGCCGCGGCGTGGGGTGGAACCACCACCATCGTTGACTTTGCAGTCCAGGTGAAAGGTGAGAGCTTGGTTGGCGGCTTCGACGCATGGATGGAGCGAGCCGAAGGCAACTGTGCCATCGACTACGGGTTCCACATGATCGCTGGCGACATCAACGATGAGTCTCTTGCGGATATGGACACGCTCATCGATCGCGGCTGCACATCGTTCAAGCTGTTCATGGCGTATCCGGGCGTCTTCTACTCGGATGATGGAGAGATCCTCCGTGCCATGCAGAAGGCAGCAGAGACCGGCACGCTCATCATGATGCACGCAGAGAACGGTATGGCGATCGATGTGCTGCGAGCCCAAGCTCTCGAGCGCGGAGAAACAGATCCTGTCTATCACGGTCTCACTCGGCCAGCTGTCACAGAATCGGAGGCGACGCACAGAGCAATCAAGCTCGCCGAATTGGCTGGTGCTCATGTCTACATCGTCCACATGTCTGCGAAAGAAGCGGTAGCCGAAGTCGCAGAAGCCAGGGATGCCGGGCAACCGGTATTCGGGGAGACGTGTCCGCAGTACTTGTTCCTCAGCCTGGAAGAGCATCTCAACAAGGAGGGGTTCGAGGGAGCGAAGTACGTGTGCTCGACCCCGATCCGCAAGAGGGCTGACGGCCATCAGGACGCACTCTGGACATCGCTCGCGACGAATGATCTGCAGGTCGTCTCGACAGACCACTGCCCGTTCTGCATGGACGACCATCCGACGCTCGGGACGCAGAAGAAACTCGGCATCGGCGACTTCACGGCCATTCCAAACGGACTGCCCGGCGTTGAGGATCGCTATCAACTCATCTACCACGGCGGTGTGGTCGGTGGGAGATTCGACCTCAACCGATGGATCGAGTTGTGCGCAACCGCTCCGGCCAAGCTGTTCGGCATGTATCCCAAGAAGGGGACGATCGCCGTCGGCTCCGACGCCGACATCGTGATCTTCGATCCGGGTACCGAATGGACGAAGTCTGTCGACCAGCACCATATGGATGTCGACTATTCGGCCTACGAGGGCATGGAGGTCAAGGGCAAGGTCGAGACTGTGCTGCTTCGTGGCAAGGTCATCGTCGACGGCGACGAGTACCTGGGTCAGAAGGGCGATGGCGCCTACTTGCCGCGCGAACGCATGTCCGTCCACCACTGATCGTCGAGGAGCACCATGAAACAGATCAATCACATCATCGGAGGCGAGGAGGTCCCTTCCTCATCCGGCAGGACGGCTGATGTCCACAACCCTGCAACGGGGGAGGTCACGGCGAAGGTTGGCCTTGCCACCGTGGAAGAGGTTGACCTCGCTGTAGCTACGGCAAAGGCCGCCTTCGAAGGATGGAGAGAGACCTCGATCGCCAAGCGAACGGCGATCATGTTTCGGTTTAGGGATCTCGTCGACAAGCATGCGACCGATATCGCTGCTCTTCTGACCGCCGAACACGGCAAGGTGCTGTCCGACTCTCTCGGAGAGGTTCGGAGAGGTCTTGAGAACGTCGAGTTCGCGTCAGGACTGGCTGAGCATCTCAAGGGCTCGTTCTCGCAGGAGGCATCCACAGGAATCGACGTCTATTCGGTTCGTCAGCCGCTCGGTGTCGTTGCGGGAATCACACCGTTCAACTTCCCTTCGATGGTGCCCATGTGGATGTATCCGAACGCCATAGCGGCCGGGAACGCCTTCGTGCTGAAGCCGTCAGAGAAGGACCCGAGCGTGAACACGCTGGCGGCCGAACTGTTTGACAAGGCTGGGCTCCCGGCCGGAGTATTCAACGTCGTCCAGGGGGACAAGGTCGCCGTGGATCGGCTCCTTGAGCATCCCGATGTTGCGGCAGTCTCTTTTGTCGGCTCTACGCCCATCGCTCGGTACGTGTACACGACAGGCACGGCCAACGGGAAGCGCGTGCAAGCTCTCGGCGGAGCGAAGAACCACATGGTCGTTCTGCCGGATGCCGATATCGGCTTGGCTGCTGATGCTGCCGTCAGTGCGGCATACGGATCCGCTGGCGAGCGCTGTATGGCGATCTCGATCGCCGTGGCCGTTGGGTCGTCTGCCGACCCGTTGATCGCAGCGATCGAAGACCGGATACCGGATGTGGTCGTCGGAGCCGGGACCGCCGACAGCTCACAGATGGGTCCGCTTATCACCAAGGAACATCGCGACCGGGTTGCCTCGTTCGTTGAGAACGCCCCGACCGAGGGAGCAACGGTCGTTGTCGATGGCCGCAAGCAAACCCACGAAGGCGACGGTTTCTTCCTCTCTCCGTCCCTGCTCGACAACGTCACACCGGGGATGGCCTGCTACGACGATGAGATCTTCGGCCCGGTTCTCGGCGTCGTCCGTGTTGAAACGTACGACGAAGCTGTCCAACTGATAGCGGACAACCCATACGGCAACGGCACCGCGATCTTCACGCGCGACGGTGGTGCGGCCCGCAAGTTCCAGGTCGATGTCGACGCTGGGATGGTTGGCATCAACGTGCCTGTGCCTGTCCCTGTTGCGCATTACAGCTTCGGTGGGTGGGGGAACTCGCTCTTTGGTGATTCGCATGCGTACGGTCCAGAGGGAATCAACTTCTACACACGGGCAAAGATCGTCACGAGCCGGTGGCCGGATCCCGCGACAAGTACGGTGGATCTCGGATTCCCCCAGAACGTGTGAGGAAGACAATCGCCAGCGCAGGGACGGGCCATAGAGCTGCATGACGACACGTGACGAGACGGCGAGCGCTCTCAGGGCGCTGGAACGAAAACAGGCACTGAGGAGAACCACTCGACGGATCTTCATGTTCGTCGCGTTTGTGGTCGTTCTCGCCCTTGTGTACACGGGCTACAAAGCATTCGGGGAGTCGATCGATGGTGCTCAGACCGAGTGGCCTGTCATCGGCAGTTTTCTTCCACGGACCGATGACCTTACGATGCCTCCGCTGCAAGACATCATGGCTGAGTTCTCGCAACCGCCGCAACGGAACTCAGACAAGCCCCTTGCAGCGTTCATCGCTGAAGCATCGCTGTTCACACTGCGTGAGGCTGCATTCGGATTCCTGTTCGGTGTGATCCTCGGTCTTGGGATTGCGATCGTGATGCTTCAGTCTGGATGGCTTGAGCGAGCCACGTCTCCGTACCTCGTCGCGTCGCAAACTATTCCTTTGGTCGCGATCGCCCCGATCATCGTCATCTGGGGAGCGTCGGCGTTCGAGTGGCTGCCGTTCGAGTGGCAGGGCTGGATGTCTGTTGCCCTGATCGCCACGTATCTCACGTTCTTCCCCGTCGCGATGAACGGCATCAAGGGGCTGCAATCAGCTGATGACGCATCCGTGGAACTCATGCGGTCGTACGCAGCCAGCCGGCGCCAGACGCTGATGAAGCTGCAGATGCCTGCTGCCTTGCCCTATCTGTTCGCCGCGTTCCGGATCGCTGCGACGGCTGCGATCGTCGGTGCGATCGTTGGCGAGATCTCAGGCGGTATCAGGGGTGGTCTCGGTCGCCTCATTCTTGACTTCGCAAGCAGGTACACGACGGGGCCTGAACGTCTCTATGCGACGGTGATAGGTGCGGCCGTACTCGGCCTCATCGCTGTCGGCGCCGTTTCCCTCGTCGAGTTCATCGTCATGTCGAACCGATCCAAGGAGCCGGTGGCACCATGAGCGAGACGGTCCACGCCGCGGTCGAAATCTCCAATGCGACGAAGGTCTTCAATCCGGGCAAGCCGAACGAGGTTCGAGCACTCGATCACATCGACCTGTCGATCGAGGACGCCTCGTTCGTCTCGTTGATCGGCCCCTCGGGATGCGGAAAATCGACGCTTCTGAGATTGATGGGGGCATTGACCCATCCAACCGAGGGCGAGGTGGCGATCAACGGAAAGTCTGCGGATCAGGCTCGGCTCGACAGGGACTACGGCATGGCGTTCCAGACATCTGGGCTCTTCGACTGGCGAACGGTGACGCAGAACATTGAGCTTCCGCTACAGCTCATGGGATGGTCGAAGTCCGATCGGAAGGCGCGGGCTGCCGAGATGCTCGATCTCGTCAAACTTAGCGAGTTCGGCGATCATTATCCGAGAGAGCTATCCGGAGGGATGCAGCAGCGCGTCTCGATCGCACGGGCGCTCTCGTTCAGACCATCGCTGTTGCTCATGGACGAGCCGTTCGGTGCGCTCGACGAGATGACCAGAGAGCACATGCAGACGGAGGTGCTCGATATCTGGGGGAAGACCGGGAAGACGATCGTCTTCGTTACCCACTCGATCCCCGAAGCCGTGTTCCTCTCGCAGCGGGTGATCGTCATGTCACCTCGCCCCGGGAGGATCGCGCTCGATATCGCGGTCGACCTCGGCGAGCGAGTTTTCGAGACAAGAGAGTCACCGGAGTTCTTCGACAAGATCACAGAGGTCCGCGAGGCTCTCAGATTCAAGGGGGATTCGGAGTGATCAGAAAGGTCATTCGAGGGTCAGCGCCAGCTGTTGTCTTTGGCATTGGCGGCCTGCTCTTGTGGGAATTCGCGATGAGGTTCCTCGCTCCGGAGAGTTTCGTGCTCCCACCGCCGAGCGAGATCTTTGTGGCGTTCATTGAGGATTTTGACACGATCTGGCAGGCCACGAAGAACACAGGCTACATCGTGGTCACGGGGCTCATCGCCGGTGTGATCCTCGGTGTGGTCTGGGCCCTTCTGGTTTCTCGGTTCCGCCTTGCAGACGAGACGTTGACTCCACTTGCCATCTCGGTGAACGCCATTCCGATCATCGCTCTTGCTCCGATATTCAACGCTTGGTACGGAACGTTGTCGCCTGTTTCGAATCAAGCGATCGTCATCATCCTCGTGTTCTTCCCCGTGTTCATCAACACCACCAAGGGCCTGACGACGGTGGAAGCCACCGAGTTGGAGTTGATGCGGTCGTATGCGGCATCCCGCTGGGAGGTCACGAAGACCGTGCGGATCCCGAACGCCATGCCGCTGTTCTTCACATCCCTCAGGATCGCTTCGTCGCTTGCCGTCATCGGTGCGATCGTTGCCGAGTATTTCGGCGGGCGGCAGGATGCGCTCGGCCCGCTTATTGTGCAGAACGCGGCGTTCACCCAGTATCCCGAAGCTTGGGCGGCCGTCGCGGCGGGCAGCATGATGGGTATTGTGCTCTATCTGATCAGTGGAGGTTTCGAAAAAGTTGCTATGCCGTGGAAGGCGGACGTGGATACGGCGGGGCTGTAGTCCCTCTGAACAGGAATGCATGAACAGGACCACGAGGAGGAATCGATGCGATCGAACCAGAAGAGAGGCATGACACGCTGGCTCGTCATGCTTGCCGTCATCGCCATGCTCGCTGCTGCGTGCAGCTCGGACGATGATGGGGGAACAGCCACCACCGAGGCAGGTGGCACGGACACAACCGAGGCTCCGCCGGCCACCGACGCACCTTCAGATCTGATCCCCATCAAGCTGCAGCTCCAGTGGGTCGCACAGGCGCAGTTCGCCGGGTACTACGCGGCTGTCGCACAGGGCTTCTATGCCGATGCTGGTCTGGACGTTGAGATTCTCGAAGGAGGAGTCGATATCGTTCCGCAGGTAGTCCTCGACTCTGGTGCGGCCGATTTCGCCGTCTCCTGGGTTCCGAAGGTCCTCGTCTCCCGTGAGAACGGGCTCGATCTTGTGGACATCGGACAGGTGTTTCAGCGGTCGGGAACGCTGCAGGTGGCGTTCGCCGATGCTGGCATCGCTGCGGGTGACGACCTCCGGGGCAAGCTCGTCGGAAACTGGGGATTCGGAAACGAATTCGAACTGCTCGCAGGCATGAAGGTTTCCGGTATCGACGATCCGGCCGGTGAATCGACGCTCGTCCAGCAATCATTCGACATGCTTCAGCTTCTCTCAGGCGACATCGACGCCGCTCAGGCGATGACGTACAACGAGTACGCACAGTTGCTCGAGACGGTCAACCCCGATACGGGTGAGCTGTACCAGCCAGAGGACTTCTCGGTAATCGACTGGAACTTCTACGGAACAGCGATGCTCCAGGATGCGATCTGGGCTGATTCTGAACGACTCGAGACTGATGCCGCATATCGCGCGGCGGCCGTTGCGTTCCTTGAGGCATCGTTCCGCGGGTGGGCATTCTGCAGGGACAACTTCGACGCCTGCGTCGACGATGTACTCGCGGCTGGCCCGACTCTCGGAACGTCGCATCAGCAGTGGATGCTCAACGAGATCAACAAGCTGATCTGGCCGTCGCCCGGCGGTATCGGCGTGATGGATGAGCTGCTCTGGAACCAGACGGTCAAGGTTGCCACCGATGAGGGAATCCTCAACGACGTTCCGACGCAGGGTGCGTTCCGCACGGATCTTGCCGAAGAGGCTGTTGCCAACCTGCGCGATGCAGGTGTCGACGTCATCGGTGACGGCTGGGCTCCCGTGACGGTCGAACTCAAGAAGGGTGGCGAGTAGTCACCCTGAGTAGCAACAAGACGAAGAGGATGGAATGGGTATGAGCCAGACCATGTCTGCCCCGACCGCAGGGTCATCGTTGGCACCGAAGCCAACGATGACCCTCGATGAGGCCCTTGTCGAAGCACATCGATGTCTGATGTGCTGGGACGCACCGTGCATCAAGGCGTGCCCAACTGACATCGACGTGCCGCAATTCATCAAGCGGATTGCAAACGGCGACTTGGTCGGCTCAGCCCGGACCATCCTCGACGCCAACATCCTCGGTGCGTCGTGCGCACGCGTCTGCCCCACCGAGATGCTCTGTGCAGGGGCGTGTGTGCTCAACGATCTCCATGAGCGTCCGATTGACATCGGTCGGCTTCAGGCGTTCGCCACCGATGATGTCGTCTTTGGCGATGTCGAGATCTTCTCGAAGGCTGAGCCGACGGGAAACACTGTGGCCGTGGTCGGAGCCGGTCCGGCCGGCCTCTCATGTGCCGCCGAACTCGCCAAGCTCGGTCATGAAGTCGTGGTCTACGACGCAAACGAGAAGCCGGGTGGCCTCAATACCTATGGGGTCGCGAGCTACAAGATGGACATCCCCACGAGCCTGGCCGAGGTCGAGTTCATCAAGGGCCTCGGTGTCGAGATTCGGTCAGGAGTTTCGGTTGGGTCTGACGTCACCATCGAGTCACTGATCTCAGATCATGACGCGGTGTTCCTCGGCGTGGGCCTTGGGGGCGTTCCGGCTCTCGACCTCGAAGGTGAAGACCTCCCTGGCGTGGCCGATGCACTCGATTTTATCGCAGACGTGCGTGCAGGATCCGTCGACCTTTCCGGCGAGACCGTTGCGGTCATCGGTGGCGGGAACACAGCGATCGATGCGGTGACTCAAGCCTCGATGCTCGGTGCTGACCGGGTGTATCTGGTGTATCGGAGAGGACCCGAACAGATGGGTAGCTACGCGCACGACGTTGAGCGGGCCAGACAGAACGGTGTCGAGTTCGTCCACTGGGTTTCACCGGTGAGGCTCGAGGGTGTCGATGCGGTCGATGGGCTGGTCGTGGAACGGACGGTGCTTTCGGATGACGGCAAGTTGTCGACGGTTCCAGAGACCGAGTCGCGGATCGAAGCGACGGTCGTGCTCCGGGCAACGGGCCAGGCAAAGCGCACGTCGTTCTTTTCAGGCATAGACGGCGTCGCAATCGATGCCGGTGGCCGAGTCGTCGTCGATGACAGCTTTCGCACCGATAACCCGAGCATCTGGGCGGGAGGCGACTGTGTCAACGGCGGCAAGGAAGTGGTGAACGCGGTCCAGCACGGGAAGCTGGCCGGGCGCGACATCGACGAGAAGCTGCGGGCTGTCGCAGCAATGACCTAGGAGCACCGATGGCTGATCTCTCAGTGAACATCTGCGGCATCGAGTCGCCGAACCCGTTCTGGCTTGCTTCGGCTCCGCCGACGAACACGGGGGATCAGATAGCCCGCGCCTTCGACGCAGGGTGGGGCGGTGCGGTTTGGAAGACGCTTGGTGTGCCGGTCGAGAACACGTACAGCAGGTACTCGTCTGTCGACATCAACGGTTCGAAGATGATGGGCCTCAACAACATCGAACTCATCACGGATCGCTCGCTTGAGGTCAACCTCATCGAGATAGAAGATGTCAAGCGCCGGTACCCGGACAACGCAGTGATCGTGAGCCTCATGGTCGAATCGAACCCCGAGGCGTGGGACTCCATCATCAAGCAGGTCGAGCAGGCCGGTGCAGACGGAATCGAACTCAACTTCGGATGCCCACATGGCATGTCCGAACGCGGCATGGGTGCAGCCGTAGGCCAGGTGCCCGAATACACGTGCGATATCACGATCTGGGCGAAGGAATCGGCGACAGTCCCGGTGTTTGTGAAGCTGACTCCGAACATCACCGACATTCGGGTGGCCGCACGTGCGGCGAAGCGCGGTGGAGCAGACGCTGTGTCGCTCATCAACACGATCAACTCGATCACCGGTGTAGACCTTGATTCATTCACCCCACGGCCTGTGGTGGGCAACCAGTCAAGCCACGGTGGCTATTGCGGCCCTGCCGTGAAGCCGATCGCACTCAACATGGTGGCGTCCATCGCGGCCGACCCGGACACCGCAGACCTGCCCATCAGCGGCATTGGTGGTATCGAGACATGGCAGGACGTCGCCGAGTACATCCTCCTTGGTTCGACGACGATCCAGGTATGTACCGCCGTGATGCATTACGGCTACCGGATCGTCGAAGGCATGCATGAAGGCCTGTCGAACTACCTCGACAGCAAGGGCATGGCGAGCGTCAACGAACTGAGGGGTAGGTCTGTCGATCGTGTGACATCGTGGGAGAACCTCGATATCAACTACATCGTCAAGGCCGAGATCGACCAGGAGAAGTGCATCGGATGCGGCCTCTGTTACATCGCTTGCGAGGACGGTGCCCATCAGGCGATCGGCGCCAAGGCGACCAAAGATGGCAAGACCGAGGTATGGATCAAGACCGATGACTGCGTCGGGTGCAACCTGTGCAGCCTGGTCTGCCCTGTCGCCGGGTGCATCTCGATGGTCGAACAAGATGTTGGCCAGACATCGATGTCTTGGGTCGAGTACTCATCCGATGAACCGCCAGGGGAACTCATCCCGCGGCCCAAGCATGGTGTGACCACACGTGGCTGACGCGACGCCACGGACAGGTCCAGAGCTTGAGTTGCTGCACGACATGATCAAGAGCAACCGTGATTCGTTGCTCTGGAAGTTGGAAGGCATCACCGATGAGCAGGGCCGACAGCGCGTTGTCGGCTCCCTGACAACGCTCACGGGTCTCGTCGACCATCTCCGTCTCGTGGAACGCGGCTGGGTGAGGATGGTCATCGACCAACAGGACATTCCGATGCTTTGGTCTCCCGACGATCCCGACGCCGAGTGGAGGGTCACCGAGGAGGACACGATCGAGGCGGTGACGGCCGCCTACGCCGACGAGGTTGCGCTCGTCGATACGATCATCGAACGGCAAAACGACCTCGGTCGTGAGGTCGAGGCTCGCGGCAAGGTCTTCGCCGTCCGCTGGATCCTGATGCACCTGATCGAGGAAATCGCCCGTCATGCCGGTCATGCCGACATCATCCGAGAGGTCATCGACGGCGAAACCGGCTACGTCCGGTAGTGAGTCGTAGCTGGAGTCGTCCCCGTGGTTGATGTCCGCGCAGTCACCGTTGACGACTGGCCACAGCTTCGGACGATCAGGCTCGAAGCCTTGCGCGACACGCCCAATGCCTATTCGACGACCTACGACGAGGCTGTGGCGTTCCCCGACTCGTTGTGGATAGAGCGTGCAACGGCATCGGTGGCTGGCGTCGATCAACTGACGGTGCTCGGCTTCGGTGGCGACAAGGTCGTCTCTCTTGCGATAGGCCTCCTCAGGGAGCAGCACGATGCGCTCGTCACGGTCGTCGTGTCGGTGTACGTGACCCCATCGGTTCGAGGAACGGGGACGGCTGACCGGATGTTCCCGCTGATCCACGCATGGGGAGAAGCGCGCGGATCCTCGCAGGCATCGCTCTGGGTCGAGGAGACGAACGACCGCGCAATCGGTTTCTACGAACGACTCGGCTACACGATGACACTCGATCGAGCGCGCATTCCGAATGACTCAGGCCTGTTCGAGCGGCTGATGAAGAAGACGCTCAACCACAGCGGCTAGAACTCAGTGGCTTCAAGGTCACCTTCGAGGTCCACCCACTCCATCAGCAGGGAACCACCCATCACTTCACACATGCGCACGCTCCGGCAGCGGATGACTCGAGATATGAGTGGGGAGTTCCGAGAAAGCGTTTTGCGTATTGGTCGCGTTCGGTATATAGTTTGTAAGACAAAGTAGTTTGCAACAGACTTGAGGAACTCGTGACACGTAACCAAGATCTCCAGAATCTCGAACGACGAACCTACCGGGACTCCTATTCGAACGGCATTATCGACATCTACATCGGCATCTCACTGCTCTGGATCGGTGCGGCATGGATCTGGCTACCTGACATTGCTGGAGTAGCCGGGGCACTCCCCGCCATACTCATCGCCCCGATGCTCATAGGCAGGAAACGGTTCACTGAAAAGCGCATCGGCTATGTGAAATGGACAGAACCCAGACGCCAATGGGAGCATCGGAACCTCGTAGGGGCCCTCGTTCTAGGGACAGCCTTTCTGCTCCTCGGTGTGGGCGTCTACATGTTCGCCAGCGACCCGGCTGCAAACGGTGACACTCTGGGCAATCTGGCACCAGGATTGATTGCCTGGCTACTGGGATACGTGGCGATCGGACTGGCTTTCCTGATGTCCGCAAGGAGGATGCTTGCATACGGCGTGGTTCTCATCGCCGGAGGAATCTGGACAGCTCAACTGAACGCCAGTCCGGGATGGCCGCTATTGGCCGCCGGAACCGTTGTCACAGTCACCGGCATAGCAATGCTGATCCGCTTTATCCGAAACAACCCGGTCGTAGGCCAACCATGACCCCATCAGATAGCGAAGCTGACGGCGAGTCACGAGAACTGGACTTCGATCGACTGATCCACGAACCAGCCAGACTCGTTCTTATGTCGAACCTGTACGTCGTGGACGAAGCAGACTTCGTCTTTCTCTCTCGCCGAACAGGTCTTACAGCAGGCAACATCTCATCACACATGGCACGCCTTGAAGCAGCTGAGTACGTCACGATCGAAAAGACGTTCGCTGACAAACGGCCTCGAACAACATACGCCCTCACCAAGACTGGACGTGCCGCATTCGTGACATACCGAGAACATGTCAACGCGTTGCTCGCGGACAGTTCAGCCGATCAGTGAGCACTTCGTAGTGTTCCAGCGCACACCAGCGGCCAGGTCGGCGTGCCTGACCGCCGCACATGATGCCCCGCTATTAGCGTTCTGGGCTAAGGGTGTCTTCGTGTTCCGATCCGTCCCGCACGACATGTGAGAACCGCGGATCGTGCCGTGATGCGAACGAAAAGGTGACCGCCCACACAAGAGTTCCATAGATGAGAGCGAACCAAACCACACCGATCGTGGCTCGTACCAGGCTCAGGTCGGAGAACAGCGTGAACGCTACGAAGACGCCCGGAATTACGGCAAGTAACCCCAACAGAACCCTCAACCATCGACTCCATCCGCGTCGAATGATCGCCAACGGCGCAAACACGATGATCGGAAACGCAAATGCCCCGGCAGCGCCGGCCAAGGGGACAAGGGCGACGATCGCCAGTACCCGTAGCGCCACGAAGCCAGACCGCCGCACCTGGCTCCGCCTGCCGAGATACACCCCAGCCTGACCGAGGAACACCACTCCAAACCCGACAACGATCATCAGGGTTCCTTCCCAACTGAACTCTGAATGCGTGGTGATGAACCTCATCCAGATCCGGGCCACGATCCCCAGTACCGCTCCGGTGAGAAAACTAGAGAGCAGTACCGCGAGGGCAGGTACCCGGTCGAGGAGCGACACGACAGTTGCGTGCAGCGATCCGATCACCCGACTTGGACTCATGGGCCTTCCCTCCATTGACGTCCGCCACCCCGACAAAGCGGGAAGTCGCGACAAGCCTAGCAGTACTAGGTATCCCGCGCAATGTCGCCCAAACGACTGTGGCCTCACATGGTCATTGCAACGCTTCGGCGGTTTTCTCCGATGGCGTCATTGAGAACAGCCTGGGTCAGTCGATCTGGCGGGCGAGACCTTCGATGATTCGGACATTCGGCATACGGGCGAAGACTTCGGGGTTGACCTTGATCTTCATGTCTCTCGATCCGCCGCCAACGATGACCCATTGCTTTGTCATGACATCGCCATCCACGAGGACTTGTATGCCATCGGGGAGGCCGAACGGCGTTACTCCGCCCATCACCATGCCAGTTGCGTCGGCGGTTACCTCTGGTGATGCGAACGAGACCTTCTTCACGTCCATCTCCCGTCGTGCTGCTCCGTTGACGTCGAGTCTGTGGGTCGCAAGGACGAGGCACACGGCGTTGACGCCCTGTGGCCGTTTCGAGGCAAGCATGATGGCATTGGCCGACTGGTCGAGCGGGATGTCGTAGTGCTCGCAGAAGACGCCGGTGTCGGCGAGATCGGGGTCGCAGTCCATCGTCTCGAAGTTCGCACTCAGGGCGATGAGTGCGTTGATGACAGATCGTTTCAGATCATCGGTCATGGGGAGTCGCGGTCCTCTTGTCCTGTTTCGGTGACAACCGTGAGACTACATGACTGCTACCCGGTCGCCACAGGCACCGGATCCGGGTGGTACGCTCGCCGCACGGAGAAAGGAGGTGGTCCGATAATGCATTGTTGTTTAAGGACCCCGGAGGTGGCCGAGCGCTAGCCGGCCAGCTGTGATCAGCGAGGTCGTGCTCCTCTTACGAGGCAGGTAGCGACTTCTACTCGGACCACCGGAACCCGGAGATTCGCACGTTGGTCCCGTGCGGCGGCGAAATCGTCGAACGTTCTCCGGGTTCTTTCGCGTGGTCGGTCGCTGCGCTCCCTCGCCGATAACCGATCCACTGGCTGACGCTCGTTCTCCGAAGTCCGATATCCGACCGGCAGGTACATCGCCCTAACTCCTTTCTGGTCGGACTTCGGACATCGGGCTTCGGACTTCGATCCCAAGGCCTAGGGTGACGCGATGGATGTTGACCGCCTCACCGTTGCTCTCGAGCACCACGCCCGGTTGCTTTCCGATGCCGCACAGAGTGTTGATATCGACGCTCCAGTACCGACCTGTCCGGGGTGGACGGTGCGTGACCTCGTGGTGCACACGGGCAGCGTCCACCGGCACAAGACCGAGGTTGTACGAGGGGGATACGTAGACGGTCCTCCCGATGAACCGCCTGCTCCGATCGGTGACGTGGTGGCGTGGTACGAAGAGGGCGTTGACGAGATGCTCAAGGTGTTCGGTGAGGCAGATCTTGACGCTCCGACATGGACGTGGTGCGGCCACGATCACAACGCCGAGTGGTGGGTTCGGCGCATGGCACAGGAATCTCTGATCCACGGCGCTGATGCTCTCATCGCCGCTGGCCGAACTCCCGAAGCGGACGCATGGCTCGCCATTGACGGCGTGGACGAGGTCCTTGACGAGTTCCTGACGGGCGGGCCCGATTGGTCGACTATCGCGCCGCTCGATCGCCGTATCGATCTCGTTGCTGACGATCGGATGTGGAGCCTGAGGACCGCATCGCTGTCCGGGACGTCGCCCAGGACGGGGAGTGTCTACGAGGGACTGGACACGCTGATCCATGATGACTCCGGGTCACCGGATGCCACGATTAGGACCGACCCGGTGACCTTGGACTTCTGGTTGTGGGGGAGACGTGGTCTTCCGGATGGCACAATCGAGGGGGACCGATCGTTGGTCGACCACCTGAGGGCAGTGGCGTCAGAAGGGACGCAGTGACCGATCGCAGCTTTGATCTGACCACGGTCCATGTCTACCCGTTCCGTGCGGAAGCCGAGATCGCCGTTGCACGCCTCGCCGCCGACGGAATCTCCGGCGCCATCCGACAGGATGATGAGGGCGGCCTGAACCCTGGGTTCTTCAAGCGGTACGGCGTGCGGGTGGAGGTCGCTGCTGTCGATCTCGATGATGCACGCAACAGCCTTGGGATCGAGCATGTGGAGATGCCGCGGCCGATGTTCGAGGCGATGTTCGCTCACTCAGGCTGGTGCCGGCCGAACGAGGCATGTGGACTGGTCGCCTTCGATGGCGACACTCCGGCGTTCGTCATCTCCCTCACGAACACCGACGCGAGTGAGCACCGCTTCACGATCGACCCTGTCGAACATTTCGGGGCCATCCGCCTTTCGGAGACCTTCGGCCTCGAGATCGGTGGGATGTTCCACAGCCATCTGCGGTCGGAGGCCTACCCGTCAGACTCCGACATCGCAGGTGGCGCAGATCCAGACTGGATCCACTTCATCGTCGGGCCGGTGAACGGACCGCGGCCTGTATTGCGTGGCTTCCGAATAGTCAATGGTGTCGTCGAGGAACTGTCCGTCGGCGTCGGGGAATAGAATCGGCTCGATGGCCCGTTCCGAACACAATCGAGAGGCATATCGCCTGCTGTTCGGCTACCTCGGAGCCGGTCTTCAGGCGTTCGCACTCTTGATGGTGTTGGTCTCCTTTCCGATCGCTCCGACATGGCTCGTGATCGGGCTTGCGGTCATCATCGTCGTCACCAGTGCGTGGTCCTGGAAGAAGTACGACTCGAACTTCATGATGCCGTCGCTCGTCGGCACGACAGCTGCGATCCTGTGGATGCTCCTCGTCGGTGTCGGCGTGGGTCTGATGGGTTGGTTCTGATGAAGTTGACGGTGCTTGGATCCTCGGGAAGCACACCGACCCGCACCAACCCGGCATCTGGATATCTGGTTGAGCACGATGGGACGACACTCTGGATGGATGCGGGTACGGGAACGTTCATGGAACTCGCCCGTCTCACTGATCCGGGACTGCTTGACGCTGTTGTGATCTCGCACATGCACGTAGATCACTGCAGCGACCTGTTCGGCCTCTACGGCTACCTCGCATACGGACCATCGGATGGCGGTCCCACTCCAGTACTCCTACCCAATGGGGGAGCCAAGATGTTCGCGGACTTCGCCGGGGCGGGGGAGGGACATGTGTTCCATGACGTGCTCACTTTCACCGAGGTTGGCGCAGGAGACACCGCACAGGTGGGGGCACTGTCCCTCAACTTCGGGTCGTCCGTTCACTCGGTCACGGCAAATGTCACACGCATCGCGGCTGCAGACAAGACGCTGGTCTATTCGGGTGATGCCGGGCCGGGCGGCGACCTCCAAGAGATGGCCTCGGGAGCGGACATCCTCTTGTGTGAGGCGAAGCTTTCGGGTCTCAGGGATGCCGAGACGTATGCATACCACTTGACCGCAGGCGAAGCAGGAGAGATCGCGTCATGGGCTGGTGCCGGGCATCTCGTGTTGACGCACATTCCCCACGACACTGATCCCGAGCAGGCGATCGATGAAGCCTCAGGACATTTTTCGGGACTCGTTTCGTACGCGGCGCCCGGTACGGTTTTTGAAATCTGAACGGATGGAGTACCAGATGAGGACAGGCAGAGCGGACGACGAGCTGAGGGATGTGAAGATCACCCGCGGCTATACGGAGATGACACCGGGATCGGTGTTGATCGAGATGGGTAAGACAAGGGTGCTCTGCACCGTCTCGCTCGACGATGACGTTCCGCCGTGGATGCGAGACTCCGGCAAGGGTTGGGTGACGGCAGAGTATTCCATGCTCCCTGGAGCCAGTCCCGATCGGATCAGGAGAAGTTCGATCAACGGCGGGCGGACCAAGGAGATCCAGCGGCTCATCGGGCGGTCGCTGCGAGCAGCAGTCGACATGGAGGCAATGGGTCCGGTAACCGCGAGGATCGACTGCGATGTGCTTCAGGCAGACGGCGGCACGCGGACAGCGTC
>CAXMSN010000020.1:0-12249 GCA_964196275.1 uncultured Kiloniellales bacterium | reverse complement strand
AAGCCTCGATGTATGACTCGACGACTGCGCCAGGATCATCTTCGCCACCGTCATCACCGGCACACCCAACAGTCAGTAGCACAACAGCCAGTGCAAGGGGCAATAGTCGTCTCACTCGAAACCTCACCTTCCCGTAGGTCTCTCAGACCATACCTGCGGCCAAATGTGCCTGTCCGCCTATTACCGGATCACGGGCCTGATCACGTCCACATATGCGCCGATATGGGCGGGTCGGGCTAGGGCGCAGACGCAGCGGGCGGTTGCCTGTACACGGCCTCGGGGTTCTCAGGGAAACTCTCGCACCCGAGCGCGGCATCGACGACCTCTTTCAACTCGCCGGGAATCCACGGCGTATCGGCGAAGATGCCCCGCGCCGCGGTAGCGTCGAGTTTGGCCTGAAAGTCGGTACACACCGTCTTGCCCTCGGTGAGCGCAGCCCTGTAGGCCGTCATTTCGCTGCTGTCAGAGAACTCCTCCCAGCTCACAACGGCGCTCGCTCGGATGGCCAGAGCCTCTTCGGCCAGGATGATTTCGGCCATCCAGTCCGAGATGAGGCGGTGCAAATCGGCAACCTCCTCGGGAGGATCGAGTCCCTCAAAGCCCTCCAAGACCTCGATCCTCAAAGGCCGAACCCGTTCCATCATCGCGTTCACGTCACTCGGCGAAGCGATCTGTTCGGCCTCAGCGAAGATCACTTCTGACTGTTGGGCTATGCGAGCCCCAACGGTGTTCATCTCATCAACGTACCCACTCAACGACATTTCGCCACCGCCACAACCACTCGCAACGACGACGACGGTCACACAGATACCTACCCAAGCGCGACGCACAGTGTCCTCCCGTGTCACCGCCGGTTCTGCACATCAGCCTATCCCGACGCTGGTGACCTCACAGGGGTCGATCGGCTACTCCACCTTCCATGTCGCGCCGAAACCGGGAGCGCATAACCGGCACTATGCATGCCGCTGAAGTGCGCATATGTGCCGATATGGGCGGATAGCTGTCAGTCGCCCATGTATCTGAACCACCTCGGATTGTGATCCTTGGTCCCCATATCGTCCTCGAAATCTCCTCGCTGCAATGTGAGCCAGACCGTGAGAGCGATGACGCCGACGAGCAGCAAGATTGCGATGATGACGCCTGCCATACCCTCGTTGTCTCTCTGATACTGCGACGAGGCAAGGGCAGACATATGTGCCGTTATGTGCTCGGACGATGATCTTGCCGCCCGGCTGAGCTTCCTAGGCATATTTGGTTCGAGTGGTGTGAATTTGATTCTGGGAAGGCACCGTGACGGTCCCAGTTTCGGTCGCCGTGGCAGCGACGCTGGAAGTGTCCGATTACAGATCAGTCGCCATGGATCAAGATCGTGGGTGGTGTCCTTCTACTCCTTGTAGCAATATTCGTGTTCGCAGGCGGCGTCGGGTTGCTCGGTGCGGTGGCTGGCTCGTATTTGTTCGCGATCGGGCTGCGTGACCTTCGTCGGAAGAGCACCGATCGGGCACAGGTGGCGTCGATCGACTCGTCGACATCTCCGGCGAGCGGGCGGTTAGTGAAGTTCAAACGGCCGTTGCTCATCATCGTTGTCGCAATGGTGTTTGGTGCGATTGGCCTTGCCACCTATTTCGGAAGCGGCTCTGACGATCTCAAGGCGGTCTGTCAAGGGGTAGAGAACGAGTCCGATGTCGCCTACGGGTCTGGCGAACCACCGTTCCAGGTCTACTCCGTCACCGGTGAGCGGGGGCCTACGACGACTTCGCCCAACCGGGGGTACGGAGCGGCTGGGAGTGGAGTAACTGGGACGAGACTGTCCATCTCGTGCTGTGCCTCGACCGAATCGAGGTGTTCTCCCATGGTTTGTGCCCGTTTGAATCTCAAGGCACGCGGTGGGAAGTGGAGCCATTCAGCGTCAGGTACGCTGCGACGCTCAGCGAAGCGCAAACCGCAGTTGTGCTGGACGAGGCTGAGTTCTTCGCCCAATCTGATGGCTGTCCGGTGTTTTCCGTTCACAGGGATGGCAGCCTGAGTCCCTCGCCAAGCTACGCATCCCATCTCGAAGGAATCGACGCATTCCTAGAGCCGTGCGTGGCGCCGTAGACCAAAGACGGCCAATCAGCCAAGAAGCCGCCGACACCATGCAATCAGAAAGCGCATCACCGGCATTGTGCGCACCTTGGGGTGATGGTCTGCTGGGTGCGTATTCCAGGGTTTCGGTGACGCATCGCTGGCCGCGATCCACGACGGCTTCAGGTCTGTTGTCTGTCGCCTGTGGTCTTCAAGGTCATCAACGCAGCCATCAGCCTGATCCCATACCAGAGGTTGCCGATCCGGATGTTCTCGTTGGCGTCGTGTTGATTGTTGTCATGATTCGCCATCGGAACGATCACGGTCGGGACACCGAGGACACGCTCGAAGTGGATGATCGGGACCGAGCCTCCGAGCGTCGGCATCGCAACAACCTCACCAGTTTCGGATGCCGCTCTCGCCGCTCCCAGGATCGCATCACCCACCGGGCCCGCTATCGGAACACGCATGCCCGTGTAGTGCGGATCCCTCGTCACGACCACTACTCGCTCGTGGCTGCGTCGCTCGTCGATCGACGGCGTCGACTCGAAAACTGCGAACCCCTGGCGTTCAATGTGGCCGACAACCTTGTCGATCATGACGGCCGGGTCGTGCCCCGGTGGGAGGCGGATGTCGATGGACACGGTGGCCGATGCCGGCAACACGTTTGCGGCCCGATCGCCGACCGGCCCTGCGTCAAGGCCCCGGATATTGAGCGACGGCCGATACATCCTCTCGACCATCGACTCGCCATCGCCCTCAGGTGTGTGGATCCCGAACTCGGCGAGCAGGTCCTTCTCATACTCCGGAATGGCGCTGATGGCCACGAGTTCGGCCTCCGTCGGCGGAACGACGTCGTCGTAGAAGCCATCGATCAACGCGTTCCCGTCCGGTGAACGCATCGTGGCAAGCAGTTGGACCAGAGCCCAAGCAGGGTTCGGAACCCAGTTCCCGTAGTGCCCCGAGTGCAGCCCGCGGATGGGGCCGAGCACCGTGAGGTCGACCTGTGCGATACCCCGCACACCGAAGATGACCTGTGGCGTCCTGCTCTGATGGACAGGACCGTCACAGATGAGCCACATGTCGGCTCCGAACCAGTCTGCGTTCGCCTCGAGATAGGCGGCAAGGTCCTGCGATCCGGCCTCCTCCTGCCCTTCAAACAGGAGGACGACGTTGACCGCCGGCTCGATCGATGCGTCAGCCAGCGCGTCAAGAGCGCTCACGAAGGCCTGAATCGGTGCCTTGTCGTCAGACGTCGACCTGGCGAAGATCCGCCAGTCAGGATCGATCGCAACGCCACCCGTGGGATCGGGCACGATCTCGTCGTCGGACATCACGACCGGGACGAACGGGTCGGTCAGCCAGCCCTCCTGATCAACTGGCTGCCCGTCGTAGTGGGCGTAAATGCCGATCGTCGGTTTGTCAGGGCCGGCATCGATCCTCGCTGTGACCAGCGGTGCAACTCCGTCTCTCTCTATTAACCGAGCCGCGACGCCACGTCGAGTGAGTCGCTTCGTGATGGCTTCAGCCACCGCTCTCACGTCTTGAAGATCGGCCGAAACGTTCGGCATTCCGACGAATCGCAGGAACTCGTCGAGGATGTCACGACCGTTGGCCTCGATGTGTCGAGTAGCTGCCGTTACCGCCTCGTCCTGGATTCCCACGCACCCGCCTTGCATTCGGTGCACACTACATCGCGGCGCAATCGCTCCCGCAACGTAGCAATCGCTTGCACGTTCATCACGACGGCGTATCCTCCCTCAACGAAGCGCTCATCTTGAGCGGTGGAGGGACAGGCCCGACGAAACCGCGGCAACCGGCGAAAGACGTACGGTGCCAATGCCTGATCGATGGGATGTACGCGAGCGGTGACCCGCTCGATACGCGTGAGCGTTTCGAGGAGAGGAACTGCAATGTGCCGGTTGAAATGGGATGCGTACCGCCGATGCAGGCATCGATCCTGATGAGCTTTCTCGACGCCGTCAAAGAGAGGGTCGTGATCTACGACGGCGCCACCGGAACCTGGCTCCAGACTCAGAATCTCACAGCGGACGACTTCGGCGGCGAGGATCTCGAGGGATGCAACGAACTTCTGAACGACACGCGACCGGACGTCGTCGACGGGCTACACACCGCGTATCTTGAAGTCGGCGCAGACGTGATCGAAACGAACACATTCGGATCCTTTGCCGTTCCGCTGGACGAGTACGGCCTTGCAGACAGGTCCTACGAACTCGCGGCCAAGGGCGCTTCGATCGCAAGGACCGCGGTCGATCGATATGACGGCCGGTTCGTTGCAGGCTCGATGGGGCCAGGGAACAAGTTTCCAACACTCGGACAGATCTCGTACGCAGACCTTCGTGACGCCTACGAGATCGAAGCGTCAGGACTGATAGACGGCGGAGTCGACCTCGTGATCATCGAGACCCAATTCGATCTGTTGTCGGTCAAGGCCGCGATCAACGGAGCCAGAAGGGCGATGAAGACATCTGGTCGCGACGTCCCCATCCAGGCGCAAGTGACGATCGAGCTCACAGGTCGCATGCTTCCTGGCACCGAGATCGGTGCGGCATTGAACGTTCTTGAGTCCCTCGGGCCAGATGTCGTTGGACTGAACTGCGCCACGGGACCCGTCGAGATGTACGAGGCGGTGAGGCACCTCACCCGGCACTCCAGCGTTCCTGTCAGCATCATCCCCAACGCCGGCCTTCCATCCGTCGTCGACGGTGCAATGCACTACGACCTCGACCCCAACGACATGGTCAGTCACCTGTCCACGTTCGTGACCGATTTCGGCGTCAGCGTCATCGGCGGTTGCTGCGGTACGACGCCTGAGTACATCGAGCTTCTCGTCGAGAAGCTGGGCCGGCTCACTCCCGCTGAGCGGAGCCCCGAACCGATCGTCGCAGTTACATCAACCTATAGCGCTGTGAGCCTTCATCAGGACACTTCGCTGATGATCATCGGAGAGCGAACCAACGCCAACGGGTCGAAGGCCTTCAGGGATGCAATGCTCGATGGGGACCTCGATCGTTGCATCTCCATCGGGGAAGGCCAGGTCGCTGAAGGCGCACACCTGGTAGACCTGTGCGTCGACTACGTCGGTAGGGATGGGGCTCAGGACATCGGCCCCCTCGCTCAACGGTTTGCGATGGAAATCACGGCTCCCGTCGTCATCGATTCCACCGAGACGCCGGTGATGGAAGCCGCGCTCGAGCGCATCGGTGGTCGCTCCGTCCTCAATTCTGCGAACCTCGAAGACGGGGAAGGCGAAGGCTCACGTATCGATCGTGTCCTGTCTCTTGCGAAGGAGCACGGTGCCGCCGTCATATGCCTCCTGATCGACGAACGGGGCCAAGCTCGAGACCTCGAATGGAAGCTCGAGATAGCGCATCGGATCCACACGCTTGCGACCGAGCGCTACGGGCTTGCACCGGAGGACCTGATATTCGATCCGCTGACTTTCCCTCTTTCGACGGGTGACGACGACCTCCGCGGCGACGCCATCGCAACGATCGAAGCGATCACGCGCATCAAAGCCGAGCTACCGGGAGTCACGACGGTCCTCGGTATCTCGAACGTCTCGTTCGGGCTCAAACCGGCGCTCAGACGTGTCCTGAACTCTGTGTTTCTGCACGAGTGCATCTCTGCAGGACTCGATGCAGCCATCATCCACGCAGGCAAGATCACTCAGTTGTCCGAGATCGCCGAGGACGACGTCTCGACATGCCTCGACTTGATCTACAACAGACAGACCGACACGTACGATCCGCTCGAGGTCTTGCTCGAATCCTTCTCAGATGCAACGGAGTCCTCCAAGACAGTCGATCCCCTTGAGGGACTTGACCTCCCCGAGCGGCTGACGAAGAGGATCGTCACCGGCAATGCCGTCGGGCTTGAGGAAGATCTCGACACGGCACTCGAGACCATGCCCGCACTCGAGATCATCAACGACATCCTGTTGGCAGGGATGAAGATCGTCGGAGACCTGTTCGGCGCCGGCGAGATGCAACTCCCATTCGTGCTGCGATCCGCTCAGACGATGAAAGCTGCGGTTAGGTATCTGGAGCCGCAACTCGACCAGGCCGCCGCTGCAGACAGGGGACGCATCGTGCCTGCCCCTGTGAGGGGTGACGTCCATGACATCGGGAAGAACCTCGTCGACATCATCCTGACGAACAACGGGTACCGGGTGCACAATCTCGGCATCAAGGTCTCCATTGCCGAGATGATCGATGCCTACTCGGAGCATCAGGCGGATGCCATTGGAATGAGTGGCCTCCTTGTCAAGAGCACGCTGATAATGAGGGACAACCTCGATGAGCTGACACGCCAAGGGCTCGATGACGTCCCGGTGCTCCTCGGTGGCGCGGCGCTCACCAGGAGCTATGTCGAAGATGACCTCGCCACCCGATACGCGGGAGAGCTCGTATACGGAAAGGATGCGTTCGCCGGCCTGGATGCCATGGAGTGGATCACCGGATCCGGTGAACGGCCCGCTGCCAAGCCTCGGATACAGCGTCCGCGCCAGCAGGATGTCGTCGAGCAGGAGGAGGCACCAGAACGGTCTCCCGACGTCTCGGCTGGCGAGCCAGTTCCAACCCCTCCGTTTCTCGGGGAGCGAATCGTCAAAGGGATCTCTCTCGACGAGATCCGCCCGTACCTCAACACAACGGCGCTGTTCCGGAACCAGTGGCAGTACCGGCCAGAGAAAGGCGAAACCGACGCCGAGTTCAAGGAGCGCCTGGCGCCCGAGCTCCGTGCCGCTATTGCATCGGCCCAGTCTGGGGACCTTCTCAACCCGCAGCTTGTGTACGGCTACTTCCCTGCGAACTCTGACGGTGATCACGTCATCATCTGGACGGACGAGGACCGGACGGCCGAGCGGACGCGCTTCAGCTTCCCTCGTCAGAACGAGGCGCCGTGGCTGTGTATCGCTGACTACTTCGCCCCCATCTCATCCGACGTGACCGACGTTGCTGCATTCCACATCGTCACGATGGGTGCAGCGGTCTCCGAGCGGACAGAGCAGCTCTTCGCTGAGGACAGATACGAGGAGTATCTCAAGCTGCATGGTCTTGGCGTCGAGATGACGGAAGCACTCGCCGAGTACTGGCACAGTCGTATTCGCTCCGAACTGGGTATCGGTGCTGATGACCACCCAACGATCCGCGGGCTCTTCCGGCAGAAGTTCCAAGGTGGCAGGTACTCGTGGGGCTACCCGGCATGCCCAGATCTCGAGGACAACCTGACCGTTGCAGAACTATTGGGGGCGGACGGACTCGGTATCGAAGTCGGACCGGAGACGGGGTTCCAGTACCAACCTGAGCAGACGACATCGGCGATCATCTGCCACCACCGGCAGGCCAAGTACTTCATCGCACGGAAACCAAGGGAGCAACGTGCTGAGCGCACCTGAGGACGTCGTCCCGACTTGGGTTGAGCCAGATGAAGCCGACCGGCACCGTTCCCGCGTCAGCCGAACTCAAGCATCGGCTGGCGGCAGTGCCAAGTGAAGAGGCGGCGCGCACCTGGCGGACTTGGCCGCACGACCGTCTCGTCGCGTAAGCTGACGCAGTGACGGACGACCAGACGCCAGACGAGCCCGAAGCGAACATCACCGGGGAACTTGAACCCGTCGTTGGCAAGACAACCTCCGACTTGGTGAACGGCGACTCGGTTCCCGGCAGTTCGAGAAGCGGAGGTCTCGCAAAGGTCATCGCCCAAGGCGTCGTAGCGACGATCGTCCTCTACATCCTGGCTGCCGATCCCGGCGATCTCATCGAGATCGAGGAAATCGTGTCGTTCGCTCTGATCGTCTTCGGATCCATCGAACTTTTCGGCGTGGTTCGGTTGAAGAAGCACTACAGGGACTATGTACAGCCGGCCGCAGCGATCGTTGCGGGCGTGACGATCTGGGTGTGGCCTGCCGAGACCCTATACGTGGTTGGGATCTTCCTCGGCCTCGTCGTGGCGATCCGAGGGATCGTCGACGCATGGTCGGCGATCAGGCGGCGGAACGAGCACGGAGCCAACGCCTGGGTGTTCATCCGAGGACTCATATTGCTCGCAGTCGGCGGACTCGTCCTGCTTGTCCCGGAAGCTGCCGTTCCTGTCGCAGTCGTCGGTGGATCCTTCATCCTGATAGCCCGTACGATCATCGGCGTCGTGTTCTCGATCTCGAGCCGGGATGCGATCGACACCATCGACCCATCAGACACGTATGCGGTCACCACATACTGGCTATCGAAAACCGAGATGGATCCGGAAGACGTCGAGCACGTCGACGACCGAGTCTTCCTTCACCGTGGTGATGCCCGTGAACGCATCACCCGCTTCTCCATACTCATGGGTCTGGCTACGGCGATCGCCACGTTCGGGATCGGCGTCGACTCGACCGCGGTAGTGATCGGCGCCATGTTGGTCGCACCCCTGATGACCCCCATACTCGGCATCTCCGCCGGCCTCATCAATGGCAGATCGCGATCTGCGAGCATCTCAGGCCTCGTCGTCCTCGGCGGCGCAATAGGTTCGGTCGCGATCGCATGGGCGTTGGCCGCCCTCATTCCGGATCTCTCGGCTGTGGTCGCCAACGACCAGGTGACATCTCGAACAGCGCCGTCGCTACTCGACCTCGCCATAGCGATCGCTGCCGGAGCGGCCGGCGCATACGGGATCTCGAGGAAGGAATCGACAGAAGCGCTCCCGGGTGTGGCTGTGGCGATCGCTCTGGTCCCACCGCTGGCGGTCATCGGTATCACCCTGCAAGCGGCGGACTACAGCCAGGCAGCCGGTGCGACACTGTTGTTCCTGACGAACCTCTTTTCCATCGTCCTCATGGCAGGAATCGTCTTCCTGCTCGTCGGCTACAGCTCATGGAGTCGCCTGTACTACCGCAGGAACAGGATCCGGACCTCGTTTGCGCTCGTTGTTCTTGCGATCGTTCTCATAACGATCCCTCTCGTGCTCACCGGGCAGAGCCTTCTCCAGCAGACGGCGGACCTGAGGAACGCATCCTCCGCAGTAGACGACTGGCTTGAGGAAGGGTTTCCTGATGTCGACGAGCTACCACTCCGCATCAACTCCATCGAGGTGGACGATGACACGATCGTTCTTCAACTCATCGGCTACGACATCCCCCCACCCTCCTCCCGCCTCGCCTACCTCGCGTCAGAAGAGGTCGGACGGCCGATGACTGCCAACATCAGATGGATCGAAGAACGCTTGGATATCAGCGTCCCGGCCCAACTCCCCGAAACGGCACCGTAGATCGTCCATCGTTCCGATTTCATGGAGCAATTCGGAATTTTCCGAAATGACTTGACGTTTCCCTAACCGTTCGATAGACTTCGAACAGTACGAAGAAACAAACACAGGTAAGAAGAGATTCGCATGAAGGTCAAGGACTACACGGTTGAGCGCAAGTCAGCGGTCAGCATCTCGGTGAAATACAGCTCAGCGTTGGATCTACTGCTGTCGCTGTGGATCATCGCCGAGACTGAATGTGGAACGCCGCTCGGCGATCTCGACATTGAGGACGACTTCTTCAACGGCATCTTGGACGACCTCACTCCGGAGACGAAGGCGAGGCTCGCACCGATGCCATCAGGCGGAACCTGGATCTCCCTGGTTACGTTGCTCCCCGAGGCCGGAGACGGACAGTCCGTCGCAGAGTTCCTCACCTTCCTCGGGGGCTACGACCCGATCGATCTCCGCTACAAGATGATCAGCCTGTATCAGGACTTCGATGAGAAGGAACGAGAGATCGTTGCAGATGCTGCCGAAGGGCTGCCTGGTGCCATCGACCAACTTCTTGATCTCAAGGCGTTCTCGACGGTCAAGGCGAAAGCATGGCGTGAGACACTCCGCTATCTGTTGGAGCTCGAACCCTCAGAGACACGGCAGGTTCTCGTCAGCACGCTGACAGAGGTCCACGAACAAACGTTCAAGAAGCATGAAGCTGAGTTCCGCCAGTACCTCGAAGAGGATTACAAGTCGAAACGGTCGATGGCTCGCAGGCTGTCCCCGGAGCGGTTGGTGGAGATCGCGTCCAACGGGATCTCGATCGAGGACAGGCACGTAGCCACCCCTGTGGTCTTGATGCCCTCGATGGTTTCCCGGCCATGGGTAGTGCTTGCAGAGGCGGCGGACCTTCTGATCATGGCGTACCCGGTCTCGGAACGAACGCTGTCATCGGACCCGGATGCGCCGCCACAGTGGCTCGTCAAGCTCCACAAAGCACTCGGAGATGAGCGCAGGCTCAAGATCCTCAGAAAGCTTGCCCAGGGTGATGCGGGCCTCGTCGAACTCGCCACCGAGGCGGACGTCGCGAAGTCAACGATGCACCACCACATGATGATGCTGCGAGCGGCAGGGCTTGTGAAGGTCCACATGGGCGGAGACAAGAAGTACTCACTCCGAGAGGAGACCCTCCCGGAGGCCGCAACCTATTTGAACCACTACATCCACAGATCCCAAGAGACACGGGAGGAGAGATCATGAACCCGTACGGAACCCAACTGACCAATGACCACCTAGAGGCGTACCAGTCATGGATGCTCCCAGAGCTCCACACGGCCATGACGGCCGAACCAACGCTTCGCAAGATCCGGAAGTCAGTCGCCCGCTCGCTCGTACGAGTCGGGGCATGGATGCTGCCTGACAGGCCAGAACTGGTCTCAGACACCATCCTCGTGCTCCCGAAGCCAGCAGCACGACGGACCGTCCAGAAGGCTGCCTAGCGAGAGCTCCAGCCACAATCGATCAGAAGAGCCCGGCCGAAAGGTCGGGCTCTTCTGATTCCCATCACATCGGCCCAACGCTCGCCGGGGACGGGTGAGCGAAACGAGCCATGGGAATGCCGGGAGCGTTAGAACACGTAGACGATGGCTTTAGAGCCGGTCCTACTCTTGTACGAACGGGGTTTGGGAGGACACAATGACAAGTGCAGTTCGCGTCGAAAGCGGTGCAAAAACATACGGCGAGGGCGACGCCGCGGTGAACGCCCTTGATGGCGTAACGGCGGACTTCAAGCAGGGCGAGTTCACGGCGATCATGGGACCTTCGGGCTCGGGAAAGTCGACACTGCTTCACTGTCTTGCCGGGCTGGACACGCTGTCCAGTGGTTCCGTGTATCTCGGAGATATCGAACTCGGTTCGCTGTCTGACAAGGAACTCACTCTCGTTCGACGCGAGCGCATCGGCTTCGTCTTCCAGGCCTTCAACCTCATTCCGACGCTCAACGCACGAGAGAACATCCTCTTGCCGCTCTCGATCGCGGGGGCATCAGCAGATGACGAGTGGTACGAGCAGGTTGTGTCGGCCGTCGATCTCGATGACCGCCTCACTCATCGCCCGTCGGAGCTTTCGGGTGGCCAGCAGCAGCGGGTTGCAGCAGCTCGGGCGCTGGTGTCCAAACCGTCGATCGTGTTCGCGGACGAGCCGAGCGGGAACCTCGACTCGAAATCGGGGAACGAGCTCCTCCAGTTCATGCGCCACGCCGTCGACGAATTCGGCCAGACGATCGTCATGGTCACCCATGACGCCCAGTCGGCCTCGTACTCCGATCGAGTGATCTTCCTTGATGACGGGAAAGGGGTTGCTGAGGTCCATGCTCCAACCACTGAAAGCATCCTCGACATGATGAAGCAACTCGGGGACTGACATGTTCAAGGTCGCATGGTCTTCGGTCCGAGCGAACAAGGTCAGGCTCCTCCTTACCTCGTTTGCGATCGTCATCGGCGTCGCGTTCGTCGCCGGATCGTTCGTCTTCACCGACACGATCAACAGCCGCTTCGAGTCCCTACTCGGCGACATCTCCGCAGGCGTCGATGTGTACGTGTACCCGGAGGAACCCGAGTTCGGGAACGAGTTCGGCCAAGTCCAGGTGTCCTTCCCCGAGGAGGTCTTCGACGACGTGATGAACGTCGACGGAGTCTCGAAGGCTGAAGCGGGTGTTGCCGGCCTCGCACAACTCGTGGACTCAGACGGCAAAGTGATTGGCGGGTTCGGGCCACCAACGCTCGGATTCTCATGGGGTGTGACTCCAGAATTGACACCGATGATGATCGCAAATGAGGTAAGGAGGAGCCTGACCTTGTTCGATCGGACCGAAGACCATGCGACCTTGAACATGTCAGTCCCCGAGTTGCTTCATCATGTCGAGGATGCTTTCAGTGGTTGGAG
>CAXMSN010000019.1:0-3150 GCA_964196275.1 uncultured Kiloniellales bacterium | reverse complement strand
AAGATGAAGAATCCCAGCGGGTACTTGTTCCGCGTTGGCCAGAGCCGTGCCAGGAAGTTCCGCTCGAAGACGCGGCCGCTCCGGAGCGACCCGCCAGCTGACATTCCTGAGCCGTGGTTCGAGCCGGGTCTCGCTGCGTCTCTTGACCGCCTCTCGCCCAAGCAACGCACGGCCGTGATGATGATCCATGGGTACGGCCACACATTCGAAGAGACCGCTCAAGCCCTCGGCGTGACACGATCGACCGTGCAGCGCCACGTCGATCGGGCAATGGCCAAGCTCCGCACGGACCTGGAGGTGAGCAATGCTTCCTGATATCGAGACCCGTCTCCAACAGCACGCTGCTGGCTTGGAATCCGTGGCGCCACGGATCGATCTGCCCGAGATCCGTTCGATCGCTGCGAGGGCTTCGACCAAAGATGTCCGGGTTCCGATTCATGTCGGCAATCGCAAGACGGTGATCGCCCTCGTAGTTCTTGCGGTCGTTGTCGTCGCTGCGGCTGTGACCTATGCACTTCGATCTGAAACTGTGGAGGAGAGCCCCTCGATCGGTGCGTTCATCGAGATGGCAGTCGACCACGAAGGGCTGCCGTTCCTCGCCTACAGCGATGGAGACGTTGGTACGACGTTTGCGAAGTGTGCTGATCGGTTCTGTGCAGAGGGAACCGTGTTCACACATTTCAACGGCATGTTCCCGACCATTGTCATGCGCGATGACGGACGTCCGCTCATCTGGATCGATGGTAGGGATGGTGTCGTGCAGGGTCCCTGGCTACTCGATTGTGAGAATCGAGCTTGCACTACGTACTCCACAACTGAGACCGTCCACATGCCGACTCAACCGAGTTACATCGCTGAGAGTGGGCGCGTCCTCATGGCATATTGGGATGATGCGGGCGATCTCGTGATCGGCACCTGCGAGGATGTGGCGTGTGCGGATGGCCTAGCCGAAACGGTCGTCAGCGATGCACAGTACGTAGATGTCATCCGAGCGTTCCTCGATCCATCCGACCGGCCAGTTCTGATCTTCGTGAGCGGCTCAGACCTGCATGTCGTCCGCTGCAGGGCCCCGGACTGTTCCACTGGATATGAAAGAAACATCGTTGCCACCGGAGACTTCGAGGAACTGACGCCTGCCGATGTCACCATCGGTTCTGACGGTGTCCCTTGGATCGCCCACGGCAGGTACGGCATTGAGATCGTTCGATGCAGCGACGAGGCCTGTACGTCGAACGAGACGGTCCCACTCGGAACCGGTGAGAACGCTTGGACGTTGTCGGCGCTGTCCGGGTCCGACGGGCTGCCACTCTTCGTCTACAACTGGTCGGAGTCGAACGACACCATGGTGCTGAAGGTGGCTCGCTGTAGCGACGTGTCATGCATGAAGGGCACAGTCGCAACCATCCACCGAGGATCACGTGTTGCGTCGTTCTCGGCAACGCTCGGCGACGATGGCAGGCCTGTCATTGCCTTCCGATCCGAAGACGGGGTGCTCGCTATCAATTGTGGCGATCATGGGTGTACGGACGGGGCTGTCGTGGTGGATCGCTGGGATCATATTGAGACGCCGGTCACCACGATGTTGGATGCGGCGGACGGCCCGCCTCCAACTGTTGTTGAACGGACCTCCGGAGATCCTGTATCGGGTCCGATCTTTGAACCGGGAGAGTGGATCCGAATCGCCGACTTCGGCGAGATCTTCGACTGCGAATGGGTGTCGACTGACGATCCGCTGGCCCGGGAGTGTCGTCCTGCTCCGTCGTCCACGGTGAGCCTCGGAACGGACGTGCATCTTGTGAGCATGGTCAATCTCGAAGACACGTTGGTCGTCGTCACCCAGGCTTGCCAGAGGCCGCCGAACCTAGGGGCCGAGGAGCCGGAGTCGGTATTCGATTGCCCGGCCTCATGGGCGACATCTTGGACCTCGACCGACGGACGGAACTGGTCCCCCTCGTTGATCGCAGAGATGGGCTGGGTCGAGTGGCTGGTGACCGGCGAAGCGGGACTGGTCGCCGTCGGACAGACCTGCGACGCGGACGGATCGTGCATCCTCGCCGTGTGGACGTCATCGGACGGCGTGAACTGGCTCCAAACGGCTACTGACAACCTCCCGGACTGCACCGGGCTTGAGATCACCTTCCAATGCATCACCGGAGTCGTCGGCGGTCCGGATCACTACGTCATCCACGGACACGATGCGAACGACGACGCACTCTGGTTGTCCTCAGATGGCACCGAATGGCGGCCGATCGATCTGGACGTCGCTGAGGGCTACATAGCGTTCGGTCAGGCCGCGTGGAATATTGAAGGCCGCGTGGCTGGACTCGTCAACGTATGTGGACCGTTGACCGACGAAGAGGTTCAGTCGCTCCTGTGGAGTGAGATCCGTGACCAATCGGACTACTTCTGGTCCCTTTCGGTGTCCGGTGAGCATTGGACGACATGCGCCCGGAGCCTTTGGATCTCTGACGACGGAATCACTTGGGCATCGTCTGATGCGACGGATACCTTCGGCCTGATGAGCCACTTCGGAGGGTTCTCATGGGACGGTGGTGCCCTCATGGATGGCGAGGTCTGTGAAGACACGTACACCTGCGAATATCGCGTCTGGGCCGCCGCCGATGGACTCACTTGGGACACCCGTCTGTTGGAGGGATTCATAACCTCTCCTGGGGGCACGATTGTCGCTACGAACGATGGACTGGTGGGCGCAGGCGTCGTCTTTGACCATCACGAAACCGGCGAGTATCTGCGGTTCGTATGGACCTCGGAGGACGGCCTTGAGTGGGTGGCGACGGAGTTCGCAGCCGATCGCTTCCCCAACAGCATCGATGTGATGGCGCCATACGGCAGCGGAATCATCATCATCGACGGCGGTCGTGGGAACACGTTCACGCCTGATCTCGCCGGAGTCTGGACGTGGGCGCCGCTCGGGTAAGCACCTAGCCCGTTGGTGTCATACAAGACAGCCAGTCGTTGGTCTCTGATTGTGAACCCTCAACGAGGAGACCATCATGCGTCGATTTCTCAACCCAGCTCTGGTGTTCGCTCTGATAGTGGGAGCCTGTTCCCAAGCGTTGCCTGCCGACGTGGAAGAGGCCCCGATTTCCGCCACCGTCCAGCCGACGTCAACTCAGACGGAAGTTCCTG
>CAXMSN010000018.1:0-12453 GCA_964196275.1 uncultured Kiloniellales bacterium | reverse complement strand
CATGACAGCCAACAACTCGTTCAGAACGTCATCGCACATCCTTGGGGATGTCACACTGCTCGGACGTCTGATTCAGGATCGCATCGGAACCCTCTTGGATCCGCACGGCCTGACGCACGCCCAAGCCGTTGCACTGGTTCGGCTATGGAGATCACCGAACGGATCGATGTCGCAGACGAAACTGATCTCGTCGCTGGCTGTGAGCCGGGCCACCGGGACGCAGCTGCTCCATGATCTCGAGTCGCGTGACCTCGTCACGAGGGAACCAGATCCGGGAGATGCGCGAAGCAACCTCGTCAGCCTCACACCGAAGGGCTCCGCGCTGGAGAGCGATGTGCTCGCCATATTCGATCGCGTCGACGGAGAGATAGCCGGCAGCCTCTCCTCTGCAGACTGGGATCGTCTCGCCGGCAGCCTGACGACGATGACCGAACGCGTGCGAGCATCCAAGGACCTCGACGGATGAAGCGCGAGATCGTCGACACTCGGTTCGGGCAGATGCATGTGCGGAGCACAGAAGCACGTGGAAGGCCGCTCGTAGCTCTCCACATGTCTCCGCTTTCGAGCACGATGTGGCGGCCGCTCATGGATCGGCTGCCACGGTGGGTCATCGCGCCGGATCGCTTGGGATTCGGGTTCTCGGACGTCCCCTCCCGTGAACTCACGATGGACGACTACGCCACGGCGACACGCGATGCACTCGATACGCTCGGTGTCGAGGAGTTCGACGTGCTGGGCGAACACACGGGAAGCGTCGAAGCTGTCGCACTCGCTCATCTGGTCCCTGACCGCATCGGCACCATCGGCCTCATCGCGGTGCCGGCCTACTCCGATACCGAGAGGGAGGAGCGTTTGGCGTTCCGGGGCATCCCCCCGGCACATCCGACCGAGGACGGGTCGCACTTCACCGATCTGTGGAAGAAGCGCCTTGCCTATCGCACTCCCCCATACGACCTCGACGTGCTCCACCGAAATACGGTTGAAGAACTCATGTCGGCCGGACCGTTTAGGGCGTATCGGGCGGTGTTCGAGTACCCGATGCTCGACCAACTCTCATCGGTCGCTTGCGACGTCGTGGTGTTCGCCCCCCACGATGACCTGATCACGCAGACGGCCAGAGCACGCACACTGCTTCCGACCGGTTCCACCTATATCGATCTGCCGGATCTCGCTCTTGACATCTGGGAGATCGCACCCGACGACATGACAGCGCTGGTATCCGAACATCTTGGAGGCAACGAATGACATCCCTCACCCTGCGGAGAGCCCAGGAACTCCTCTCGACCGGAGTCGAAGAAGCGGAGCGACTCGACACACGGATGTCTATCGCCGTGTGCGACGCAGGAGGGCACATGGTGGCCATGATCCGCATGGATGGGTGCATGCTGCTCGCCGCCGAGTCGGTTCAGGCAAAAGCACGAACCGCCGTGTACTTCGGCAGGCCGACGGCCGAAACCGTCGAAAGGAGCAGGAACCACCCGACCGTGTACGACTCCTTCGTCGCTGTGTCCTCCGCACCGATCTTGATGTCAATGGGCGGCTTCCCGCTCAGGGACGAGAGCGGAAACATCGTGGGAGCAGTGGCTGCTGCGGGTGGTACCGGAGCGGAGGATGTGGTCGTCGCAACGGCTGCCGCCAGCCGTTGGCCGGTCAGCGAGCCGAACACCAACACGTGACGCGAACGTCTGCCACCGTCATCGTCGGTGCGGGCACCGCCGGGTTGGCTGCGGCTGTCACGGCAGGGGAACTCGGCCAGCACGTCGTGGTCATCGAGAAGACGAACCAGATCGGTGGCATGCTCCACTGGTCCTCAGGCCACTTCTCTGCTGCAGGCACGCGACTTCAGCGGGAACGAGGGATCCGTGATACGCCGCAGGAGCACTTCGATGATGTCATGACGGTCGGACATGGGCTCAACGATGCCGATCTCGTCACCCTGGCGGTAGAGACGGTCCCCGAAACCGTCGACTGGCTCGAGGATCTCGGCTTCTCGTTCGGTTCATCATCGCCGACGCTCGTCCCCGGCCATGAGCTGTACTCCAAGCCTCGGACGTACTGGGGAGGAGAGGACCCTGCTGCTGGTGGCCAAGAGATCCTTCGGGTCCTCAGCGAGCACCTCGACCGACAGTTTGCCAACATTCGCTTGGAGACCGAACTGACAGGGATCGTGCTCGACGGCTCACCCGGAGACCTCACGGTGAAAGGCGTTGAGATCGTCCATGGAGGAACCCACGAAGTGATCGGGGCCGACCGAGTCGTGCTTGCGACGGGTGGGTACGCCGCCAGTCCGTCGATGGTCACCGACCTCCAGCCACACGCCAGCGACGCCCTGTCTGGGTGCATGCCCCACGCCACCGGTGATGCGCACCGTCTTCTCAGGGATCTCGGTGTCGAGATCGTCGGTGCGGAGACGTATCTCCCAACGATGGGAATGATCGAGGATCCAGAACGGCCGGGAAGAGGGATTCGCCTCACCGTTGCCCGTCTCATCGTTGACAGATCCCAAAGAAGACCGTGGGAGATCTGGGTCAACAGTGCAGGCGAGCGGTTCGTCAACGAGGACGCTGCCTCACCGTATGAGCGCGAGAAAGCGCTCCTCGCTCAGCCTGGCCTAAGGATGCATGCGATCTGGGATCGCAACGTCGCCGAGAATGCCTCTCCGCCCTTGGGGCCGGATTGGACATGGGACCGGGTCGAGGTCGAGTCGCAGAGGGGCCACTGGCTATACAGCGCGAACAGCCTCGAACAACTCGCCACGCTGATCGGTATCAACGGTGAGGCTCTGCGAGAAACCGCGGCGTCGTACGGTCCCGAAGGTGTCGATCCCCTTGACCGCGAGCATCGTCCTGTCTCGATCGAGCGGCCGCCGTTCTATGGGCTACGCGTGACGGGCGGCATGCTGCTCTCACGCGGTGGTCCGCAAGTTGATAACGAACTCCGTCCAATCGATGCGACCGGTGCGCCCATCGGAGGACTCCACGCCGTAGGGGAACTCCTTGGCATGACCCAGTTCAGCGGAGACTCATTCGCAGGCGGGATGAGCGTCGGCCCAGCACTGGCCCTCGGGCGGTTACTGATGCAGAGGAACACTGTCAACCGATGACCGCGTTTCTGACTAGTCACAGCCGACGTCGATCCGGACGATCTCTTTCATCTCCCCTGGGATCCACGGCACATCGGACGAGATCAGCCGGTCGATAGTTGCGTCGTAGCTTGCCTGGAACTCCAGGCAGAACGCAAAGATCTCGTCGTCAACGGCGCGCACGGCCTCCCCCTCTGGAGTGTCCCACCACTGATCAGGGTCGCCGGCGATCTCGAACGATGAGACACGGAGCGCCAGAGCCTCCTCTGCGGCAATGAGCTTGCTGTACAGGTCTAGACCGCCGTCGTGAAGGTCGGCAACGGCAACCGGCGGTTCGAGAGCCTCAAGGCCTTCCATGGAGCGAGTGCGTGCCTCAAGACGCCGCTCCCAATAGATCGCGGCACCCGCAGCGGACGAGGGTTGAGAGTCCAACTCTGCATCCAGGGCGAATATCCGCGCTTCCACCTCGGCCGTAACGGCCGTTCCTTGTTCGGAGTATTCCGTGAGCGTCAGGGTTCCACCACCGCATCCTGCGGCGAAGAGCGTCAGACATGCACAAGCCCATACACCACGCAACGCCATTCTCCGATCGCAATCCTCGGCCCCCCTTCATCGTACTCGCAGGCGGGCCGATGGCCTCTCGACATCGCGGGGCCCACGACCGCACGACGCTATGGGCGATATGCGTCTTCGGGATGCTCAGGATACCCGCTACAACCGAGAACGGCCTCAAATATCCCTTTCAGCTCACCGGGAACCCAGGGCGTGTCAGCGAATGCTTCGCGTCGCTCAGCGATTGAGTTCAACTCTGCCTCGGTTTCCTCGCACTCCCTCTTGTCTTTGGCGAGCGCCGCCCTGTAGGCCTCCATCTCGGGACTCGCTGAGAGTTCGGACCAACTCTCGGCGGTTCCCGCTCTTTCGGTCATCGCCTCCTGGGCAGCAAAGAAGCCATCATCGAAGTCGAACATGAGGTCGTGCATTTCGGCGATCTGGGCGGGTGGCTCGATTTCGCCGATCGCTTGCTCAAGCTCGGCTTCGAGGTCCCTCACCTTTTGGAATGCCTCAGACAGGTCTTGCGGAGTGAAGTTGGCGAGTCGAGCTCCACTGGCTACCAGGACAGCGCTCTGCCCGTCCGAAGCGATGGCCTCATAGCGCTGACTCGCCCGGGTCACGATGGCGTTGACATCCTCGACGTACTCCGTGACCGACAGCTCACCGCTGGTGCAGGCGGTGACCACAAGCATCAGAGCACCAATAGCCATCGATCGTCGAAGGCCCATCAGTAGTTGGACGTGACCGGCTTCATGATGACTCCGGCTCGAGTTTGTAGGCGTCTCCGACCATGAGATCACGATCCTCGTCTGTCATCTTCCATGACGAATTCACGCGCCATACAACATATGACACCAGACCGAGAGGAATCGGCAGGAGGTAGGTGACGGCTCTGAACACGAGGATCGCTGCAACGACCTTGGCGCTGGTGGCGTCATCTAGTCCGATGGTCATGACGGCGGCGTACCCGAGTTCCACCACACCGACACCGCCCGGCGTCAACGGGAGTGCTGATATCAGCCTGACGAAGGCGAACGCTGCAAGAACCGCTATCCAGCTGAGCTCCGCCTGTGAGACACCCACATGGCGCAGTGCGACAAGAAGGACAAGGTAAAGAGAAATATGGCTGACGAGTGTTGCAACGGTCAGCCAAAGCCAGCGATGTCTGAGGAGCCCGATCGTGTCCGTGCGGAACGTCGATGCGCGACCATCCCAACCGCCAACCTCGTCCTTGCGCAGCAGTCGACGGGCCCAGTCAACAAATCGGCCAAGGACGCGGCCGATTGCCCTCGCCAGTTTGTCGCTCCGAAGCACCAACGCGAACAGGACCACCGCTCCGACCAATACGGCGATCCCTATCGCTGCGGCCGCCAGGCGTGCCGGCGTCACATCGCCCTCAAGCGCAAGAAGCGACAGAGCGAGAACCGGCATCCCTAGTTTCACGAAGTTGTTCCAGATGCCCGTCACCACGGCCGATCGGCCGATCGAGCCGATCCTGAAGCCCCACGACGTGAGCATGCTGATGGACACGCCAACACCGATGACCCCGCCGGCAGGCAACGTATTCGACACGGCAGTCGATGCCTGATTGACAACGGCAGCCTCTCTCAGTCGAAGGCCAGGCAGAGCCGCGGTCAGCACGAACCAGTATGTAGCAAGGTTCCAGAATCCGATGAGGACCAGCGACCCAGCCTCGAGACCGGTCATCGCCCGAATCGTGTCGAAAACGTCGCCATAGTCCGCAATGAGAGGCATCACGCCGAGGAAGATCCCCGCAACGATCGCGAGGGAGATCGCAGCTTGGAGAATCCGCTTCCAGACAGCTACCTTCGGTTTCGAATCAGGCGAGTCGGCGGAGGTTGTCACGGCAGGTTGTAGCCAGCATCCCTGGCCGTCTGCCGCAGGGCATCGGCGTCGAATAGACCGAGCGCGATTCCGATGTCGCTCTCGATCGTGTCGACGCTGGCTCCTTCCGCATCAAAGGTGTACACAACGCACCCGCCATCGAACACGTAGTACCAGTTACCGCGGTAGCTCGACCTTGTCTCCGCATCCTCGATTGCATCGATCGCGTCGTCGAGATCTCCCTGATACTCCTGCGTTTGCCCGTGTACGAGCAATGTGAGTGTGCCTTCTTCGGCATCGCGCACGCTGATGATGATCACGTGTGCACCCGTGGCGGCAGCCCTGCTGACGCGTGTGGCCGTGGAGTCGTTTGCGAGCGAGACAGAGACGTCTGTCAGACGACCCTTGATAGTTTCGCCTTCGAGCTCACGAGTGATCTCTGCCGCCCACTCAAGGGTCTCCCCAACGCTTCCTTCTGGCACAACCACGATCTCAACCGTCGACTCGGAAACAACATCCTTGAAGAATCGGACCGATGGGAGATCAGACTGCGATTCCACAGCGTTACCCACATCACATGACAGGAGGTTCTCGACAGTGACGAAGGTTTCCCCAAGCCGGTCGGAATCCAGCCAGAAGACCGAGTACCCGTTTCTGGCTTCAAGATCCCTATACGTCCAGCCCGTCTTCAGACCATTGATGCACGACACGTACGAAGCGCCGGGCACGGATTGCACCTGAAGCACCATCGATGTACGCACCGAATCGCATTCAGGCACGGATCGTCCAAGGGAGTTGGTGCATGCCGTCGCAAGCGTCGCTATCGCAAGGATGAATATCAACCTTCGGCTCATATGACGCCCGCCTGGAAGTTGTCGATGAGGATGCTGATGAGGAACATGATGCCAAGCGCTGCACCGACGGTCAGCCTCACACGTCTCCACGACCACCGCTGCAGGCTTATCCGTTCCCTTGCAGGGGCGAGTTCGCGGAACCGCGCAACTATGTCGACTCCTTCGGTTCGTTTGAGGAGCGCCAGCGAGGATCGACTCTGGGAGGGGATCGTCACGCTCCTCATCGCTGCGAACGCTTCCGCTATCTCGTCGGGAGAGAAGTGCTCAAGCGCTCGTTCGTATACGTGGTCCGACGAGCTCTTCAACGCGAGGATGATCATCATGTTGGCGAGATCGACGGCTTGGCGCCATGCAGAGGGGCGAATGGTGGCAAATGCCGGATCGATAAGAACGACCCGGCCATCGCTCACCATGACATTCGCCGGCTTGATATCACGATGGGCCAGCCCGGCATCCCAAAGCCTCCTGACGATCACCAACGCTTCGTCGATGATCTCATCGTCCACGTCGACGTCGCCCATCTCCTTGGCATCTTCGAGGAATTCTGTGACTATCGCGTATTCTCTTTCGGGCGTGATCTCAACAAAGCCCATCGTGCGAGGCGATGGCAGGTCTGCATCCTGCATCTTCAGCAGCATGTAGTCCTCGTATTCCACCAGCCTGCGGACCGACTGAAAACGGATCTCGTCCTCGAGCGATCCGTAGAGAATCGTCCTCGCCACCTTGTACCACCGGTCGGCCCGCAGATGGCTCTGCGCATAGAGCTTTGCGAACAGGTGAACGTCCTCATGTCCCTCGCACGTTATGCGAAGCGGCGTTGACCCGCCGGAACCTTCAAGGCCGAAGGGCTCGATCGAGACGACTGTGATGCCAAGCTGCTCCTGCACCGCCGTCTTGATGGCTTCACCCCGCCTGCCAGATACGTCAAGGTGTGCGGTGCGGCCACGGCCATAGGTGACGGGAAATATCGATTCAGGGGCAACCCAGCGGAACACGAGCACACCGACAACCGGGCCGATGAGCCATCCAACCACCACGTCGGATGGATGGTCAGTTCCCAGATAGACAAGGGATACGGCCAGGGAACCAACCAGGACCGCAGATGCCCAGAACCACACCGCACGCCATCTTCCATTGGGGATCAACGCGAAACCGGCCACCACAACCGTAACCGCAAGGAGAGCAGCAGGCCTTGACGGATGGGAGTATCCGGCCCAGTCACCGATGATCTCAACCAGCGGCCGCGTACGCCCAATGGTCTCCGAGAGGGCGCGCTGTAGGCCATCGACAACGATGAACGCAACAGCGACTCCGATCAGCGGTCTCCATCGCCGGAAGAGAGCGAGGGTGAGGATGGTCGCCCAGCGAAGGGGACGGATGAACCACAGTGACCCCATGAGGCTCACCGCCTTCATGATCGACGTCATCGTGTCGTTCCGAATGTCAACGAACCAATTGAGAACGCGGTGATCGACCCGTCCCCACCACTCAGTGGTGGCTGGGAAGGCGAAAAGCGTGATCCACAGGACCATGAGAGCGATTCCTGAGACCAGCCAGATACGGCCGCTCAACTGCAATTCGCGCGGGAGCGGGGCCTTCTCTCCAGACGGTCTCCGCCGGCGTCCAGCGATCTGAATTCCACCCACACGAAGCTGCCTTCGATGCCCAACGGCACCAAGACCAGCAGCCGCGTCCGGGGAATCAAGATCCCGCTCGCGGCGGTATTCGTCACTCATTCACTCGTCTCCATCGAAGCCCCGCCAACTGAGTATGACAGGAACGCGCCGCGTGAATCGTCGCAGCCACACTTCGCCGGTTCATTGATGGCGCGCTCCACACGCGGCCTCTCGTCATCAAGCCTGCACTAGCGCTCGGCAGCGAGACACCCGAACGCCACCACAACGACTGCCTTCATCGCTGACGGAATCCACGGAACGTCCTTGAACTCAGACCGTTCAGCCGTGTCATCGAACTCGGACTGGGCAGCGAGACATAACTCGATGGCCTTCTCGTCGGCGGTTCGTGCCGCGATGCCCTCAGGCGTGTCCCAGATCGAGTCGATACCTGCTATCGAATCCATCGTCATGACGCGGTCGGCGAGCGCGGACTCGGCTGCCGTAAGCCTCTCGATGATCCCGAGGGCGACGCCGTGAAGATCAGCGATCTCATCCGGAGGGTCAAGGTCACGCAAACTGGCGAGGAATGCAGAGCGAGCGGCGACACGCTGCTGCGCATACGTCCTCACCCCTTCTAGGCCAGGCTCCCGTTCCACCTCCGCATCGAGTTGGTCAATACGAGCATTCATCGTGGCGACGAGGGATTCGAGCTCCTCAGCATATTCGTCGATCGTGGGGCCACCGGAGCAGGCCGACACAACAACCAGCGATGCCACGACGAGGAGACGTAACGGTTTCATGCGCTCCACGTTATTGCACAAGGATGACGAGAGCAAGAGCAAGGATCACCAGATTGCCTGCGATGACAGCCACCCTCTGCGCCTTCATGCCGAGTCGTTCACCCGCAAAGGCGCCGACTCCTGCCAGGAGGGTCTGCCACGAGAGCGACGCGAGGAACGCACCGGCCACGAACAAGACACCATCTGTCACAGACATCTCGCTCGCAACGCCGAGCCCAACGATGATCGCTGCGAAGTAGACGATCGTTGCTGGGTTGATGATCGTGAGACCGAGAAACCGGGCATAGGTGCCCGCAAGCTCACGCCTGTCTGGATAGCGAATCTCAATGGGCGATGGCGACTTCCCAACTCGCCGGAGACCCACGACGGCGATCACGATCAGGACCGCAGCACTCGCGATGCGTAGCGGCTGATCGATGGACGCGATGACCCCGACCAGAGCCGCACCGCCGACTACAGCGAGAGCGGCGTAGAGGAGATCGGCCGTCGCCGCACCCGCACCCGCGAAGAACGCACATCGAAACCCGCATCTGATACCGACCTCAACGATGAGAACGGCAATGGCGCCGACCGGTATGGCGATGCCGTAGCCAGCCAGCATCCCCGTGAAAAAGGCATCCATGGATGTGAATGTAGCCGAGCGTCGATCAACCCTTTGCTCCTCGACACGGAGGATGGTGGCGTCGACCACGCCGAGTTCTACGATGAGGCGGTGATATCTCCCGCCAGACGCATGCTCACGTTCAGTGTCGTCGATACGCCCGCTTCATGCCCAGAGCTACGACACTCTCCACGGAGAGGTACCTGAGTGTCGCCACTCGAGTGGCTTGCGGTCATCGCCGGGCTTGCGATCATCGCCGGAACGATCGTCAGTGTCGTCAAGACCCTCGTCGTGCCTCGGCGAGCATGGTCGCTTGTACCAAGGACAGTCGAGGCGACAACCACATGGGTGTTCATGAAGATCGCTCGACGCATGCGGTCCTACGACCTCATCGATCGGTTCTTGGGATTCCTTGGACCGAGTGTGCTCATCCTGCAGTTGCTCGTCTGGCTGGGGTTGCTCGTACTCGGGTTCGCTCTGCTCCTGATCCCATCCACAGACACGTTCGCCCTCGCCGTTGCACATAGTGGATCCTCAACATTCACCTTGGGGATCACATCGCGGGATCCCGGCGCCACGACGGCGATAGACGTGGTGGCGGGCGCCTCCGGCCTGATCGTGATCGCGCTCACGATCGCCTATCTGCCAGCTATCTACCAGGTCATCGGAAGACGGTCTGTCCTGTCCAAACAGTTGGGAAATCGCGTGGCCGCACCGGCGTGGGGTCCACAGATCCTGCTCGCACATCACGCAGCCGACGCAATGGATGTTCTGCCGTCGCTCTATGCCGACTGGGATCGATGGGCGTGCGAAGTCGCGGATGGCCACACCAAGTACCCGGTTCTCAACCAGTTCCGTCTGCCGCGATCACGGCATCACTGGATGGTGAGTCTGGTTGCGATGATGGACGCGGCGGCGTTGGACCTCAGTGTGAGGTCGGCGGCGCCATCACATGCCCGGTTGTTTCTCCAATCGGGGGAAGCAACCATCATCCACGATCTTGCACCGCCGCTCCGCATACCAACCACATCAAGCGAGGCACCGGTAGTGACTCGCGACGAATTCGTGGTTGCGTACCGAACCTTGGCGGAGGCCGGGTACCCCTGCGACGTCTCACTGGACCCGGCGTGGACATCGTTCGCTGAACGGCGGGGGCACTACGCCGGTACCGCATGCCAGATTCTGGATGCCGTCGTGGCTCCAGAGGCACCATGGACGAGCAGTCGAGCATTGCCACATCGACGCAAGTAGCCGGTCGGAATGGGTCACGGAGCGCCCAATGGACGCCCGCAAATTATCAGTCTGCGCCTCAACAACGTAGGCTGGCGTCTCAACGTATGGTGCATTCTCGCTGCCACCAGGAAGGACCACGATGTCTGACAAGGACTCATCGGCCGATTCAACGCCGCAACAGGAACCGGCACGTTCGAGAGTTCAGTCGATCTTTGCGTGGATAAACGGGCACATCCTGCTCTTGGCCATCGTGCTGGTTGTTCTTGGTGTCATCTTTGGAATCGGTGGAACCGTGATCGCTGACACGGATGAGCCGAACTTCGGTCCCTCAGGTGAGATCTATGACACTGAAGCCCGTGCCGAGGAGGTGTTTGCCACCTCCTCGCCGATTCGGGTCGCGACCTTCCTGGTAGACGAACCGAACGGTCAGGATGTGCTTACCCAGGCCGCGCTTCTCGAATTCTTCAACAATTCTGCTGACGCTCGCGGCGACAGCGCCAACGCGGCCCACCTCTCGAGTGCCTTTGACGAGGATCTTGGCACGGAGATATCAGGAGTGTTCTCCCTCGCCGACGCCGTCGATGCGGCCCTACCGTCCGGTCTCGCCAGTGCGACAGATGGTGACGTGAAGATCGTTCTTAGCGACTTGCTTGCAGACGACAGCCCCCTCGGCGCACTCCGATTCACGCTTGCAGACACCGCGACCGCTGAACCGGGTTCCGTCGGGGGCACCACGATCACCGTATGGCGCTCGCCGGCCTTTCTGGCTTCCGTCCGCTACGACATCGATACGTTCGAAGGCGGCGACGCTGAAACGGACGACGGTGAAGACGTTGTCCAGAACATCAATGCCGAAACGTGGCTGAGAACCGTCCAGACGAACCTGCAAGGCGATCAGCAGCACATGCGGGCGATCGGGCTCGGTATCGACTCGAACCTCACAGGCGACGAGCAGTTGGGTGCAGGTGCTCCCTTCATCTTCCTTGCTGTTGCGATCATCGTTCTGCTTGTCGGTGCGTTGCTGAGGTCGTATTGGGCCGCTGTTGTCGCTGCGACCGCCTTGGCGCTCATGCTGCTCTTCTACAACGGAATCCTCGGCTTGGCGAGTATCAACATGGGCTCAGCTCTGGTCGTGTTCATTCTGCCGATAACCCTGATCGCGTTCGGCGTCGACTTCTTCATCCACGGAATGGGTCGCGTGAGAGAGGCACAAGTTGATGGCGAGCCGCGCTCGCGCGCGTACCCCGTGGGGATGGTCGCTGTGTTCTCTGCCTTGACGCTCGCAGCCGCCACGTCCATCGCAGCCTTCCTTTCGAACGCCGCATCCGGGATCGAGGCCATCATCGAGTTCGGGTTCGCTGCCGCCATTGGATTGTTCATCGCGTACCTGCTGCTCGGCTGGGTATCTCCTAAGGTTGTGCTCGCCATAGAAGAACGCGTCGGGCCGAACCCTGCTGACCGCGGAATGATGATCGCGCACAAGTTCGGGTTTCTCTTCGTATCGATCATTGCGGGCGTCGTCGTCTCCATGGCAGCGATGATGGCCATGTTCGGCGCCGTCGCAACGGTGATCTTCATCGGACTCTTCGTCCTCCCTCCCATGTGGCGAACGGGGCGACGCAATGCGCACGCTGCTGAGAAGGGCCGGCCCACGACCGATGAGGTGAAGGGTGCGGGCCACGGATTCAAGGCCGCAGGCACCGTTGTCCACTTCCTCGCACGCTGGCGGGTGTTCACGCTCCCCGTAGTCGGCGTCCTCGCTGTTGCGGGCCTCTACGGAGCGACACAAGTCGAGACCGCGTTCGAGCTCAGCGACTTCTTCTCACCCAAGACGGAATTCATCCAGGGCCTCAATCGTCTTGAGACCCAC
>CAXMSN010000017.1:0-19207 GCA_964196275.1 uncultured Kiloniellales bacterium | reverse complement strand
GCTGCGCGTGAGCGGAATCGCAGCGTGACCAGACTGATCCTCGACGATCGTATGCGCACAGGGATGATCGAGGGTCTCAACGTTTGGGCGGAAGCACCGAGCGGCCGCGGCAAGGTGTCTGAAACGATCGAGCATGATGGCTGGAGGGTTGAGCAGGTCGTCGACGGGCTCGGTGTCGTGGGCTTCGTTTTCGAGGGGCGTCCGAACGTCTTCGCAGACGCAACGGGTGTGCTGCGCGGCGGTAACACTGTCGTCTTCCGGATCGGGTCTGATGCGCTCGGAACGGCCCAAGCCATCGTCGAACACGCCTTGGACCCGTCGCTTGCTGCGAGCGGTCTGCCTTCTGGTGCTGCGAGCCTCGTCTCGGATGCCTCGAGGGCGTCCGGTCTCGCGATGATGAGTGACCCGCGCCTCAGCCTTGCGGTAGCGCGTGGGTCGGGACAGGCAACGACAAGGCTTGGTGCTGTAGCCAGACAGGCAGGGAACGCCGTGAGCCTGCATGGCACGGGCGGTGCGTGGATCGTTGCGGGAGAGTCTGCGGATCCTCAATCGTTCGGTGCTGCGGTGTATCACTCGCTCGACCGCAAGGTGTGCAACACCCTGAATACGGCATGCATCCCGAGATCGATCGCGGCGGAGCTCATGCCTGCGTTCCTCCATGCAATCGAACGTGCAGGGGAACGAAGAGGCGTGAACGTCAAGCTGCATGTCCTTGAGGGAAGCGAGCATGCCGTGCCGTCCGATTGGTTCGGGCGTGTTGTTCCGATCGCACGAGCCTCCGGTCCGTCTGACGAACCTCAGGCCGAGCCGATCAGTGAGGATCGCCTCGGTGAGGAGTGGGAGTGGGAGGACAGCCCCGAGGTGACGGTTGCGGTCGTGGACGACGTAGAGCAGGCAGTGGCCTGGTTCAACAGCTACAGCCCACGGTTCGCGGCATCGCTGATCTCGGATGACGAGGCCGAGCAGGACCGCTTTTTCGCCGCGATCGATGCCCCTTTCGTCGGCAATGGGTTCACGCGATGGGTCGACGGCCAATATGCCCTCTCCCGTCCCGAACTTGGACTGTCGAACTGGCAGGCGGGAAGGCTCTTCGGCCGAGGCGGCATCCTCTCTGGCGATTCGGCCTACACCATCAGGACTCGGGTCTACCAGGAAAATCCCGACCTCGGTCGCTGACCGCTCGCCGCTCACTGCCGCGAAAGCATCAGACCCTCTCCAACGCGGTAATGTTGCGGCTCCACAGGAGAGCGATGGCTTCGTACGACTTCAAGGAGATCGAGCAGCGCTGGCAGCGAACGTGGGCTGACCAGGGGATGTACCGCGTCCCGAATCCCGGCGACGAAGGGTTCGATCCCTCCAAGCCGAAGATGTACATCCTCGACATGTTCCCGTATCCGTCGGGTGCGGGACTCCACGTCGGCCACCCGCTCGGCTACATCGGAACCGACATCTTCTCGCGCTACCACCGGATGCGTGGCGCGAACGTGCTTCACCCGATGGCGTTCGATGCGTTCGGTCTTCCCGCTGAGCAGTACGCCGTCGAGACAGGGGTTCACCCCCGTATCACCACAGACAGGAACCTTGAGAACTACACGCGCCAGCTCAAGGCGTTCGGGTTCTCATACGATTGGGATCGGTCGTTTGCGACCACTGATCCTGATTACTACAAGTGGACCCAGTGGATCTTCCTGAAACTGTTCGACTCCTGGTTCGACGTCGATCTGCAGACAGCGAGGCCGATCCCTGACCTTGTGGCGGAGATGGAGGCAGGTGAGAAGGACGCTGACGGTGTCGCGTGGCACAACCTCGCACCTGCCGATCGTGCGACGTACCTCGACAGCCAGCGGCTCGCCTACATCGATGAGGTGGCGGTCAACTGGTGCCCGGCATTGGGAACGGTGCTTGCGAATGAAGAAGTGACCGCAGAAGGGCGATCCGAGCGCGGCAACCACCCCGTGTACCAGCGACCGCTTCGCCAGTGGATGCTTCGCATCACGGCGTACGCCGACCGACTCCTTGATGACCTGGAGACCGTGGACTGGCCGCTGTCGGTCAAGACCATGCAGCGGAATTGGATCGGAAGATCCGAAGGCGCACACATCGTGTTCGAGGTCGAGGGCCACGGTCAGCTGAAGGTCTTCACCACACGACCGGATACCGTGTTCGGTGCGACCTACATGGTGTTGGCACCCGAGCATCCGATCGTCGATGAGATCACAACCGATTCATGGCCGGAGGGGACGAAACCCTCGTGGACCCTCGGCATTGATGACCCGGCGACAGCGATCGAGGCATACCGGCTCGCCGCCTCTCGCAAGTCGGAGCTTGAGCGCCAGATCGAAGAACGAGACAAGACAGGTGTGTTCACGGGTGCCTTCGCGGTGAACCCGCTCAACGGCGAGGATATCCCGATCTTCGTTGCCGACTACGTGCTCATGGGATACGGAACCGGTGCGATCATGGCTGTACCTGGCCAGGATGAGCGTGACTGGGAATTCGCTGAGGCATTCGACCTTCCGATCGTCCGCACGGTGCAGCCGCCGCCCGACTTCACCGGCGATGCCTACACGGGCGAGGGCCCAGCCATGAACAGTGGATTCCTCGACGGCCTCGACATCAACGATGCGAAGAGCAAGACGATCGCATGGCTCGAACTCAATGGAGCAGGTGCGGGGACGATCAACTACAAGCTGCGGGATTGGCTGTTCTCCCGCCAGCGGTACTGGGGCGAACCGATCCCGATACTCCATGGCCCGAACGGCGAACTGCGTGCCGTCCCTCTCGACGAGTTACCGCTCCGGCTTCCTGAGATCGATGACTACAGCCCGAACGTCTCCGATGACGAGAACGCGGATCCGACGCCCCTGCTCGTGAAGGCCGAAGATGACTGGAAGTACGTCGATATCGACGGCGTGACGTACACGCGGGAGCTCAACACGATGCCCCAGTGGGCCGGATCATGTTGGTACTACCTCCGATATCTCGACCCGAACAACGAAGCCGAGCTTGTCTCCGAAGAAGCCGAGCGATATTGGATGGGCGATGACGGCGTCGATCTCTATGTCGGAGGCGTGGAGCACGCTGTGCTGCACTTGCTCTATGCACGCTTCTGGCACAAGGTGCTCAACGACCTCGGGTTCGTCGGAACCGCGGAACCATTCGGCAGGCTCTTCCCTCAGGGCTACATCCTCGCCGACGCCTTCGCCGACAGTCGCGGTGTGTACGTGCCTGCCGATGAGGTCGTGGAAGCTGGCGGCGAGTTCACATACAACGGCGAGGTGGTGACGCGCCACTACGGCAAGATGGGGAAGTCGCTCAAGAACTCTGTGAACCCGGATGACATCTTCGACGAATACGGCGTCGACACGCTGAGGCTGTTCGAGATGTTCATGGGCCCGCTCGACACGTCGAGGCCGTGGTCCACACGGGACATCGTGGGCGTCCACCGATTCCTTCAGCGGCTGTGGCGAAACTTCGTCGATGAAGAGACGGGGGAGATCATGGTTTCCGACGAGCCGTCGCAAGGAGACCTGAACGTGCTGTTGCACCGAACGATCGAGTCGGTCACCACGGATATGGAGAACCTCCACTTCAACACCGCTGTCGCAAGGCTCTTCGAGTTGAACAATGCGCTCGTCGCCGAACCGCTGGTCCCGGCAGACATCGCTTCCGTGTTTCCGAGGCTTCTCGCTCCGCTGGCCCCCCATATCGCAGAGGAACTCTGGCAGCGCCTGGGCAAGGAGGAGTCGGTCGTCGTCGCTCCGTGGCCGGTGTACGACGAAGAGTTGACTGCCGTCGACATGGTCACCATGGTCGTCCAGGTGAACGGAAGGGTGCGAGATCGCATCGAGGTTCCCGTCGGAATCACGCAAGAGCAAGCGGTTACGCTCGCTCTCGCTTCCGAAAGGGTCCAGGCCCACACGGGCGGTGCCGATCCTCGCAAGGTGATCGCCAAGCTGCCGAACGTCGTAAGCCTCGTCGTCTGATGGCGACGGCGGAGAGCGTCATTGTTCGGTCAGGTCTTTCGGTGGATCCGTCGGAGTTCCGAGATGTGACGTTCACCGAGATGCCACGCCCGATGCGCACAATGCTCGGTGATCGCGCCGCGGCGATCACGCTTGGCGACCGCATCTTCATTCGGCCCGAGACGTTCGACGACGTCGTCGCTGGCCTCCACCCCGATCTCGTCGTCCATGAACTGGTGCACGTCGCCCAGTGGAGAAGAGACGGTCGGTGGTTCCTGCCCCGATACCTGAGCCAGTACTTCCGTTACCGGGTCCTCGGCATCTCCCACGAGACCTCATACCGATCGATCTCGTACGAGGTCGACGCCTACGCCGCAAGCAACCCGTCCTGATGGGACACCCACCGCCTCCACCCCCCGGATACCTTCCCGTTCAACGCAGCCGGGTGTCGAGCAAGGCATTGATCGTCTGGATGCTTGCCGTACTGGTCGGTGGCATCTTCGCCGCCGGACTCGTGGCAGGGATCATTGTCGCTTCTGACGTAGATCCGCTCTCACCACTGCCCTTTGCCGCGGTCTTCATCGCCCAGTTCGCTGGCTCGTTCGTGGTCGTGGCACTCTTCTCACGGACCGTGGGCTCTGGATCGTGGGCGGCAGATGTTGGACTCGTGCTCAGAGGCAAGGACTGGTGGGCTGTCTTCGCCGGTATGGGCGTGCAGATCGCAGCAGTCCTGGTCTCGATCCCATTCGTGCAGTTGCTCTTTCCCGAAGGCGCTCCCTCCCAGGGTGTTGCAGACATCGCAGGATCATCGGAAACGACGTTGGAGGTGCTCGGGATCTTCCTCGCTGTGGCAGTGTTGGCACCGGTGATCGAGGAGATCATCTATCGAGGCATGCTGCTTCCCTGGCTCGGGCGCTTCATGGGCAAATGGCCCTCGATCATCGTCAGCGCCGCGGTGTTCTCGCTCATCCACCCGCTGTTGGACTGGGATGCGAGAGCCGCGGTTCCCGGTCTCTTCTTCATTGGAGTCGTGCTCGCCTGGGCTGCGCTCCATCGCGGCGACCTGTCGCTCTCGATCGCGCTGCACTCCGGGGTCAACCTGCTCGCAGCGTTCCTCATCGTCTGGGGCCCGGAGATCACAGAGTGGCTCGAACTCCAACTCGAGGAACTCGAGCAGGTCGATGCGATCGCCCGCTTCGGCTTGATGCTCATCGGCGGTTAGCCAGCCGCGGCAAGTGGCGCGCTGCGCATCTACACCGATGCCGACTGAGACGAGCCCGCGCAGGGGTCTTCCCCTGTGAGGGCTCATCGTGTACAACGTCTATGCGGCGCGGTGCTTCACGATGAACGCTCGCGCCCCACATCTTTCATTCACTGTCGTTGGTCTTGGTGTTCTGGTGCTCGTCGGAGGCGTTGTGTGGTTTGGACTCGGGACGACTGAACCTGCTCCACCACGGCCGAATGTCGATCCCGTGGCGCGGGTCGACAGTTCATCCATCACCGTGCACGTGTCCGGTGCCGTGTTGGACGCCGGCGTGGTGGTCGTTCCGTCGGAATCCCGTGTGATGGACGTCGTGATCGCTGCAGGCGGCGCGACGCTTGCCGCGGATCTGACCCGCATCAACCTTGCAGCCGCCGTGAGGGACGGCGAGAGGATCATCGTTCCGTTCAAGGGTGAGACGGGAGTATCCCCAGCCACAGAGGAAGGCGTTGACGTCAACGCCGCAGACGCCTCCGCATTAGAAGCGCTCCCGGGCGTGGGCCCTGTGCTCGCTGCTCGCATCGTGCTGCATAGAGAGCAGAACGGCCCGTTCTCGACGGTGGAGGACCTTCTCGACGTTCCAGGGATCGGCGAAGCGAAGCTAGCTGCGATGCGGGATGCGATCTCGGCGCCTTGAAGCACCTCGTCCTGCCGAACCCAGCGGCGTGGTGCCTCGCTGCGGCTGCCAGCGTATGGCTGGGTGCGGCAGCAGCTCTTGGATCCCTCCCTGCGATGGTGCTCGCGGGCGTGGTTGCTGTGGTCGTGCTGAGTGTCCGACCGCGAGCGTGGGTCGCGGTGGTGTTCGTTGCCCTTGGTGTTCTATCAGGACTGGCGAGTTCGGCGCGAGCGCAGGAATCTGCGGATGCCGACGTCCCGGCAGGGCGGGTCGAAGCGACCATCCGAGTCGCTGAAGACGCGGCCAACGCGTCCTACGGCCTTGCTGTCGGCGAACTGCTGGCAATGTGGGGGAGTAGGTGGGATGGTCCGCGTGTCGCTGTGCAGGACCTTCCCGCTGACATCACAGTCGGGTCGACCGTCACCGTCTCGGGCGTCATGACGCCCGGGCAGCGACGCGTCAGGGACGAGTCTGTCGCCGGGGTGCTCTTGGTTCGTGACGTCATCGAACATCACGGAACGGTCAACCCGCTCGTCGCAGGCGGGAACCTCATCAGGGCATCGGTGCGCACTCGATACAGCGGATCCCATCGGGCCGACGGCCTCCTCTCTGGCTTCCTTACGGGAGACACGGATCTCATGCTGGCTGGGGACGAGGAGAACCTTCGCCGAGCTGGCCTCGCTCACTTCGTCGCTGTATCAGGATCCAACGTCGCGCTGTTCCTCATTATCTGGTGGTTCCTGACCGCACCACTCTCGATCCGTCCGCGACTGCGCGTTGTCGTTGGCTTTATCGGGCTTGGGCTGTTCGCTGTGGTTACTCGGTGGGAGCCGTCTGTGATCAGGGCATCGGTGATGGCAGCGGTGCCACTGACAGGAGGATGGTTCGGAATCCCCGTTGATCCGTGGATGGCGCTCGGCACCGCGGTGACGCTGTTGGTCCTCGTGTCTGGGGAGTTGGTTTCGTCCGTCGGGTTCCAATTGTCGGTGGCTGCGACTGCAGGCGTCCTTGTTGGGATCCGAATGGCCCGCGGCAAGACGCCTCGATGGCTTTGGGTTCCCTTGCTCACGACCGTCGGAGCCCAGGTCGCAGTGGCACCGATCATCTTGTCGGTGTTCGGCACGCTCCCGCTTGCTGCCCCCCTCACGAACCTGATCGCGGGGCCGATCGTCGCTGGCACCACGCTCCTGGCCACCGCGGGCGTGCTTATTGTCCCTTTCGCCTGGCTCGCCAGACTCGGAGGCGAGGTTGTGCTGTGGATAGCGGGGGTCGCCGCAAACGGGCCCCAGCTCGGGCTCGGTTCCTCAGTCCTGACGGTCGTGGCAGCCTCACTCGTCGCATTGCGCGGATCACGCCCATTGGCAGTTGCCGTGATAGTTGTCGTCGCGGCATCGATGCCTTGGAGTGAACCGTGGCCGGCGATTGCCACCGTCACGGTGCTCGACGTTGGGCAAGGAGATGCGATCCTGCTTCAGGTCCCGGACGGATCGACCCTCTTGATGGACGGCGGCTCCGACCCGAGGGTCCTCGACAGAGCCCTGAGGCGTCACGGAGTACGAAGCGTCGACATCGCCGTTGTATCGCACAACGACCTCGATCACGCCGGAGGCCTTGTTGACCTCATTACCGGTGGGAACGTTGCGACGCTCATCGTGAGCCGGTTCGCTGCCGCTGGGCCCGCCGGTGAGGCGGCATCCGCATCCAACACGGACATCGTCGAGGTGGGAAGGGGAGACCAGTTTCGAGTTGGGTCGGTCCGAGTCGAGGTCCTTTCGCCACACCGGCGCTTCGCTTCCGAGAACGACGGTTCGATAGTGCTCCTACTGACCGCCGGCGTGACGCTCCTTCTTCCCGGCGACATCGAGTCTGTCGGTCAGAGAGAGTTGCCCGCAGTCCAGCCCGATGTGATCGTCGTTCCGCACCACGGATCGGCAACGACGGATCTGAGATGGCTGACGTCGACCGTCGGGGAGACGGCCGTCCTGTCGTATGGCCCGAACACATATGGGCATCCACATCCCGATGTCCTCGCGGTGCTCGAGGGAATGCGTGTCGATGTACGGTCGACGCCCGAGGAGGGTGACGTCTCCATCCCGCTGACACCGACGAACCGATAGGGTGCAGCCATGGCTTGGCTTGCGATCACAGGACCCAAGGATGCCGGGGCATCCGAGCGCGAACAGATGTTACAAATGGCAGATGACGCGTTCAGTGAGGCTGACGTCGATTCTCCCACCCGAGTCGACGTTCCCGGGCGCGGCGGCGGGACATCGGATGACGGTGCTGCGCTGCGTGATCAAGTACACGCGATCGTGCCTGCGCTGCAGTCGGGCTCACTGTTCGGCGGTGCGAACGGACTGCTCGTGATGGATGCACAGAATCTGCTCAAAGGCGAGGTCGATGTCATCGTCGAGATGCTTGGCCATGCAGACGAAACGCAGGTCGTTGCGGTGTTCGCGTCCTCTGGTGCGATGGCTGCAGCCCTCAAGAAGGCGGTGGTAGCTCAAGGCAAGGCCGTCACCGTCAAGCCCACATCCTCGCGTGACTCGAACGCATGGATCGTCCAGTACGCCAGGGACAACGGCCTTCGCATCGATGGTGAAGCGCGCGCTGAACTGGTGAAGAGCTTCGGCGGTGACATCGCAGCGATGCGTCGTGCGGTGGACCAGTTGGCGATCTCGGGAGGCGTGATCAGCGCTGAGGACATTCGCGATAGGTTCGACAACCGGCCGGACGAGCCGATGTGGTTCCTTGGGGACGCCATCATGTCTGGCGATCACGACCAGGCGCTGCTGCGACTCTCAGCCTTCCTCGTGCACAACCACCCCTTGGTCCTGCTCTCATATCTTGAAGGTGAGGTGCGGAAGCGATCACTCGCCGCTATCGCCCCCGATTATGAAACCTTCGCCGAGTGGGCGAACAGCAATCCGAACTCCTACGCAACGAAGAAGATCTGGGAACGAAAGACCCGTGCCAACGGTCAAGCGCTTGCCAATTGTGTGCGTGCCCTTGCAAGAGCCGAGCTCACCCTCAAGACCCAACCCGAGGCAACCCACCGAGTGACCCTGGAACGCCTCACCGTCGCAATGAGCCGCTGGATGAGCAGGTAGCAGAGGACCACCCAATACGTGGTCCGTACTTTGTTGTACGTACTACGTACTACGTACTACCGGAGCGACCGCCTAGTAGATCCTTACGCTTTTCACTTTGTAGGTGAAGGTTCCGCCGGGTGCTTTGTAGGTGGCTTCTTCGCCGGGGCGCTTGCCGAGGAGAGCTGAACCGAGTGGCGAGTCGGGTGATGCCAGCATGATGCCGACCACCTTGTTCTCTGGGGCAGCAACGAAGAACTCCATCTCGTCGCCGTCTTCGTCGACCACCGTTGCAACGGTGCCTATCTCGATCGCGCCTGAATCATCGACCTCGCTCACGATGGCGTTCTCGATGAGGTCCTTCAGTTGGCGGATCCGAGCCTCCATCAGGCCTTGATCGTTCTTGGCTGAGTCGTATTCGGCGTTCTCTTTGAGATCACCGTGGGCGCGTGCCTCAGCAATGCGCGCGACAACGACATCGCGACCTTCCGTTGTGAGGTTGTCGTACTCGGCCTGAAGCTTCTCAAGAGCTGCAGGCGTCATCCATTTGCCAGTTCCGTCAGACATGATGGATTTCAGGCGGCGAGGATCGAGCGAACCTGGCCCGTGAGACGGGACTTGCGCCGCGCGGCTGTGTTCTTGTGGAGCACGCCCTTGGTGACTGCCATGTCGATGCGCTTCTGTGCGAGCCGCAACAGTTCTTCAGCTTTCGCCGAGTCGCCGGACTCTGCAGCATCGACGGCTTGCTTGGCTCGCGTTCTGAGCTCTGAGCGAATCGCCTTGTTGCGTTCGTTGCGACGAACCGTCTGCCGGTTGCGCTTGATCTGTGACTTGATATTGGCCATGGAAAATAGAACCTCACGAGGTGTGGTGGGAATCGATTGGAGAATAGCACCAGGGCGCCGCAACGGTACACTGAATCTGTCGCCCGTTTCGTCGGGCCCCTCCGGAGACACGCATGGATCAGCCGCGCATCCGCAACTTCAGCATCATCGCTCACATTGATCACGGCAAATCGACACTTGCCGATCGACTGCTTGAGCGCACCGGTGCCATCTCAGAACGCGACATGCGCGATCAGTTGCTCGACACGATGGATCTCGAGCGTGAGCGGGGTATCACGATCAAAGCCAACGCAGTTCGAATCGATTACACGGCCCAAGACGGCGAAACGTACGAACTCAACATCATCGACACCCCCGGACACGTCGACTTCTCGTACGAGGTATCGCGAAGCCTTGAGGCGTGCGAGGGTGCGCTGTTGCTCGTCGATGCGTCGCAGGGGGTTGAGGCACAGACGTTGGCCAACGCCTATTTGGCCATCGAGAGTGGCCTTGAGATCATTCCGGTCGTCAACAAGATCGATCTCCCCGCCGCCGACCCTGACCGTGTTGCTTCCGAGCTCGCGGGCATTCTCGGAGGCTCTCCCGATGAGGCGATTCGCGTTTCCGCCAAGAGCGGAGCCGGTATCGACGAACTTCTTGAGGCGGTCATCGACCGTCTGCCTGCTCCCGGGGGTGACGTGAACGAGCCGCTCCGCGCCCTGGTATTCGACTCCTACTACGACACGTACAGGGGCGTCGTGTCCTTGGTACGGGTCGTCGATGGTGTGTTGCGTGAGGGCGACGAGATCCGGTTCATGGCCACGGACGAGAATCTCACTGCCGATGAGATCGGCGTTCGCCGACCGAACATCGAACCATCCGGTCAGCTGGAGGCAGGCGAGGCCGGGTATCTGATCACCGGAGTCAAGGACATCGACCTGATCCGTGTGGGAGATACGGTCACCCACGTGAAAAGGCCAGCGGTGACCGCGCTCGTCGGATATGACGAACCGAAACCCATGGTTTTCTCCGGTCTGTTTCCAACCGACGGCGACGATTTCGAACGCCTGAGGGATGCCCTCGACAAGCTCAGGCTGAACGACTCGTCCCTCGTCTACGAGGCCGAGACGTCTCGTGCGCTCGGTTTCGGGTTTCGTTGCGGGTTCCTTGGACTCCTTCATATGGAGATCGTCAGGGAGCGCCTTGAGCGTGAGTACGACCTCGACCTCGTGGCTACGGCGCCATCCGTGGAGTACCGGGCGCTTCTCGCAGACGGTACGAAGGTCGTTGTCCACAGCCCGCAGGACCTCCCCGACCAGGCCTATGTGGAGTCGATCGAGGAGCCCTACGTGGACGTCATGATCATCACGCCGTCCGAGTACATCGGCACGGTCATGGATCTGGTCCAGTCGAAGCGGGGCGAGATGGGGGAGATGAACTACCTGAGTCCCGAGCGGGTCGAATTACACTACGTGGTGCCGCTCTCTGAGATCGTCTTCGACTTCTTCGACCAACTCAAGTCGCGCACTCGCGGGTATGCGTCCCTTGACTACGAACCGAGCGAGTACCGGACCTCCGATCTTGTGCGTGTCGACATTCTTTTGAACTCGCAGTCTGTCGACGCCTTCTCGACCATCGTTCACAAGGACAAGGCCTACAACTATGGACGAGCCATGGTGAAGCGCCTCAGAGAACTGATCCCACGGCAACTCTTCGATGTGCCCATACAGGCGGCGATCGGGTCGCGGATCATCTCGCGAGAGACGATCAAGGCGAAGCGGAAGGACGTCACAGCCAAGTGCTACGGCGGTGACATCACCCGGAAGCGCAAATTGCTCGAACGGCAGAAAGAGGGCAAGAAGCGCATGAAGATGGTCGGCTCCGTGGAGGTGCCACAGGAGGCCTTCGTCGCTGCGCTCACCATCGGGGATGAGTAGGCACACGCCATCCGTGCGAGCCGACGAGTTCCGGAGTTTGCGCCCTGACGACGCTCGACTTGCAGATGTCGCTGCGGGCTGGCGATCTGCGTACGTCCACGTGCCGTTCTGTCTTCGTCGCTGTCCGTACTGCGATTTCGCGATCGTCGACGAGTCCTCCGAGGGCCGGTCCGACGTCGACAGGTACGTGGCGGCCGTCATCGCAGAGGTCGGCATGGAGGGCACATTCGGGCCCCTCGATGCCGTCAACTTCGGAGGGGGGACCCCGACACGACTCTCGGCCGAGCAGCTTGACTCGATCGTCCGAGCGATCGAGCAGCGATTCGGCTTCTCCGATTCCGTCGAGATCTCGCTTGAGGCGAATCCTGAGGATTGGACGGCCGACCTTGCGGATGGGCTTGTCGATGTCGGATTCAACCGCGTATCGATTGGCGCCCAATCGTTCGACGACGAGGTTCTCAGCGCGCTTGGGAGGAGCCACGATGCCGACACGATCGCTTCGACTGTCGAATCGGCACGGAATGCTGGCATCTCGTCGGTGTCGCTCGACCTGATATTCGGCCACCCATCCGAGACCAACGCATCCTGGGAGCACAGCGTCCGTTCCGCCCTTGATCTCGGGCCAGACCACATGTCGACCTACAGTCTGACGGTCGAGTCGGGCACGGTGCTCTCTCGCGAAGTCTTGGCGGGTGCGCCAACGCCGGACCCGGACACGCAGGCGTCCCGATACGAACGCTTCGCCGAACTCGCCGGACGGGAAGGACTTGTCCGGTACGAACTGTCGAATCATGCGCGGGTCGGGCATGTGTGCCACTACAACCTCGCCACGTGGGCCCATGCCGAGTACGTGGCGTTCGGTCTCGGAGCCCACGACCACCGGTCGGACCGCCGCGGGAGGAACCATCGCCGATTGGACAGGTACCTCGCCGATGTCGAAGGTGGTGTACGGCCGAGGCTCGGTGAGGAGACGATCGATTCCGTCACCGCTGAGGGTGACAGATTGATGCTCGGTCTTCGACTCGCCGCTGGTGTGCCGATCGGTCCGACCGCACGGTGTTTTATCGAGTCCGCGGCAGGCCAGCGCCTCACCGAAGCAGGCGTGATGGGCGAAAGGAACGGTCGACTGGTCGTGTTGGACCCGATGCTGACCGACGCCGTCGTGAGGGAAGCGTTATCAGTCTCCGCTGGCGATTGCTAACTTTGCAGGATGCTCGACGACCGAAGATCACAAGTACTCAAGGCCCTCGTAGAGGAGTACATCCGCGAGGGCGAGCCCGTCAGCTCGGGATCGGTTCTTGAGCGGAGTGGACTTGATGTCTCTTCGGCGACGATCCGCAACGACCTCGCACGCCTTGAGTCGTATGGATTCGTTGAGCAGCCGCACACTTCTTCTGGTCGAGTCCCTACGCATCAGGGTTACCGGTTCTATGTCGATCATCTTGCCCCCGCACGTCTGAGGGAAGGCACAAAGGATCAGATCGACTCGTTCTTCCATGATGTTCACCGACAGGTCTCGGAGCTCCTGCGGGATACGTCGACGTTCGTCAGCGAACTCACGACCTATCCATCCGTCATCATCGGACCTGGCGCGACGTCCGAGATCGTGACGCAGATACGGCTCATCCCTCTTGGCGGAACCGTCGTTTTGGCAGTTGCGGTTGCGGACAACGGAAGCGTTCATCAGGAATTCGTTGACATCGGGATGACGCCTGACCTCGAGACGCTCGAGGCTGCTGAGCGACTGATCGTCGCGGCGTACGAGGGCCGAACGCTCGATGATCCGCTCGACCCCCGTCTGTTGATGTCGGACCTTCCCGCGGTGGTGCGGAGGGTCGTCGGCCCCGTGAGCCAGCAGCTTGTGGCTGCACGAGGCCATGAGCGCGAGGTGTACGTAGGCGGGACAGCCCAGATGGCCTCGCTGTGGAACGATCTGACGATGGTGCAGAGCCTCCTTGAACTGATCGACCAACAGGCATCGCTCGTCGACCTCGTTACGGACGATGAGGACGGAACCCACGTTCGGTTCGGGCCGGATCTCGGCGATGTTGACGATCTGGCAGTTGTGACGACGACGTATGAATTGCCGTCCGGTGGCACGGGCAGGATCGGCGTGATGGGCCCGATGCGTATGAACTACCGGCGCACGATTCGCGTCGTTGAACAGGTGTCGGAGAAACTCGGAGACGGCTCGGGAGCTGAACAGTGACGGATTACTACGAGGTGCTCGGGGTATCGAAAGATGCCACCGCAGACGAGATCAAGAAGGCGTTTCGCAAACTTGCACGGGAGACGCATCCAGATGCGAACGCAGACGATCCGACCGCAGAAGAGCGGTTCCGTGCTATCGCTGAGGCATATGAAGTGCTCTCGGATGATGCCAAGCGGGCGAGGTACGACCGCGGAGAGACGTTCGGCGGGCAGGACCTGTTCAGCCAGTTCGGCGGACTCGAGGACATCCTCCAGCAGTTCTTTGGTGGCGGCTTCGGTGGTTTCTCGGCCGGGTTCGGTGGGGGGCGCGGCGGTCCAGCCGCGGGCGCCGACATCGCCATCCGCATGGACCTCGAATTGGTCGATGCGGCGTTCGGTGTCGAGCGCGACGTCACATTTGCAACCGCCGTTGTGTGCGACACGTGCTCAGGATCGGGCGCCAAGGAAGGGACAGATCCTGTTCGATGCGGGACCTGTGTGGGGCAGGGAAGAGTCCAGGCCGCGAGGCAGACGCTTCTCGGGACGATGATGACCGTGGTCGAGTGTCCGGAATGTCACGGAGCGGGAACGCTGATCGAAGATCCTTGTGACGTGTGCGCCGGCGAGGGAAGAACCGCTGGCGACAAGACGTTGACCGTTGAGCTGCCTGAGGGTGTCGACACCGGCACCAGGCTCAGGCTGACCGGCAAAGGCGGTGCGGGCCAACGAGGTGCGCCCGCGGGTGACGTGTACGTCGAGGTACGTGTCGAGGACGACGATAGGTACCAGAGGGTCGGGGACGATCTCCACCACCGCGTCACGCTCGGATTCACCGAAGCTACCTTCGGGACCGACATCGAGATCCCGCTGCTTGACGGCGAAATGGAGCCGCTCGAGATCCCGCCTGGAACCCAGCCTGAGACGGTCTATCGCCTCGGCAAGAACGGCGTTCCGAGGCTCCAGCGACGGGGCAGGGGTGACATGCTCGTCCACATCGAGGTTGCCGTCCCGACCGATCTTGATGGCGATCAGGAGGAGATCCTCCGCAGGTACGCCGGTATGCGTGGCGAAGATCCAGTATCCAAGAAGCGTGGCCTGTTCCGCCGCTGAGGTCAGCGGCTTTGGTGACTTCTCTCTTGATAATCGTGATCTCGACGGGTAGTATGTGACGGAGGGTGTTCGGGTTTACGCTCTCTGTGTTCGACATCGCTGTCGGACAGACAAGACACAAGCGCTGTGGGCAAGGCGCTGTGGGGAAGGCAGCATGGGCTACAACGAGGAAGTCGGTAGACGGCTCCGTTCGATACGTCGCCAGCGTGCGATGTCGCTTCAAGACGTACATCGTTCAACGAACGGCGAGTTCAAGGCCGCTGTGCTCGGCGCGTACGAGCGTGGCGAGCGTAGTGTTTCCGTGCCTCGTCTCCACCGGCTCGCCATCTGCTACGGCGTCCCCGTGAGTCAGCTGCTTCCGGTCGATGACATTCCGGGACTTGCAGCTTCGTCTGCAATTGCGGTGACCATCGATCTCGCTCGTATCGAGGAGTTGGATGACTCCATCTCCGAGGTCATCGACCGGTTCCTCCGCAATATCCAGGTGCAGAGGCAGGACTTCAACGGCAAGGTCCTCACGATCCGCGCATCGGACGTTGCGGTGCTCTCGATGCTGCTGGATGTGCCAGATGCCGAACTCGTTGAGCAGGTCCGTAAGCAAACCTGACCCGATTCGGCCTCACCGAAACCGGGAAACCTACGTCTGGCGGATCATCAGCCCCGAGTGTGCATAATGCCGGTTATGCGTGGTGAGTTTAGGTCACGGCGTTGCGATGAGGCCGGGAGCTAGGCACACCGCGCATTGGTAATGTCCGACAACTGGATTCAGGGAGCATCGCATGACTGAACGCCCCATCTACATAGATGGCTTCACTCACCAACTCAGTGACAAGGACCCTGAGGAGACGCAGGAGTGGCTTGAAGCATTCGACGATGTCTTGGAGGTCGATGGCGAGACCCGTGGTAGGTACTTGATGGCTCGTCTGATGGAGCACGCGAGGCAGCGCAACATCGGTGTGCCTGGTTCGGTATCGACTCCCTACATCAACACGATTCCCCCAGAGTTCGAGACACCGTATCCCGGAGATGAGTTCTTGGAGAAGCGGATACGCCGGTTCATTCGGTGGAATGCAGCTGCGATGGTCATCCGAGCGAATCGTGAGGCAGATGGCATCGGAGGCCATCTATCGACGTTCGCTTCCTCGGCGATGCTGTACGAAATCGGGTTCAACCATTTCTTCCGCGGCAAGGCCGATGGAACGCCGGGGGATCACGTCTACTTCCAGGGACATGCGACGCCAGGAATCTATGCGAGAGCCTTCCTTGAGGGGCGACTGGCGGAGAGCGACCTTGATCGGTTCCGGAGAGAGATTGGTGAGCCCGGGCTATCGAGCTATCCGCATCCGCGCCTCATGCCGGACTTCTGGGAGTACCCCACCGTGTCGATGGGTTTGGGACCCATCAATTCGATCTACCACGCTCAGTTCCTGCGGTACTTGGGAAATCGGGGGATCGACGACACCACCGACTCGAGAGTCTGGTGCTTCCTCGGCGACGGAGAAACGGACGAGCCCGAAACCCTCGGTTCGATATCGCTTGCCGGGCGAGAGAAGCTGGACAACCTCACCTGGGTGGTCAACGCCAATCTTCAGCGGCTCGACGGCCCCGTCCGCGGAAACGGGAAGATCATCCAGGAACTCGAGGCAATGTTCCGCGGAGCCGGATGGAACGTCATCAAAGTGATCTGGGGCTCCGATTGGGATCCGATTCTCGCCCGAGACGCTGACGGTGCTCTTGTGAACAAGATGAACGCAACGGTGGACGGTGAATACCAGCGCTACAAGGCTGAATCAGGCGCGTATATTCGAGAGCACTTCTTTGGCCCGGAAGCAGAGCTCCAGGAGCTCGTGGCGGATATGTCAGACGATGAGATCTGGGATCTTCGTCGGGGAGGCCTCGACCATCGCAAGGTCTACGCCGCATACCAATCCGCTGTGCAACTGCACGGGGCCCCGACCGTAATCATCGCCAAGACCATCAAGGGATGGACCCTCGGAGCTGATGTCGCTGGCAAGAACGCGACGCACTCGATCAAGAAGCTGACCGGGGACCAACTCCGTGGCCTCAGGGATCGACTCCACCTTCACGACGAGATTTCCGATGCGGATCTTGAGTCGGGTGAACCACCCTATCTGCGGTTCGGAGACGGGTCGCCCGAACACAAGTATCTTCTCGATCGCCGCGAATCTCTGAACGGGCCGCTTCCGAGCCGCGGGCTCACCGTTAGGCGTGGCCTCGAGCTACCGGACCACAGCCCGTTCGCTGAGTTCGATGGTGGCTCGGGTACGGTTGAGGTGTCCACCACCAACGCGTTCACGCGGTTGCTAAGGAGCCTGTCGAGGGACCCGAACATCGGCGAGAGGGTCGTTCCGATCATTCCCGACGAGGGGCGAACGTTCGGGATGGACGCTCTGTTCAAGGAACTTGGTATCTATGCCCCAGAGGGTCAGCTGTACGAACCGGTTGATCACCATCTGATCCTCTCCTACAAAGAGTCGATGGACGGACAGCTGCTCGAGCAGGGAATTACCGAGGCCGGGGCGACAGCGAGCTGGATCGCCGCTGCTACCTCGTATGCCACACGGGGCGTTCCGATGATCCCGTTCTACGCGTACTACTCGATGTTCGGTTTTCAACGGGTCGGGGACGCACTCTGGGGAGCATCCGATGCGGGAGCGCGAGGCTTCTTGCTCGGAGCAACGGCTGGCCGTACCACGCTGCCCGGAGAAGGTTTACAGCATCAGGACGGACACAGCCACGTCCTGGCGTCGACCATTCCCGCGTGCGAGGCGTACGACCCTGCGTTCGCCTACGAGATGGCCACGATCATCGAACGCGGCATCCGGCGTATGTACGGGGATATGGACGATGTCTTCTACTACCTCACGCTGTACAACGAGCCGTACATCCAACCAGCTATGCCGGCTGGATCCGAAGACGGCATTCTGGACGGTCTCTACAAGTTCGCCGACGCCCCTGGGGGACATCAGCATGGCGCCACCATCCTGTTCTCCGGCCCCGCACATGCGGCCGCACGGGCGGCGCAGGCTGAACTTTCCGAGCACTTCGACGTGGGAGCAGAACTGTGGAGCGCGACGTCGTACAAGAAGCTTCGGGAAGAAGCAATGGCAACGGTTCGTTGGAACCGATTGCATCCTGAACAAGACCAACGCATCCCGCGGGTCGCCCAAGCCCTTGAGGCCTCCCGAGGACCGATTGTCGCCGTAACCGACTACATGAGGGCCGTTCCTGATCAGATCGCTCCATTCATGCGAAAACCGTACGCAACGCTCGGCACAGATGGATATGGAAGAAGCGACACGAGGGAAGCGCTGCGATCGTTCTTTGAGGTCGACGCGCCGCACGTTGTCGTCGCGGTTCTCACATCCCTCGTTGACCAACACGCCTTGAGCGCCGATGTGGTTGGGTCGGCGATCGGGAGATACGGGATAGACCCCGCAGCACCCGCGCCATGGACCGTATGAAGCGTCAGTGCCCCGATGACATGGCACCTCGCCCAAGTTTACCCCACGCACTAGCGCGCATAACTGGCATGACCCACGCCGAAGCGTTGCAATGAGGCATTGAGGACACAGCACATATGCGCATCTGATCAGGCATACATCATGCCGGATATGTGTAGTCGGCTGTGATGTGGAGATCTGATCCCGCTCGTCGTCTCGCCGAAGATGGGAAGGCCCGGCGAGACGACGCGTAGGAGGTTTACCCTCTAGTTGAGCGGCAGTGGCTCTGGCAGAAGATCGGCAATCGTCTCATCGTCCCCTGCTTTCTGCAGCCCCACTCTTCGACAGCGCGCCGACGTTCCTTACGGCCACGCTTTGAACGCTACGTCAACTCAATCCCCTCGAACAGGGCCATATGGCCCTATTTGAACCGACGCATCTAGGGCTCGCATCGGCCTAGTTCAGGCACGCATAACGGCACATATGCGCACATCACGCGGCGTGCATAATGCCGTATATGCGTGGTTGATTCGAGTCCCTGAAGATTGTTGCCATACGGCTGTGGGTTGTTTGGGCTTTACTGGGTATGACCGTTGTGAGGATGCCACGTGTTGCCCGATGAAGTCAGATCGAGTTCGTTCACAGAGTTTGTTGAGGACAGCGAGTTGCGTCTTCGTCAAGCCCTGATGGCGTCGTTCGGTCCTGAGGCTGGTCGAGATGCCGCTGCTGAAGCGTTGGCATACGGGTGGGA